>JAJFKQ010000220.1 GCA_021773155.1 Woeseiaceae bacterium | reverse complement strand
CCGGCACGCGCATCATCGTGACCGACGCGTCGGGCTGGCGCATCGCAGTAACTGGCGCACTGCCCACTGCAACATCCGATACCTCATTCGGCAGTGGCTGGTCAGCGATCATTTACGATCTACTCGTCGAAGATGGGATTGCAGCAAATTCCGCTG
Source organism: Woeseiaceae bacterium (assembly GCA_021773155.1). Lineage (GTDB taxonomy): Bacteria > Pseudomonadota > Gammaproteobacteria > Steroidobacterales > Woeseiaceae > UBA1847. The sequence continues at coordinate 20,661 of JAJFKQ010000220.1, read as the reverse complement.
AACCTGATCCGGCCGGCCGCGAGCAGCAACCCTACGTGAGTGCAGCCCTTGATGGCCGGGAAATGGCCAGCTGGTTTCGGGGTGAAGACAGTGGTCGGGCGATCGTTGCTGTAGCCGCGCCGATTACGGACGATAACGAAGTACTTGGTGCGCTTATCTTGCAGCAAGGCACGGACGCGATTCTGAGCCTGACTAATAGAGGCCTTGTTCGCCTGATCAATCTCACGATAGTCGCAACGTTGCTCGTTGCCGTAGCGCTGGTCGGCTACGCATCCTGGTTGTCACGCAGAATTCGTCACCTCTCGATCGCCGCCGAAGATGCGCTTGAGAATAAAACGTTGCAGGCGGCGTTACCCAGCGCACTCGCAGAGGATGAGATCGGCGACTTGTCGCGCAGCTTCACCCACGTCCTGCAGCAGCTCGGAGACTACAACAGCTACTTGCGCACGCTCGCATCCAAACTGTCGCATGAACTGCGCACGCCGCTCGCCATCGTTACTTCGTCACTGGAAAATCTGGAGCATGAGCCACTGAATGAGTCATCTGCTGCCTACACGGCGCGTGCACGCGAAGGCGCGGATCGATTGCGACGCATCCTTACCGCCATGAGTGAAGCAAGTCGCGTAGAAGAACTCATGCAGCACGCCGACCCTGAGACCTTCGATCTGATTGTGGTTCTGCGCTCAACCGTCGATGCCTACCGTGACGTGTATACGGAACGCACGTTCGACTTTGACTGTTCACTGGACTCCGCGCCCGCTACAGGGTCGCCCGAGTTGCTCATTCAAATGCTCGACAAACTCGTCGATAACGCTGTTGATTTCAGCAAAGCTGGCGACGTGATCAGGATTAGTCTTGCTGGTCAGGACAACGACTTGTTGCTTGCGGTTGCCAATCCCGGACCACCGCTTCCGGAGCAAATGCGCACCCGGATGTTCGACTCCATGGTATCGATGCGCGCTGGCGAAAGTTCGCGTCATCTGGGTCTCGGCCTGTATGTGGCAAGACTAATCGCCGAAGGACATGGTGGCCGCATAGCGGCAAATAACGTCGGTGGTGGCGTTGTGTTCGAAGTAACGCTTCCCCGTCAGGACTCCAGGTAACGAACAATCCCGGCAGCAGCTTGCCGGCCCTCGTGAACGGCAGTAACAACCAGATCAGAGCCTCTGACCATATCGCCACCCGCGAATACCTTCGGGTTGGTCGTCTGGTAGGGATAGTTGCCAAGCGACGCCACTCGAACCCGGCCGCTGGGCAGTGTTTCTATCGAATACTCATCGAACCAGGACGGTGGATCCGGCCTGAACCCAAACGCAATGACGACCGCATCCGCTGGCAGAACTTCCTCCGTCCCGGCGATCGGCTCGGGTCTCCGTCGTCCATCGGACCCCGCCTCACCCAGCGCTGTCTTAACAACCCGGACGCCTTCAACACTGTCCTTGCCGATGATTTCCAGCGGTTGCCTGTTAAATAGAAACTGTACATTTTCTTCTTTGCTGTTCGCCACCTCGCGCCGTGAACCAGGCATGTTTTCCTCGTCACGCCGGTACGCACAGCTGACGCTCGCGGCGCCCTGGCGTATCGCGGTGCGATTGCAGTCCATACCGGTGTCGCCACCTCCCAGCACCACCACACGCTGACCTTCGAGGTTGGTATACGGGACGCTCGGGTCGTCGTAGCCGAGCTCTTTATAGATGCTTGAGACGAGATACGGCAAAGCCTCATAGACACCTGGTAAGTCTTCGCCGGGAAACTCCCCCTGTACGTAGTCGTAGGTACCCATTCCCAGGAATACGGCGTCGAATTCATCGAGCAAATCCTGAAAGGCCTTGTCTTCGCCGATGCGCGTATTCAAAACGAACTGCACACCCATACCCTCAAGAATTTCACGACGTTGCGAGACGATGCGCTTTTCGAGTTTGAATGGCGGAATTCCATAGGTAAGCAAGCCACCAATATCCGGGTAGGCGTCGTACACAACTGACCGCACACCATTTCGCGCCATTACGTCTGCAGCAGCCAGGCCCGCCGGACCGGCACCGACTATCGCAACACGTTTACCCATCTCGATGACATTCGACATGTCCGGACGCCATCCTTGCGCGACAGCCTCATCCGTTATGTAGCGCTCTATGCTGCCTATGCTTACCGCGCCATTCGCATCATGTAGCGTACAGGCGCCTTCACACAGACGATCCTGTGGGCATACGCGACCGCAGATCTCAGGTAGTGAATTCGTTTGATGTGACAGTTCGGCGGCTTCGAATAATTTCCCGTCTTCGATCAGTTCGAGCCAGTTCGGAATGTAATTGTGTACCGGACACTGCCATTCACAATACGGATTGCCACATGACAAACATCGACCCGCCTGTGCGGCGGCACTAGCACCGTCGTAATGACCATAAATTTCGCCGAAATGACCGACGCGCTCTTCCGCACTCTCTTTATCAGGTTCTCGGCGCGGTACCTCAAGATATTGCAGCGGATGCTTCGACATTATGCAGCCCGCCGCAGCAGTTCGATCAAAGCGCTAAGCTCCGTCGCTTTTGGTTTCACCACCCAGAACTTCGGCAGGAAGGTTCGGTAGTCATCGAGGATTGACTCACCCCATTCACTACCCGTTCGTACAACGTGCTCCGTGATCAAGGAGCGCAGATGATGCAGGTTCGCTTCCATACTTTCCGGTGTGATTCGATGTATGTCGATGAGCTCATGGTTGTAACGATCAACAAAGTCACGATCAATATCGAGCACATAAGCAAACCCTCCCGTCATGCCCGCACCGAAGTTGACGCCGGTACGACCAAGAACGACAACAACGCCGTCCGTCATGTATTCGCAACAATGATCACCAGCACCCTCAACGACGCACGTTGCGCCCGAGTTTCGAACGGCGAATCGCTCACCGGCCCGGCCCGCCGCGTACAGCTCACCACCGGTCGCACCATAAAGGCACGTGTTGCCAATAATAGCGGTCTCGCGAACCAGGTACTCAGCACTCTCGGGCGGGTATATAACGATTCGCCCGCCCGCCATACCTTTACCGACATAGTCATTGGCATCGCCAACGAGATTCATATTTAACCCGGCGATGTTCCAGGCACCAAAACTTTGCCCGGCCGTACCGCGTAATGAAATATCCAGGGGCGTTTCACGCATGCCCTCGTTGCCATAACGGCGCGCGATTTCTCCAGCCAGCCTTGCACCGATCGAACGGTGGAAATTCTGCACCTCGAATTCAAACTGCCCGCCACTGCGCGCGTTAATCGCCGGCAATGCTGCGGCGACCATTTGTTCGGCAAGTTCGCCTTTGTCGAAAGGTTCATTGCGAAGATCGGTACAGAACTGCGCTACGTCTTTGGTCAACCCGGCATCGGAAATTATCGGTCCGAGATCCAGCCGACCCTGCCGGTCGGTTTCACCGGGCAATAGCTCGAACAACTCGACTCGACCGATCAACTCTTCGAGCTTACGAACGCCAAGCTCAGCCATGAGACGCCGCACTTCCTCGGCAACGAATGTGAAGAAATTGATAACCATTTCCGGCAGACCAATAAAGTACTCGCTGCGAAGCACACTGTTCTGCGTTGCAACGCCGGTTGCACAATTGTTGAGATGACAAATTCTGAGGTACTTGCAGCCCAGGGCGACCATCGGGCCAGTACCGAAACCGAAGCTCTCCGCTCCAAGCATTGCGGCCTTGATGACGTCCACGCCGGTTTTGAGTCCACCATCCGTTTGCAGTCGTACCTTGTGTCGCAATCCCTGCGTGCGTAGTACCTGGTGAGTTTCGGCGAGCCCAAGTTCCCATGGGCTACCTGCGTATTTGACGGAGCTCAACGGACTCGCGCCGGTGCCGCCGTCATGGCCCGATATTGTTATTAAGTCGGCATACGCCTTCACAACGCCGGCGGCGATAGTTCCGACACCGGGCTCAGCAACCAGCTTTACGGAGATCAGGGCTTCCGGGTTGACTTGCTTAAGGTCGAATATGAGTTGAGCGAGATCTTCAATCGAATAAATGTCGTGGTGCGGTGGTGGTGAGATCAGGCCGACGCCGGGTTTGGAGAAGCGCAGCTTCGCAATCATCTCGTTGACCTTGTGGCCGGGCAGTTGACCGCCTTCGCCGGGCTTGGCTCCCTGCGCAATCTTGATCTGGATGACCTCGGCGTTGACCAGGTACTCCGCGGTAACGCCGAATCGTCCGGACGCGACCTGCTTGATTTTCGACCTGCGCTCAGTGCCATGCCGGGATGGGTCCTCGCCACCTTCACCCGAGTTGGAACGTGCGCCGATGCGGTTCATGGCAATGGCTAGTGCTTCGTGCGCCTCTGGCGACAGGGCGCCCAGCGACATCCCGGCACTATCGAAGCGCATCAGAATTTCTTCGACAGGCTCCACTTCATCCAGAGGCACTGCCGGACCAGCCGGTTTAATCTCCATGAGGTCGCGGAGTGTCGCGGCAGGTCGATCATTGACGAGCCTGGCGTATTTCAAATATTGCTCGTAGTCACCGGTGCGCACCGCTGCTTGCAGGGTCGTTACAACGTCGGGGTTATAACAATGGTACTCCCCGCCATAAACGTACTTGTACAAACCGCCTTGGTCGATCGGTAGCCGCGCATCCCATGCAGCCAAAGCCAACTGCTTTTGATCGCCCCACAGATCGTCAAAATTGCTGCCCTGGATTCTTGATGTCGTACCACGAAAACACTTGTCCACTATTTCTTCGTCAAGACCAACGATCTCAAATAACTGCGCGCCGCGATAACTGGATATGGAGGAAATCCCCATCTTCGACATGATCTTGAAAAGACCTTTGCGAATACCGCGCCGATAATTGCGTCCCAACTGCTGTTGCTTCGCGACGTTGCCGCGACGCCCGATATCGTGCAGTGATTGATACACAAGGTATGGATAAACCATGGTCGCTCCGTAACCGATCAGACAGGCGACGTGATGCGAATCCCTTGCGACGCCGGTTTCAACAATGATGTTCGCGTCACAGCGAAGACCGGTCCTGACCAGGTGGTGATGTACCGCGCCGGTCGCGAGCAAGGCATGCACCGGCAGCTTGTCTTGCTCAAGGTAACGATCGCTAAGCGTGAGTAACAACTTGCCGTCGCGTACTGCTTGCTCTGCCTGCTCACAAATCTGATCGAGTGCCGCGGCAAGACCGACATCCGCGTCCACATTCAAATCAATGAATGCGTGGCTGTCCTCAAACATGGTCGGACCCAGCAGCTGTCGTAGCTTCGCCTGCGACAGCACCGGTGAATTGATCAACACCTGCTCGGCATGCTCCGGACCGATCTCGAACAGGCTGCTTTCACGACCGACATTGGTCTGCAATGACATCACAATGCGCTCGCGCAGCGGGTCGATCGGTGGGTTGGTCACTTGTGCGAACTGCTGCCTGAAATAATCAAACGGTGAGCGCACTTTTTTCGACAGCACGGCCATCGGCGTATCGTCACCCATCGATCCAACCGCTTCCATTTCCGCCTTTGCGAGAACGGCGACAACCTCACCCAGCTCTTCGCGAGACAGATTGAACATCTTCTGGTAACTCGCGAGCGTTTCAGGTTCCATCGGCTCCGCGGCGGTCTTGGTGTCCACCAGCAGCGAGTCCAGATAACGAACGCCTTTCTTCAGCCACTTCTTGTACGGCGCTCGCGTTTTCAAAATATCGTGAATTTCTTCGTTGTCCAGCAACGTTCCATTGACCAGATCGACGGCAAGCATTTCACCCGGTCCGAGTCGGCCTTTGCTGACAACGTCTTTTTCGTCGTAATCGTAAACACCGACTTCGGACGCAATCGTAATGTGTCGATCTTTGGTAATGACGTAACGTGCCGGACGCAGTCCATTACGATCCAGACAGCACGCAGCATAGCGGCCATCTGTGAGTACGATTCCAGCCGGACCATCCCAGGGTTCGAACTGACAGTCATAGAATTCGTAGAATGCTCGAACGTCGGGATCGATGTTGTCGACCGTTTGCCAGGCAGGTGGCAGTAGAATTCGCATCGCCTGAATGACATCCATACCACCGGCACGAAAAACTTCGAGCATGTTGTCCAGGCTCGACGAGTCAGAGCCGGTCAGAGAGATAATCGGATCCAGATCCGAAATATCATCGAGTTTATCGGATATGAAATTCTTCGCACGAGCTTGTGCCCAGTTGCGATTGCCACTAATGGTATTGATCTCGCCGTTGTGTGCGAGAAACCGGAATGGCTGCGCGAGACTCCACTCCGGCAAGGTATTCGTCGAGAAACGCTGGTGAAAAAGACACACCGATGACTCAAGGCGTGGATCTCTGAGGTCGAGATAAAAATCCGGCAGCGACGAAGGCATGATCATGCCTTTGTAACTAATCGTCACGGACGACAAACTGGCGATATAGGTTTCGGTATCAGCCACGCGATTTTCCGCACGGCGTCGCGCCAGGAACAGTCGCCGATTAAAGCGACCGCGTGGCATGCCGTCAGGTGCGTTTACGAAAACCTGTTCTATCCTTGGCAAGGTAGCAAGCGCCTGTTCACCACATACGCTTGGATCCAGCGGCACCTCTCGCCAGCCCGCAACGTCCAGACCTGTTTCTTCAATTGCCTGGTCGATTACCATGCGTGCTGCGCTGGCGAGAGCTTCGTCCTGACTCAGAAACACGGTGCCGGCAGCAAAACGTTGTTGCAGCGTGAATCCGCATTCTTCGCCCACTGCTCGCAGAAATTGAGTCGGAAATTTAATGAGCAAACCACAACCGTCACCCGTCTTGCCGTCGGCCGCGACAGCTCCGCGGTGCGTCAGACGAACAAGTGCTGCGATTGCGGTCTCGACAACCCAGTGGCTCGGCAGATCATCGAGATTTGCGATGAGGCCGAAGCCACAGCTGTCACGCTCGAACTCCGGGTTGTATAACGATGTTACAGTTTGCTTGGTCATAGACGCCGCGGGGAACGCATCGACACGTTCCCCGTAGTAGAGGTTTTGCAGAGGTGGCACCGTAACGCCGGATCGGCTTGCGGGCCAGAACAGCGAAAAGTATATGACAGGACTTCGGCTGTTTTTCGCTTATTGCGTAAAATAGCCGAATTTAGGGCAAAAAATGGCTATTTTCGACGATTATCGCCGCTATGTCGCGACCGAATTATTTGTTGCGCGCGTAACCGTGGGTTAAAACGTAGCGGAATTGAGCCGGATCTTGCCACTGTTGCGATATTTGAGGGTCGGCGCCAGTGGAATGTCCACGCCAAATCGGCCTTCCAGCTCGTAGTTGATGTCCTGACGTGTTCCATCTCGAACGATAGACAACAACTGCGGTGCCGTTCGCAATAGATTCAGATCAACGCTAATAGCGAAGCTCGCATCACCATCGGCTGGAATCGTGAACTTGCTCGCAGTTTCACCGCTGGCAAACCGCTGCCCGTCGAGCCTCACGCCATAGCCGACATTGCTCACCGGCAGTGGAAACGGGTTGGGGTTGGCAACGTCAAACGACAACAGAAAAGTCTGCGAGTTGAAACCCAAACCAACGACCTGAACGTTGCTCAGTTTGACATGCGGCGAATTAACCAGGCTTTCAGGCATCGATGCACAGGCCGACACACAGCTGATTAGCAGCGCTATCGACAAGCGCGCAATAATCCTGTTTTTCATGCCATTCTCCCTTGTGCCAACGCTCAACCGGCACACGTTTAATGCAGTTCCTCTCCAAGCTCACCCCAGCGTGCCGAGATCAGTAGCCAGTCATCACCATCTCTTTCCAGCTCCAGCTCAAACCGATAGGCATCGGCACTAAACCCTAAAACGCCATCGTTCTTTCCGACCATACCGACGGTCAGATCTATTTCTGCCGCCGTGTCTCCATATAGCCGTATTTCCTCAATCGAGGTCAGCAACTTAATGCGCTGTTGTCGCAAGAAATACACCCGCAACCGGTCGCCGATGTCGTCACGATCAAAGCCGCGAGAATCTACATATGACGGTGAAATCAAATCGAGAAGATCACCGCGCTCCTTGGTCTCCGCTGCCTGCTGTCCAGCGCTTACCCACTGCCTGACTTGTTCTTCGGGACCGGCTTCCGGATCTCCGCAGCCACCGAGAAAAGCCAGATACGTAAAGCTCATGACCTGAATTCCGGCAATAGCGCTGCGGCAATATTGAGTGGCTGCCCGTCTCATCTGCTAAAGTCTACTCACAACCACAACCACTATTGGTCAATTATACCCACAGTGTGACCGAGTTCGCACTTTGAAGCGCTACGAAGGGCCTGCTGTAGTGACTTGCCGCAACGACAGCGGGTCGGCAGACGCGGCACACTGACTATTGAAATAACCCGGAATCTGGAAATGGCCTTAAAACTGCTGAGTGAGAGCATGGACGCGACGGTCACTGATGAAGATCAGGCACGGATCGACACCATCTTGTCATTCTGGTTTAAGGAGCATGAGCTCTCGGCACCCCAGATCGATCGCCGCATGGATATCTGGTTCAGCGAAGACCCGGTTTTCGATCATGAGATTGAAAAAGAGTTTACCGATGATGTCGATGCCGCCTGCGCGGGAAAACTGAATCACTGGGCCGCTCAATCGGACGGCCGTCTGGCGCTGATCCTCCTGATCGACCAGTTCCGCCGCAACATCTATCGAGGTAGCGCAGAAGCGTTCTCCAAAGACAGGCTGGCGCTGAAGCTCTGCGTCGAAGGCGCCATGGAGAAAAAAGACAAGGGCCTCACCCTGATTCAGCGAGTATTTTTCTACATGCCGTTGCAGCATGCGGAATCACGCAAGGTGCAAGCCAAGTCCGTCGAACTCTATAACCGGCTGGCCGAAGCCGTATCACCGACGTATCGGGAAACTTTCCTCACCGTCGCTCAGTTTGCCGAATTGCACAAAGACATCATTGACCAGTTTGGACGCTTTCCGCACCGCAACCAGTTGCTGGATCGTGAAAACACACCCGAGGAAGCTGATTACCTCGCTGGCGACAGTCCGGACTTCGGTCAAGGTTAGACCGGGCAACCTGTTTCGCCTGAACGCCAACTTCAAGCCGTCTGCGTAACAGCACGCCGCGAAAGACGATTGAATCGCCAGGTCAGAAGTATCGCGGCGGCACCGAGCCCAACCACAAAGCCTGCCCAGACGTAATTGGGTGGGGCCTTGTAGGTAACGGCCGCGAGGTAGGCTAATGGAAACGCGAGCACCCAGAATGCGACGATGTTTATTGCCATCGGTACGCCCGTGTCCTTGTAACCGCGCAGCGCACCGGCTGCACCAATTTGTACGCCATCTGCGATCTGAAACAGTGCCGCCATCAGTAACAGGCTGATCGCGATACCTGTGACCGCCACATCATCTGTGTAAAGGCCAACAACAGCATCGCGGAACACCAGCAGGAACATGGCTGACAAGGTCATGAAGCCGGCGCAAAGCATAACCCCGACCGCGCCACTGGTACGCGCCTCTTGAAACTTTCCGGCGCCGATTAGCTGGCCAACCATGATGGTTGTTGCGGCGCTTAGCGCCAGTGGAACCATAAAGGTTGTGGATGCGAAGCTGATCGCGATCTGGTGTGCCGCAGTGATTTCTGTTCCCCGCGTACCCATCAAAATCGAGACGGCTGAAAAGAGCCCCGCCTCCGCTGTGATTGTTACAGCGATAGGGAACCCCAGAGAAATAATTTCCTTAAATGCCGACAAACGTAATGGCGCGAGTCTCGAGAAAATATGAAAAGGACGATAATGTGAGTTCAAAAACATGTAGCCGCCAAGCGCGGCCATAACTATCCACATCGATATCGCGCTGGCATAACCGCAACCGACCGCACCCATCGCCGGCGCCCCGAAACGCCCGAACATCAGCACGTAGTTCAGGAAGACGTTACAGGTTAATCCAAGAATCGACGTGAACATTATTGGTCGCGTATGGCCCACTCCCTCTGTCGTGAATCGCAACGCCAGAAAAATGAAGATACCGGGTGCGCCCCAGGTAATGGCGCTTACATAGCCTACGGTTAGATCGCGGAAGTCCGGATCAATACCGAATTTTTCCAATAGCGGAGCCGCCGCAAATTGCCCGATCAGAATGATAGGTACACCCATCATCACCGACAAATAAATCCCCTGCCGGGTATAGCGGCCAATCCGATCGAGGTTACCGGCCCCAAAATGCCGCGCGACAATCGGTGATATGGCCATCAATATGCCGAGCGACAGTGAAAAGCCGAGAAACCAGAAACTGCCACCGACTGCTACCGCCGCCAACTCCCTCGCACCAAGACTGCCGGCCATAACGGCGTCGGCAAATTGCATGCCGGCAACAGCAAGATTATTGACCATTAGCGGGCCACCAAGGCGCAATAATGCTTTCGCTTGCGTTTTAAAATCGGCGGCGTTGATCTTGGTCATGCGCGCATCTTAACTTACGGTGGCGTCTCTAGATGGTGTAAAATTGCCCGGCGCCCAGAATAACGATCCAGATCGGAGACAGGCATGTTGCATGACGGACGAGCTATACGAGTTGCGGTAGTAGGCGGGTCACGAATTCCGTTTTGCCGTTCGCACTCGGTTTATCGAAACTGTACAAACCAGGATTTGATGGTTGGCGCGCTTAACGGCGTGGTCAATAAGTTCGACCTGAAGGGGCAAACACTCGGTGACGTTGCCCTCGGTGCAGTCATTAAACACTCCAGTGACTGGAGCCTTGCCAGGGAGTGCGTCATTGAGTCCGAGCTGTCCCTCAGGACCCCTGCTGTAGATTTGCAACGCGCCTGTGGCACCAGCCTGGAGGCCGCGATACTGGTCGCGAACAAAATCGCTCTTGGACAGATTGAAGCGGGCATCGCGGGTGGTACTGATACGGTTAGCGACGCGCCCGTCGTTTACCCGGACGAATACCGCCAGATTCTCATGGAGATCCATCGCGCACATTCACCGATGGACCGGATTAAGTCAGCATTCAAAATTCGACCGAAACATTTCAAGCCGGTTTTTCCGGGCGTCAAAGAACCGCGCACCGGGCTGTCCATGGGCGAAAGCTGCGAGCTCACTGCGAAGAAGTGGGATGTGCAGCGCGAACATCAGGATCAACTCGCACTCTCCAGCCATATCAAAGCCGCCGGTGCTTACGATGCAGGATGGTTCGACGATCTTGTCGTGCCGTTCGAAGGCGCAGAAGAAGACAACAACATTCGACGCGATACAACGTTTGAAAAACTAGCGGCGCTTAAGCCGGTTTTCGACAGGAGCGAAGAGGGGACCATGACGGCCGGCAACAGCACTGCCCTGACAGATGGAGCTGCCGCAGTTCTCCTCGCCTCGGAAGATTGGGCGCGCAGGAAAAAACTACCGATCATCGCTTACCTGACGTTCGCAAAAGCCAGCGCCGTGAACTTTATTGATGACGAAGGATTGTTGATGGCTCCGGCGTATGCCGTATCCGACATGCTGAAGCAAGCAAACCTGAGCCTTCAGGAGTTCGATTTTTACGAAATTCACGAGGCGTTCGCCGCACAGACCGTTGCTACTCTGAAGGCCTGGCAGTCGGAAGAGTTTTGTCGCAACAAGCTGGATCGTAACGAACCAATGGGACCGATCGACCTGGCTCGCCTCAACACCAAAGGTGGCAGCATCGCAATCGGCCATCCATTCGCAGCAACCGGCGCACGCATCGTTGCGACGATGGCAAAATTGCTGTACGAAAATGGCTCCGGTCGCGGACTGATCTCTGTTTGCACAGCCGGTGGCATGGGTGTTACCGCAATAATGGAAGCACCATAACCACAATACGATCCGGGGGGATCCATGGCTGAATTCAGCGCTCTGCTCGCAACGCTTAACGGCATTCTTTGGCACGAGTACGTGCTCTACGCGATCGTCGGCACCGGCGTCGTCTTCACGGTCTGGAGCGGCTTCGGCCAATACCGTGCACTGACACACGGGCCGGCGGTTATCCGCGGCATTTACGACAACCCTGATGACCCGGGTGCTATTAATCACTTTCAGGCATTGTCCGCCGCGTTATCGGCAACCGTCGGTCTCGGCAATATCGGTGGTGTCGCACTCGCGATAGCGCTGGGCGGTCCAGGAGCTGTTTTCTGGATGTGGGTTATTGGACTACTCGGCATGTCCATCAAACTCACCGAAGTAACCCTGTCGATGTTGTATCGCAATACTGATGACCCTGACAATCCGCACGGCGGGCCCATGTGGGTGGCACACAAGGCGCTCGAGAAAAAGGGAATGGCCGGCCTGGGTCGTACAATCGGCGTCATCTTTTGCCTGACGTTACTGGTCTCGACAGCAACCGGCGGCAACATGTTCCAGGCCTGGAACGTTGGCGAGTTAACGCAGGAATATTTCAATGTGCCCAGTTGGATTACGGGCATCATACTTGCTGTTCTGGTCGGCTCCGTCATTATCGGCGGCATCAAGCGAATCGGTAAGGTCGCCGGAACGCTCGTACCTTTTATGGTTGTGCTCTACCTTGGCGCCGGCTTTTACGTGCTTGCTCTCAATATCGGCGACATACCGGACATTTTCGCATTGATCTTCAAGTCTGCGTTTGCACCGACAGAGGCAACAGGCGCATTCATTGGTGGTACGGCGGCCTCAGCGTTCCTGTTCGGACTCAAGCGCGCTGCATTTTCAAACGAGGCCGGGCAAGGGTCGTCGCCGATCGCACATTCCGCGGCGAAAACAGACGAGCCTGCACGAGAAGGCATCGTTGCCGGGCTCGAGCCATTCATCGATACGATTGTGGTTTGCACGTTCACTGCGCTGATAATTCTTTCGACCGGCATCTGGAATCGTGCTCCCGATATCCCGCTTGATACGCTTCCGACCGCCGTGCATACCGAAGCGGGCTGGCAGTTTTCTCAGATCGAGGCACCTGGAGATGACTGGGTCAACGACGACCGCGTTATGCTAATCGTCAAAGGCGATGCCAATGAGACAACAGGGAATGCCCTGCACCGTGTCGAGGGTATAGTCGCACCGGCTGATGACGGCTTCGTCGTCAATTGGGTGCCGCTCAGGAGCACAGCAATGCCAACGGCGGTCGATGACGGCATGTATCGCACCTATGTCGGTGCGACGCTAACGGCGAAGGCATTCGATAGCGTCACCCCCGGACTCGGTAAGTGGCTGGTCTCAATAGCCGCCTGGCTGTTCGCAGTGTCGACCATGATTTCGTGGAGCTACTACGGCGAGCAGGGCATGGTCTATCTTGCCGGCGACAAAGCGGTACTCCCTTACAAGTTCGTTTATTGCCTGTTAATCATCATTGCGACACTGGGTCTTATCAAGACAGACGCAGACCTCGACAACATAACGGGTGTCGGCACAGCCGTTATGCTGTTCGCTAACATTCCGATTTGCTGGTTCTTCGGCTACCAGGCGATGAGGGCGTACAAAGATTACATTGCCAGGTTGAAGTCAGGTCGCATGGGCCCGGACCATCCGCCGCCGCACCTTGACGATCTGCTGTCTGGTCGGGACGTGCAAAAGTAATTAGTTGCGGCGCTTCCGTTGCACGGCATCGAGAATCTTGTCGAGGCGATCTCTCGCCTGCGTGGTGACGCCGCCCCGCTTGACTTCGTCGACGACAAAAGTCTCAAGGCGTCCAACGATATCGTCAATATCCTTATTGCCGAAGGACTGCTGTTGTCCGACTTCTTCAGGTGAATTTTTTACCGCCCCAAACAGGTTGATCCAGATCTCGGATTGTCTTCCCCAGGCGAGCAGCTGGTAAAACTGCGGCCCGGGCTTGCCGTCATTACTCGATACGATGCTGATGATTCCAGCAACCAAAGACGCCGGGACCAGAATAATGTCACGCAGTCCGTCAACAACCAGCTTGACCTGCAAGACACCGAGGTCGCGCAGCAACCTCCAGCGCGCCGCGCTGGAATACTCTTCTGGGGTCGGGGTGTTCATTAGCTCCTCACTTTAACAAATGTCAATTAAGACAATCGATTATAGACGTATTCGCTGGCATGCGACGGCCCTTTGCAGTACTGTTGTGCGCGTTAAAATACGGCCTGCGAGTCTATGCCGACATACCGATCAACACCTGAGTTCGAACACGGACTGCCCGAGTCCACTGGTGTTCTTCTCGTTAATCTCGGCACGCCGGACGCGCCGACCACAGGTGCTGTGCGTCGTTTTCTCAAGGAATTCTTGTCGGATCCACGCGTCGTTGAGTACCCTCGCCTGATTTGGTGGTTGATCCTGAACCTCGTCATATTACTGGTGCGGCCATCGCGCTCGGCCGCGGCGTACCAAAAAATATGGACGACGCAGGGTTCGCCGTTACTCGTCCATTCACAGGCCATCGCGAACAAATTGCGGGAGCGCATGACCTCTGTCGCAGAGGATTCCGTTCATCTTGAACTGGCCATGACTTACGGCGAACCCGCTATCGCCGACGCTGTCGACAAGCTGCTGGCAAAAGGTGTTCGTCGCATCGTCACGCTGCCGCTGTATCCACAATACTCGGGCACGACGACGGCCGCTGTATTCGATGCTGTTGCGCGCGAGTTCGGTCAACTTCGATGGCTGCCAGAATCACGCTTCATCAATGATTATCACGATGCGTCCGGCTACATCGACGCACTTGCCGCCAGTGTCCGCGAAAACTGGCAAGAAAATGGTCGCGGTGAAAAACTCTTGATGTCCTTTCACGGCGTGCCCCAAAGCACACTACGAAATGGCGATCCCTACCACTGCCAATGTCAGAAGACCGCCAGACTACTGGCTGAAAATTTGGGACTGGCCGACGATGAATGGTTGCTCTCATTTCAGTCTCGCGTAGGTCGCGAAGAATGGCTGGGCCCTTACACCGACAAGACCGTCATGGCGCTTGGCAAGCAAGGCCTGCGGCGTGTCGACGTAATATGTCCAGGCTTCTCGACCGACTGTCTTGAGACGCTTGAGGAAATCGCCATGCAAAACGCTGGTTTCTTCAGCGCGGCGGGTGGTGGCACTTTGCATTATATTCCCGCCCTTAACGCGCGCGATGATCATATCCAATTCCTCGCGAAGTTGGTCCAGCAGCACATCGAAAACTGGCCAAGCGGAGCCGATGAATCTTCCCGTCGGGCAACACGCGATCGCGCCGTCGCAATGGGGGCTACCGCATGAATGGTCTCGGTCGCTTTCTTGAGTTTTCGGTCCGTACACCAGACATTCTCGAGTCACTGCACTTTTACAAGACGCTGGGGTTTGTGGAGCTCGAAATTGGTGACGTGTGGTCGCACAAGTATGCTGTAGTCAGTGACGGTGAGCTCAATATTGGTCTTCACGATCGTGTGTTCGATGCGCCCGCCATTACGTTCGTGCAACAGGGCATCGCGAAGCACGCGCGCTCAATGACTGACCACGGTTTCGAGTTCAGTTTCATGCAGCTCGACGAAGACGCTTTCAACGAACTCCGCTTCCCCGATCGCGATGGCCATATGGTCACCATGCTCGAGGCCCGCACATTTCACGGGAGTGAAGAGGCAGAAAATGACTCTTTGTGCGGCAGCTGGTTTGAGCTGTCGTTACCTGTGCGAGACGCGCTCAGAGCGGCTCAATTTTGGGCCCCGATAGCACCAACGCTTCTGGAAATGCGCGAGGAACCGACGACTCATATGCGCTTTAGCGCGGATGGGGTTCCGCTCGGTTTGTCAGAAAGCATTGCGGTGAAAGCACCCTCTTTATGTTTTAAATGTTCCGATCGACACGGCCTGATGGGCCTTTTGGAACAACAGGCGGTGGACTTTGAGAAATTTCCGGGCTTCGAGGGTGCGTTCGTTGCGATCAAGGCTCCTGAAGGAACAACAATATTTGTCTTCGAAGAAGATTTTCTCGGCGAGAAATATGAAGTTGACGAGTCTGGCGACGTCAGCGAATTTCCCGGTTGACCCGCTTCTGAACGGGTCAATAGTCGCGCTTGACACCGATTCTGGCCATTATCCAATCGCTGAGTGGCGTCTTTAATATCGGAATCAGGAAGCGATAGAGACGGCCGGAAATATATTGAGACTTGCCTTTCTCCAGCGCCGCCAGTCCTTCACGTATAACCACCTCGGCGTCGTACCAGATGAATGACGGTGTGCTTTTCTTCATTCGAGTCAACTCGTCAGAGAGATGAAAGTCCGTGTGCGTAAATCCCGGGCACAATGCGAGAACGTGGATATCCTGGCCCTGTACGCTCATGGCCAAACCCTTCGACAATGCGATCACATACGCTTTGGTCGGACCGTAACTCGCGTCACCGGATATGGATAGAAGGCCCGCGACCGACGCGACATTCAGGACGCGCCCGAAGCCCCGTTCCTGCATTGGTGGAATAAAGTGATGACACATTCCGGCAACCGACGTCATCATGAGCTCGATGTATTTTTGCTGCCTTGGCCAGTCACGATCTGTCAACAGGTCCGGGCCTACCGATCCGGCATTATTGATGAGGTAATCAACCTGCAGGCCACGCTCACGAACGTCGGCAAACAGTTTTGACGTCGCTGACTCGTTCGAGAGATCAGCCTGAATAACGTCGACAGCGACGTTGTATTCATCGACCAGCTCGCGCGCCAGTTTTTCCATTGGTTCTGTCCGGCGCGCGACAAGAATCAGATCTTTTCCCTTGCTGGCAAGTTGGCGCGCAAACTCGGCGCCGAGGCCGGCCGACGCTCCGGTGATTAATGCTCGGGGTTCTGTCATTTGTTCTTCCTAAAGTAATTCGTCGATCAAGCTGATGGCTCTGCCCAGATAGCCACTGCCAAAAAGATTCAGGTGGTTAAGCACATGGTACAACTGATACAGGTGTTGTCGCGCCTGATGTCCGTGCTGTAACGGCCAGCTGGATTCATAAGCATCGTAAAACGCTGCGCCAAAACCTCCGAACAACCGAGTCATTGCAAGGTCCGTCTCACGGTCGCCATAGTAAACGGCCGGGTCAAAAATCACTGGATTACCGCCGCTGCACCCCCAGTTTCCGCCCCAGAGATCGCCATGCAATAACGAGGCGGCTGGCTGCACACCTTCGAAATAGATCGGCAATCGTTTCAGCAACTGTGCACCGCGCTCCTGCAGCTCTCCCGCAAAACCATTTTCCGCTGCGAGCCGTAACTGAAATGCCAGACGATGCTCACGCAAGAAATCAACCCAGTCATCGCTCCACGTATTGTGCTGTGGTGTCAAACCGATGGTGTTGTCGCGGTGCCACCCATACCGCTTTCTGGTTGCGTGGTGCATTTCGGCTAGCTGCTCGCCGAAACGGCTTTCGACTGTCGCATCGACACTCTCAAGATCGAGCCATTCCAGCGCAAGAAAAACCGCTGGTTCGGCCTGTCCGCTGGCGATAACCTGCGGGACACGGATCGTGCCGGTACTCGCAATTTCAGAAAGACCCGCCGCTTCCGCAGCAAACATTTCCGCGGCAATCATGGGACCTGTTTTGATAAACAGCTCACCGCCATCGGTAGCGAGCCGCCAGGCAGCGCTAATATCACCACCGCTCACCGGCGTCGGGGTGCCCCCGGCAGCAACGCGAACGCCTTTGTCATGAAGCTGTTGATATATGGTTGACCAGTCGGGCATGTCTGGTCCGTTAAGCGCTAGTAGCGATAAATATCAGAGACGCGCTCGGCCTGGCGCCGCAGCGCCACGCCGATTCCTGCCTCATCGTAGAGTGCATTGATCTCGCCTAGCCTGGGTGCGGACGGTTGCATTAAAGTCTCCACGTTCTCCATAGGAGCATCGCAGGCGATGCCGGTCAGGCGGCGTGCAAGGTAAGCAGCCTCTTTATGCGTATCGAGTTTCGTGGCCAGTGTTTTTGAACCGCGCACATTCACTTCGTGAACCCTGTCCAGGTTGGCGTATATTTCATCAAGGCTGCCAAAATGCTCCAGCAAACCGGTCGCGGTTTTCTTACCCACTCCCGGTACGCCTTTGATGTTGTCGACAGCATCGCCGGCCAGCGCAAGGAAATCCGCGATTTGCTCCGGCCAAACACCAAATGAATCCGGGATTTCCTCATAACGAAGCTTGCCCTTGCCGGCAAAATCCCAAAAAACATCTTGCTTGGTCAACAACTGCGTCAGGTCTTTATCGCGAGTCACTATGGTTGAAGGCCGGCCTTGTTCCCGGCCGTGGTGTACCAGTGTTCCGATCAGATCATCAGCCTCGTAGGCAGGGCTGCTGTGCTCCATAATGCCAAGAGCCCGTACAAATCGTCGACATTGCTCAAATTGACGCTTCAGCTCAGGTGGTGCCGGATCTCTGTTCGCCTTGTACTCAGGATAGATTTCGGTACGAAACGACTCGGTCATGCTCTCGTCAAACAATATGGCGATGTACTCGGGCGTGACTCGCTCCATGAAGTCGCCGATAAAACGACAGAAGCCATACAACGCGTTTACGGGATTGCCATTGTCATCGACCATGTCCTCGGGCATCGAGTAGTACGCCCTGAAAACGTACACGCTGGCATCAATCAGATATTGCAATGCGGGAGCTCGCCTTGCGAGCGATCCTCAATCATGAAAATGCACCTCAACAATCTCCTCACCATCCGAGAGATGATCGCTGAGTCGCGCATGTAACGGGCTGGAGCGCGGAATATGCGCCAGCAGGTATTGCATCTGATCGGCCAGAACACGCCGTCCCTTGAGGTAGATGTATTCCGCGTAGTTTGGCGTAAACGGCACCGCAATCAATTCCATCGCAGCCTGTTCCGGCGTTCGTCCGCCCTTGAAGTTATTACAGCGGCGACATGCAGTCGCCACGTTGTTCCACTTGTCACGCCCGCCTTGCGACACGGGTGTAATGTGATCTCGCGTCAGGTCCCTGGTCATGTATCGCATACCGCAATACAGGCAAAGGTTGGCGTCTCTTTTGAACAGCGTGCGGTTGTTCAGGGGCGGCACGTAGCGCTCACGATTTCGCGTAAGACTCCGACTGGTGCCATGCGTTGCGATGATGGAATTGACATCGATACGGCTGCGCGTGCCATCGCAGGCGTTGTACCCGCCGAATACGGAGTAAAGCAGGGTGCCACAGTCATACGCTACCTGCTCGGAGTGATACAGACGAACCGCTTCGCGGTAGTCAATCCACTCCAAAGGCATTCCCGCAACATCGGTTCTCAAAACCTGTTGCGAAATATCGGATGCGAGTCCTGCGAGCATATCCTTCCCTCAAGGGTATGCTCCGATTATGACAAAATTTAGAGTGCCTTCAACACCTCATCGAGAGTTTCTTTCGCATCACCGAACAGCATTCGTGTGTTTTCTTTGAAGAACAGCGGATTTTGAACGCCGGCATAGCCTGTCGCCATGCTGCGTTTCAGCACGATCGACGTCGTTCCCTTCCAGCATTCGAGTACCGGCATACCGGCGATCGGGCTGTCCGGATCCGTTAGCGCGGAGGGATTCACGATGTCATTCGCGCCGATGACGACTGATACGTCAATATTGGGGAAGTCCTCGTTAATCTCGTCCATCTCGAACACGATGTCGTAAGGCACCTTGGCTTCTGCGAGCAATACGTTCATGTGTCCAGGCATACGACCCGCAACCGGGTGAATGCCGAAGCGAACATTGATCTTCCTGGCACGCAATGCCTTCGTGATTTCATACACGGTGTGCTGCGCCTGGGCAACGGCCATACCGTAGCCCGGAATGATCATGACTTCCTTCGCGCCTGCGAGTAGTGCTGCTGTCTCTTGTGAGTCAACCGGTAAAACCTCGCCCTGATCTTCGCCGTCACCACTGCTGACGGTCTTGCCACCACCGGTACCAAAGCCACCGGCAATCACTGCCAGGAATTTTCGGTTCATGGCGCGACACATAATGTAACTCAGGATGGCACCACTAGAGCCAACCAGTGCGCCGGTTACGATCAACAGATCGTTCCCAAGCATGAAGCCCGTCGCTGCCGCCGCCCAACCCGAATAAGAGTTGAGCATTGAAACAACAACCGGCATATCAGCACCACCAATCGCCATAACCATGTGTATACCAAACAGCAACGCGATCACGGTCATGATGATCAATGGCTCGAGTCCGTTTCCGGCGGCCGACTGCACGACGAATTGATAGCCAAAATAGATCGCGCCGATCAACAGGCCAAGGTTAAGCCAATGCCGTCCCGGTATTGTCAGCGGCGAACCACCGATACGTCCGGAGAGTTTGCCAAACGCGATGACCGACCCGGAGAACGTAACCGCACCAATCAGGATTCCGACGTAGGTTTCGATGTCATGAATCGTGAGTTCGATCGGTAGATCGAAATGCTTGGTCGGATCCATGAAACTGGCATAACCGACAGCAACCGCTGCTGCGCCGACCAGGCTATGTAGCACAGCGACCAGCTCCGGCATCTGCGTCATTTGCACGCGACGCGCCAGGATGAGGCCGATGCTGCCGCCGATCAGCAACGCCACCAGCAAAATTTCGTAGTGTCGTTCAACAACACCCAGAATCGTCGCCAGCAAAGCAATCGTCATACCGATGATGCCGTACCAGTTGCCGCGGCGCGCTGTCTCCTGATTGGAGAGACCGCCGAGGGCCAGAATAAAAAGTATGGTCGCAATGATGTACGACACTGTAACGATGCCTTGACTCATCTTCCCGACCTCACTTACGGAACATTTCAAGCATACGACGCGTGAC
>JAJFKQ010000219.1 GCA_021773155.1 Woeseiaceae bacterium | reverse complement strand
GTCGATTGTTCAAACGGGTTGGCGTTCGCCGTCTTCGGCTCCCGGCCATTGGACTGCGTCAGTTCGTTGAATCGGTAAGCCTGTGTGTCGGTCAGCTCCTCGACTTTGTCACCGACACGCACTGGCGCTTTCGGCTTTTCGGCATACCCGAATATCTTTTTCCATTGGCTGGCTCTCGACACAGACGTCCTCCAGTCAGCAGACAGTCGCTGACATTCGAATGCTAGCAGCGCGATGGTTTTCCGGAAGTGTGCCAGTTCACAATTAATGGATCGTTTGCTGATCGGGCCCGACAGCACGAGAGTCACTCGACCGCCCACCACCTCCACCAAGCGACAAAAGGGGTCGGAGCCTTCCGGCTCTGACCCCTTGATTTGTTCTCGGGTAATTCTCTGCTCGTTAATTCTTGCTGAGGACTTCTTTTACCCGACCCTCCAGCCGGCTCATGCCTGCTTCCCTGCCATACTCCAGTGCCATCTCGTCGTCCGCACCATCAAGGCTTTTTCGCAGGGCAAACAGCGCGCCCACTCGATTCGCGCTGGCGCAGTGAACCAGCACCGGTCCATCGGCCTCTTCTATTAACCTGCCCAGCTCTCTCGCGTTGTCAAAATTGATAGCTTCGGGCTTACCAATTGGAAACACGATGTATTCCATACCCAGGTCACCTATCACCTTGGCTTCGTCGATGCCGCGATCCTCAGGCTCTGTTCTTATGTCGATAACAGTCCTGTACCCCTGCTCAGCAAAAATCGAAAGAGCCGCCGCATCCGGTTGTCCGGCAGTAGTGACTCCATTCACCGGCACAACATTGCCCACGCGAACCACGGTTTCCAAATCGACCTTTAGCGTGGTCTCAGTGTTAAGTGTTGCTTCGGTATTCGAGCTCCCTACACACGCAGCGGCAGATAACACCGTTACCAGTACGAGCAAAAGCAGTTTTTTGGGCATATTAGTCACTCAGTTTCATTACGCTGTTGATCTCAACACCTCGCTTGGTGAATTGAACATCAACAGACATCCGTTCGTACATGCTACCAGACAAGATCATGACGTCACGCACAGCATCACGGATGGCTTTTGGCATCTGATCTTCCTCATCGCTCGCAGGCTCCTGTGACATAGCCTCACCGACCAACGAATAATAACGGGCAGCATCCATATTCATACTCATGAAAGGCGCAGGCTCGGTACTGTCAGCGACCAGCATGTCGGCAGATTTTGTTTCCGCACTTTCTCCCAACGAGATCGATAATGCATCGGTGGACAATGCGGCGAATGCGTTACCGGCGAATTCAGCAAGCTGGGCTAATTCCAGTTTGACCGGCTTTCCGTCGGGGAGCAGATTCAGCGCTGCTATCTGCGGATCCATCATTGCCGCCATCATAACCAACGACTCCGCGTTCTCGACGGCAACCAGTATTGAGGCATCGATAGACTCGGGGGCTGTACTCTTGGAGAGATCCAGTCCCTGAATATCGGCAATATTTGCGACAAATCCGCGAAAGCTATAAACGACCGGAGGCAGTGGGGTATTAAGCACTTCACGACCTTTCGCTACACCGGCCTGCAGTTCCGCAAACTCGTCACACTCATACGGGTCGGCCTCAATGGCATCCAGACGGGTCTCGTAGAAATTTCTCAGTTCCATCGGGTTCAATCCAAACCCAAGCGACATGAAGCCACCCGGATCTGTGCCGAGGCCCGGAACAGCCGCCGGAATCGTTGCGAGCCCCGCTGCTATATCTTCGCGCAGTTCAACAATCATGGCACTTTCAACTTGCTCTGACGAAACGTCGGAGTAGCCAAATACGATTCGCGGCGCAATACCGGCCATACCCATAATCTCAGCCGCGCAGACATCAGTGACCGCTGGTGGATTCTCACCCGTTACGGCGAAGAAACCGTCGTCCTGGTCCGTTGTATTACCAGTGAATATCCCGGCGAGTCGCTCTGTATCAACGTATCCAGTCAGGTACGCTGAAAAACCATACTCCTTGCCGATCGCCCGCAGCGTTTTGCTCTTCTTCAGATTCTTGCGGGGCGACTTCGTTCCCAATGCCAAAGCGACTTGCCCTTCGTCAAAACTCGCTGGCACAACCGTGATGACCACCTGGTCATCCAGTGTTGCAATAATCAAATTGACCTTTTCTGCATTAGCGTACTTGTACGATACGCCCTTCGCCTTACCAACCAGCAGCGCCTCGCCAGCCTTCTCTTCTATTCTGCTCACAGCTGCATCGAACAGGGCAGAATCCGACAGCTCCAGCCGCAGAACTGGCATCAGACCATTGCCGTAAAAGGCGAAAGCCGACTCACGCTCGATACCGGCACCCCGAATGCCCTCAATACTCATCAGGCCAAGCACTTCTTCCATCAAGCCGCGAAATTGTTCCGCATCCTCAGCGCCGCCCTCCTCGGCCGACATCTTGACGAGCTGCTCCGCCATCATATGGCGCAAAGCGCGTTGATAGGCCTTTAATACTTCATCAACAGTTGGCTCGAGCTTGTCTGCCAAAGCGGACGGTATGGGTTTTGTTGATGCAATAACGTATGGAGTATCAGCTGGAATATACTTCAGCAAATCGGCCGAATTATTCGATGCGGCACTTGCCGCTGAAAACGAAATAACTGAAACGGCAAATAGGGTAATGGCGTGTTTGGCAATCTTGATCATGGCTACTGTAGTCCTGAAAACATTTGACGAAATTTTACGTATGCGCCAACTTATTTCAGTGCTGTTGTTCACATACGAACGACCCCGCAACCTAAGGCTGCGGACATCATTTCGGTGTCGAAGACGAGTGAAGTAGCGATTGCTGACGGTCTCATTGTGTGCGGTGATAACTAATCAGGCCGCTTGCCGTCTTGGAGTTACGATACCATAACAATACACTGTGTCCATGAAAATTTCGGAAATTAAACAAAGCGACTTCGTTGATGTATTGGCGCTCAATGAAGAATCGATACCGCACGTCAGCCGGATTAGTGGCGACGAGCTGCGGTGGTTTTGCGATAACGCAGCTTTCGTCCAGGTCGCGAAAATCAACGATCGCTTCGCTGGCTTCCTTATCGGCTTACGTCCAGGCACCGAGTATGCAAGTCCCAATTATCGATGGTTTTGTGACAACTATGACGATTTCGCGTACGTCGATCGTGTAGCAGTTTCCGCATGGGCACGGCGACGAGGAGTCGCCGAATCCCTGTATGACGCATTTGCACACTCGCAAAGCGAAGCGCCAGTGATGACCTGCGAAGTGAACATTCGCCCACCGAATGAAACATCGATGCTCTATCACGAACGAATGGGATTTCGTCAGGTTGGCTCGCAGGAAGCTAACGATGGCGAGAAAGTAGTGGCATTCATGGAGAAGGCACTTTGAACACAAACTCAGAGGATGTCCGTGATTTCGACATCATCATTCAGGGGGCTACTGGTTTCACCGGTACGCTGGTCGCCGAGTACCTGCTTCGACAGTACGGGGTTGGCAGCGACTTGCGCTGGGCGCTCGCGGGCCGTAGTGAAACGAAGTTACAACAAGTTCGTGATGGACTAGGTGCCGCTGCCAGCGGACTCGAACTCATCGTTGCCGATAGCTTTGACAAGGACGCGTTGCAGGCGCTTGCAGCACGCACACGTGTTGTCCTTACAACTGTCGGGCCTTATGCACTGTACGGTTCGGATCTCGTGGCAGCCTGTGTCAACGCCGGTACGCACTACTGTGATCTCGCCGGCGAGGTCCAGTGGATTCGGAATATGATCGACACGCACCAGGATCGGGCGCAAGAAACCGGCGCCAGGATCGTGCATTGCTGTGGCTTTGATTCCGTACCGATGGATATCGGCGTCTGGTTTCTGCAGCATGCCGCGTATGAGAAGCACGGCGTGTATTGCGATTCAATCAGCATGCTCGTGAAAGCCACCAAAGGCACAGCGAGCGGTGGCACGCTTGCCAGCATGATGAATGTGATCAAGGAAAGCCGCGACGACCGTTCTATCGCTCGAACATTAATCCAACCCTACAGCCTGAACCCCGAGGGTGAGCGCGATGGGCCGGACGATCGCGATCAGACCCGCTTAATCTACCGGGATGACGCGAAGTCATGGACGGCCCCGTTCGTTATGGCCGGAGTGAATACCAAGGTCGTGCGACGCAGTCATGCGTTGGCGGGATATCCGTATGGCAAAACTTTTCGT
>JAJFKQ010000218.1 GCA_021773155.1 Woeseiaceae bacterium | reverse complement strand
CCCTGGGAGGCGGTTATTATTAACGATCTGGGTGATGTGCCGCTGCCCGAAGCGAATAACAACGAAGTATCGGTAGCACATATCCAGGACTACTACGAAATCCTGGACGAAGCCGGTACCCGGCCGGTCTCCTATGGCGGCGATCATGCAATCACTGGCCCGATTCTGAAAGCGCTGGGCGGCGCCGGGACGAACATCGCCGGAGGTCAGAAGCTGTCGTTGGTTCACTTCGATGCTCATCGGGACGACTACGAGCACAGGTCGCACTGGTTGGGGGCGAAGCGATCGGCGGCGCATTGGGCCGCGTACACGGTGCGCGAGGGTCACGTGGATGTCGAACGCAGTATTCAAATCGGCATTCGCGGCAACCCAAATGAGCTGAAGGTAGACCCCGCGGAGAGTGATACTGGCTATCGCGTGTTGACTGCGGACGAGTTGTTCGAGATCGGAATCGATCGCACTATCGCCGTCATGCTGGAGCGCATCGGCGACAATCCGGTCTATATTACGTTCGATCTTGATGTGCTGGATCCGGCGGATGCCCCGGGGGTAGCCAACCTTGAGGCCGGTTACCGCGGCCTTCGCACCTACGAAGCGATACGCATCCTGCACGGTTTGCGTGGCCACAATATCGTGGGTGCGGATATTGTCTGCCCCATGCCCACAGTGGACAACCCGAACCAAATAACGGCTCTAACCGGATCGGTACTTATGTTCGAAATGCTGTCCCTGATTGCTGACTACCTGCGAGGCTGATTTAGCCCAGAGGGTGTTTTCCGGATCGTCACCAGCGACCGCTTAGGGTTGCGGCCGGTTAGGGAGATCAAGACCACACGGCAATAGCGCCTATCCGCGTCCAAAATAAAGATCTGCACCCGTTAGAAACATCTGAATGGCGATAGCGACCAATATCATGCCCATCAGGCGTTCAATCGCGACAAGACCTCTTGGTCCCAGGCGCTCGGCGACCTGGCTTCCGAACAGGACCACAAGCGCTGTCCCCGCCCACGCAACGGTGATAGCGATAAGCCAAACCGGCCATCTTGTCGGCTCGTCGCTCATCAGTAGCATCTCCACCGCCAGCACCGACGGTCCCGCTATATACGGAATTGCAAGGGGCACGATAAGTGGCTCCCCTTGAATGTCTTCCTGCATGGATCGGCCACGTACAGGAAAGACCATTCGAAGCGCAATGAGAAAGAGGATCACGCCCCCTGCAATAGTCAGAGCAGGACCAGATATACCTAGAATCCGCAGAAAAGGCTGCCCAGCGAATAGGAACGCGACCATCACCAAATAGGCGATCAATAGCTCACGAACGACTACCATCTTGCGACGCGCTGGATCGACGTCTTTCAGTGCGGCAACGAAGAACGGAACATTGCCGAACGGGTCGATAACCAAGAACAACAATACGATCGCTGATGCTATCGTCACGGCGCCCCCCAAAACGTTAGTTTAGTAGTGTTAAAAGTACGGCCAGGAGCGCCCAGTCGCGTTTGACCATATAGTCTAGAGACTATGTTGATTGTCTTCCCATGCAACTTGCGTCATCCCGGCTCTTGCAGCCAAGTAGATATCTGTCGATACGCCTCGGGGTGATTCAAGAGTTCGCGGTGCCCCATCCCGTATCCAACCCACTGGCGGTTCGTCGGAATTGGCAGCATTCGCGCTGTATCGGGATGTCGTCCGAGCGCGCTGTCGAGCGTCACAAGCCCGTCTCCGATCAATCGCTCGCTCAGCAGGCTGCGCTTTGCCGCGCGCACTGCGGCTGCCGCATAGCATTTCACGCCCGAAGGCAGCGGCACGATGTCTTTCCCTGCCGAAATTGCGCCATGGCGCAAGTCGGTGATACCCGCGCTTCGCGCCTTGCTTAAGCGTGTGAACGGCATCGAGTAAGGGCTCAATTCCATTGCAAGATCGAGGCCATGGCCGCCGCGCTCCAACGGCGCTCCGTGATGCGGCGTACCAAGAAATACGAGCTTACGAAGATACTTTGGCCAACCATGCCCTGCCTGGCGTGCGTGATGACAGGCACTACGAGCCACAAGGCCTCCCATACTGTGACCCATGATCACAACCTCATCCAGCGGCGTCGCCCAATTCCCAATCAGCGTCTCGAGCATTTCTGCGAGTAGGCGACCATTGCTCACGATATGCAGGCCGCTGTTATAGCGCAAGTAGAGTGGCAGATATCCGAGTTCATTGGCGAGCGCTGCGCCGTGGTCGTGTCCATCGCGATTCCACTGTTGGTCGTTCATGCAGAGCCCGTGTACAAGCACCAGGAGTTTGTTATCAGGCGACCCGTCACTGTGCTGCTCGAATGCACTCGACGGATCGTGGATGTCGACCCGTCGATCGTGATGACGCAGGCTCATATCGATGGCCAGCGGGTTTCCGGTCCGTAGAAGATAGTCACCATACACACCGTTCGCCGCGGATCGGTATGCGTCCAGGGCTGGCGACGACTCGCCCTCCGGCAGCAATATTGTGACTCCTGAGAGGCTGGCATCGACAGCACGTCCTACGAGACGAATGCCCCCTCGAACACAGCGATACACAAGACCCGTGATGCCGCTCGGGCGATCAGGTGCCGAAACACCCAGGGGCCCTGGCCGTAGCTGTATGGTGCTGTGCATCTTTTCGACGACCTCGGCGATTGTATCTGTCGCGTCGATGGCCATGCGCGTAACGCCGCGGAGATCCAACAGCTGTGACCGATTCAGGATAGGCACGCCGATCATCCTCCATTGTTAGCCGATTGGTATTCGAAGGGTAGCATTTCCGAATTATGCGTAGCTCTTGATGCCTATAGTGGGTAGAAATTAGATTGTGAGCAAGCATGTAGCTTATTGACTCGGATGACGTCGCCACCAAGCATGCAAAATCAACGCGAGAATCGCGCCAAACAAAGCGCCTCTGGGCATCGCCCATAAGAGTGAAGTTATCGTCGGCCCACTGTCGCCCGCAAGTAAGCGCAGGCCAAATACAAGAACCCAGGCAAAGAACCCGGCAAAAAAACCCACAAGCGCGACGCG
The DNA here is from genome assembly GCA_021773155.1 of Woeseiaceae bacterium. Classification (GTDB taxonomy): domain Bacteria; phylum Pseudomonadota; class Gammaproteobacteria; order Steroidobacterales; family Woeseiaceae; genus UBA1847. The sequence continues at coordinate 3,718 of JAJFKQ010000218.1, read as the reverse complement.
AGCGACGAGCGCCCAGCGAGACAACGTGCGGTAAGTTGACGAACTAGCCATATACGACCCCAATGGTTTCTAGTTACCTCTCTGTTGAGGGATTGCCAGCCAAACACGGTCACAGTCACCGATATCGACCGTCCGCTATATTGGGCCAAAATTTGTCGTTCGCATACTCTAATTTTCTTGCGCGACGCCGAGTCTGTAGGAATCGATGATGCCGATTAGCCAACATACCCCCAGAACAATCACTGCAGTATTCTCTATGAAACTATCCGCACCACTGGTGGAATTGGACACCATTTCTGCAATAGCACCTGTTTCAACGGGAATATCAGCACTATTGACACGATCGATAATGGTCAGCGCCCGCTGAAATACCCTTGTGACAATTACTGAAAACGCCACCAGCGCCGAAAGCATCAGGACTGAACCGCGTAGATACTGCTTCAAGACGATGTGCCCGATGCCAGGAAAAATGAGACCAGATAGCAGCGCAGCTTTTGAAGATCTCTTCATTCGTGCACTATAGCCTTGTCAACGCTCGCATGTATGTCCGCACCGTTACCAGTCGTCCAACCCCAGCATAGGCGAACGACGGAGTGCGGCCGCTCGCCAAAGACTATTCGACGTTTCTTTTAGTGCGGTGGTGATCAATCCAAAAGCCCCATGCGACGAGAATCCACAACGCTTGTGCGGACCACGCAACAGCCGCCGGAGACGGTGGTGGCGGTCCTAGAAGATTCGCCGCATAGACCACCAGAAGAAACAGAATCAAAGCCCAAAAGCCAATGCTACCCTGGCGATCTAATGCTCTGGTGTGGAGGTTGTAAAGCCAAACCCCAGCGCCAAAAAGCAGAAGTTCAAACGGAACAGCGACAACAGGGTAGTTCCAAAGTCCAAGGCCAATGACAGACGAGTCACTCAGTGTGATCGGCATGTCGGGCCGATGAGTTAGTACATCCAGAACCCAGTGGCTTAGAACGAGTAAGGCGATCACGATGGCAGCCTTTGTCCCCGATCGCCGAAGCAATGCATAGAACACAGCGAATATTGCGCTCCAAAGTGCAAGAGCAATCAAACTGTGCGAATAAGGATAATGCAGGAATTTCAGGGGCGTGATCACGGTGATTCCCGGAACAATCTCGAGTTTCTCAATACCTAGAAGAACAAGGTTCGGCCAAATGATGTCAGCCAACTGGCAGGCGAGAAACAGAATACCCAGCGATACCTGAGGAGCAAATTTCTTAGCACCGAATGCGAAAGCAAAATGTCCGATGAACATCGTAAACTCCGATGACTCTGGTAAAGGCTGGTGCCTCGTGAGTAAAACCGTTTTGTTCTATGGCCGGGTCATCTGCGGAAAGTTTACATCATTTTTGGCGACCGGCTGCAATGCTACTGACCCCAGCCAACGCGAAAGAATTTCCTGTTTTGTGTAATTATGGCTCTGCAGGAGTTGCGGAGAGGACCATTGGCAGAAGCGACCCGGTCGTCCAACAATAACAAGGTGAGTCGCGATAGCTCATCTCCGTGGCCGGAGATCGAAACCGGAGCCATCGCGTTTTTACTCGATGCGCGTGACGACTTTGAAGTCGGGCTGTTGCGCGACTGGGTCGAATCCCGGAGGCCAGACGGCGATTCACACCTTCGGCATTCATTTATCAGGCTCCCTAAGGGCCGCGCCGACGATTTGCTGGCCGCTGTGCTGGGGCTTGACGATTTCGTCTGGATGCAACCGTTGCGCATCGCATGGCTACCGACATCGCATACGGGCGGCAACCGCTCCCTGCAGGACTTCTTCTACGGACGTATTGCCGAGCCCGGCAAGATACGGCGGCGGTTGATCGCGAAGTACCGGCCGGACAGGCTCGCGTACGTTGTCGGTAACGGCGCTTGCCTCCACGAGCTGCGCGAACGGCAGGCCGAGGCCAATGTCGCCGAAGATGACCTGTCAGAGTTTGTCGCCAATCAGGCGTTGATCGCACTGGAGCGCTCGGAGCGCCTGGTACGCGGTGCAAGGTACAAAGTGCCGCGCATCCTTCAGAGCGACGTGTTTGCAAATGCAGACTTTCAGAATCTCATCGAGAATGTCGCACAACAAGGCGACCGCTCGGTGCAGGACATCACTGGACAAGCCGCACGGTATCTGTGGGAAATGGCAGCGACCCAGACTCCGTTCACACTCGATATGATGAATGCGCTCTATCGAGCTGCATGCCGGAGCCACCACGATGCGAAGATCAATGTCGACAAATCGCAGCTCGAACGAGTCGCGGAGACGATGGGGGCTCGTCCCGTCGTGTTCCTGATTAGCCACAAATCGATGCTCGATACGATGGCCCTGTCGCTCGTGCTGTTCGATGCGGATCTGCCGTTACCACTCACGTTCGGTGGTATCAACCTGAACAAGCCGGGTCTCGGGTCTCTCGCCCGCCGCAGCGGTATCATCTTTTTGCGGCGCTCGTTCCAGGACAACGAGATCTACAAAGCAACGTTTCGCCGCTACATCGACTACCTGATCGAAAAACGGTTTTCGCTGCTTTGGGCGTTGGAAGGAACACGTTCGCGCACTGGCAAGCTGCTGCCCCCGCGATTCGGCCTGTTCAGTTACGTCGTCGAGTCGATACTGAGGACCAGACTGCACGACGTGACGTTCATCCCGGTCAGCGTTGCCTACGACCAAATCACCGAAGTCGAAGACTACTCGATCGAACAACGCGGCCAGACGAAAAAGCCCGAGGGCATCACGTGGCCACTCCGTTTCTTAAAGAGTGGCAGGTCACGCGGCCAGATACATTTGCGTTTCGGCGAGGGATTGACCATCAAGGAACTGGTCGAGCCTGCCGAGCTCGAAGCCGGCATCGACGATCAGAGAAAACGAATGCTTGTGCCAACCCTGGCATTCGAAGTCGCCGTGAGAATGAACGCGGCAACGCCCATCACCGCCACGGCGATCGTCACGCTGATCCTGCTTGCCAGCGGCAACCGCGCGCAGAGCCTGGCTGAAATCCAGGCACTCGCTCGCGCCGGCGCGACTCTGATCCGGCGTCGACACCTGGAGATCGTCGGTCGCTCGAATTTTCGGGACGAAAACGCTGTTCGCTCGACGCTCGATGCACTCCATGAGACGGGTATCGTCAGCTACCTGGACGAGGGCACAGAGCGACTCTACGCCATCAGCATCGACCAGCACCTCAACGCCGCTTACTACCGCAACACGGCGATCCACTACTTTATCCTCGATGCCTTCGTCGAGGTTTCGCTGCTGGACGCAGCATCGGTATCCGGCGATCTAACCGAGGCTTTCTTCGTGAGGACGAGCGAGCTCCGGGAACTCTTCAAGTTCGAGTTTTATTTTCCGCGGCGAGCCGACTATCAATCGGAAATTGAAAAACGTGTGGGCGACCGATTTGCGGACTGGGAAGACACGGTTCGACGTAGCGATACAGGCGGACACGCCGCACTTGGTGCGGTTCAACCGCTCGTCGCTCACGGCGTACTTCGTTCGTTCGTCGATGCCTATCGCATCGTGGCATGCGTACTTGCCGCCGCAGGCGCTGATGGCATTGACGACGAAGGCAGCTTCCTGTCGCAATGCCTGAAGACTGGCAAACAGCAGCTACTCCAGGGGCGCGTGTTCTCGGCCGAGTCGATCTCGAAGTCGCTATACGAGACCGGCCTTAAGCTCGCGGACCACAGAGGGCTACTTGCGGCCAACCAGGAA
>JAJFKQ010000217.1 GCA_021773155.1 Woeseiaceae bacterium | reverse complement strand
GTGACAACATAGCCGTCCGCCTCAAAATCCAGTGCGTCCGAAAGTTCGCCAAAATTCAGCGTAGCTACTTCCTGGCCGAGAACCGGGGCTACGCCGTCCAATGCAAAATAGACGTCGAACGCTATCGCGCGGAGCGAATCGCTCGTGTGTGAGAAGCGTGCCTGAAAGACGGTATCAGCATCGGCAAATGCACGTTGCGGTACGTCCCATACCGTCAATACCGGAGCAGCGATCGTACCGCTGGCAAGTATCGTGTAATGCTGATCCGCGACGAAGTCGATATGCTGGCTGGCGAGTCGAGTTAACACGGTGTCACCGGCAAAGAAGATGTCGAAGTTAAACGTATAATCGAGATCGTCGTAGCTGGCCGTCGCTGTTGTGTTTTGATAGGAAACCTGCCCGATCGCGCGTTCCTCGATCAGGAAATTCATATCCGGGGATCCTTTGATAGCATTGATCGCCGTGATACTGGCTTTGCCAGTCGCAACGGGCAGACTTGATCCACCGCCACACGCGCCCAGCAATAAACCGGCCGTAAGTGCCAGCAGTAATACAGTTCGTTTCATCAATTGATTCATTTCTCGTAGCCGTAGACCGACTTCACCTCCAAAAACTCATCCATACCGTGCGCACCCCATTCTCGTCCGTTACCCGATTGCTTATAGCCGCCGAACGGTGCCATGGCCTCAAGGTTAGCGCCATTGATATGCACCATGCCGGTACGCATGCGCGATGCAACGCGCCGGGCTCGCTCAAGATCGCCAGAGGAGACGTAGCCAGACAAACCGTACGGCGTGTCATTTGCGATGCGGATAGCTTCGTCTTCATCTTCATACGGAATGATCGATAATACCGGCCCGAAGATTTCTTCACGGGCGATTGTCATATCATTACTGACATTCGCGAATACCGTTGGTTTCACGTAATAACCCTTGTCGAGTCCGTCGGGCCGTCCGGTACCACCGGCGGCCAGTGTTGCGCCTTCGTCAATACCCTTTTGGATCAGCTTCTGAATCTTGATCCATTGCAATTCTGAGACGACGGGACCGACACGTGTGCCTTTTTCACGTGGATTGCCGACGGCGGTCTCAGCGGCGACTCTGGTGGCGATCGCAGCCGCTTCATCCATTTTGTCCTTCGGCACCAGCATTCGGGACGGGGCGTCGCATGACTGTCCGGTATTCTCAAACATGCTTGCAGTGCCTTCCGCGACCGCTGCTTCAAGATCCGCATCGTCGAGAATTAGGTTAGCCGACTTGCCGCCCAGTTCCTGAGCAACCCGCTTGACACTCGGTGCCGCATTTTGGGCAACGAGGATGCCGGCACGGGTCGATCCCGTAAACGACATCATCGCGATATCCGGGTGCTGGCTAAGGGCCGTTCCAACGCCCGGGCCGTCGCCGTTAACCAGATTGAATACACCAGCCGGAACTCCGGCTTCGTGGAGTATCTCGGCGAACAGGATGGCATCGAACGGTGCGATTTCGCTGGGTTTCAAAATCATCGTGCAGCCGGCGGCCAGAGCGGGTGCGACCTTGACGGCGATCTGGTTCATGGGCCAGTTCCATGGCGTAATGAGTCCACACACTCCGATCGGCTCTTTGACAACAATTGTCGTGCCGATCTTTTCTTCAAATTCGTAGTCTTTCAGCGCTTTTAGTGCGGCGCCGATGTGCTGCGTACCGCTCGCGGCCTGGGCGTGCCTGGCAAGGCCCCAGGGAGCACCCATTTCATCCATGATGGCTTCCGCCACTTCATCTGCACGTCGCACGTACACGTCCAGGATTTTCTGTAATAGCTCAATCCGTTCTTCACGGCTCGTTTGTGAGAACGTTTCAAATGCATGCGATGCTGCAGCGACGGCAACATCAACGTCGGCAGCAGAGCCGATGCTGATTTGTCCATACACTTCCTCAGTCGCCGGATTAACGACATCCATGGACCGCGGCTCAATCGGGTCAACCCATTGGCCATCAATGTAAAACTGCAGTTTTTCGAGCATGCCAGTCTTCCTCAAACGAGCCGCGCATCATAACGTATATCGGGCTTTGCGGCTTGCCGAAAATGGGCTGTTGACGGGCGGACCCGAATCAATGCGACAATGATCGCCGTATTGAAAACCTACGCGCCGAGAAACCTTTGCCGGTACTCGGCCGGTGGAATGTTGTACCAGGATTTGAATGCGGTCGTGAAGGTGCTGATATTTGAGTAGCCCAACAACATTGCGATCTCGAGTGATTTGAGGCGCTCGTCACTCAGGTAGTTAACCGCCAATACAGCCCTGACTTCCTGAAGGACTTTCTGGAAGCTGGTTTTCTCGGCTTTGAGGCGGCGTTGCAGGGTACGGCGGCTAAGTTTCAATGCCCGGCAGGCGGCATCTGCGTTGGCTTCGCCACTGGCCATCAGGTCAGCAAGCTTGCGTTTCAGCTCGCCTGCGATATCGTCCTGATTATAGAGAGACCTGAGATACTTCTCGGCCTGTTCTGTGAGTTGGCGGTACATCCGCGCATTATAACCTAGGGAAGCTCTGATTAATCAGAACTCCCCTAGGTACGTTCGAAAAAAGGAATCAAGATGTCATCAACCGTGAGTTATTCGCTGCAAGACAATATCGGCGTTATCAACGTCAACAACCCGCCCGTAAATGCGCTTTCCCATGCCGTACGCCAGGGCCTGCTCGACGCGATTACTACAGCCCAGAGTGACGCATCAGAGGCGGTTGTTATTGTTTGCGAAGGACGGACCTTTATCGCAGGTGCGGATATCACGGAATTTGGCAAGCCGCTGCAGTCTCCGTGGCTACCCGAACTGCTCGATACGATAGAGGCGTCAACCAAACTGGTAGTCGCGGCGATTCATGGCACAGCACTGGGCGGCGGGTTCGAAACAGCGCTGGCAGCGCATTACCGTTGTGCAATTCCATCCGCAAAAGTCGGTTTTCCAGAGGTGAAGCTCGGACTGCTCCCGGGTGCCGGTGGCACGCAACGCACGCCGCGACTCGCGGGCGTCAAAGCGTCACTGGACCTGATCACAACAGGTGCCCCGATCACAGCCGGGCAGGCCGAGAAAATTGGCCTGATCGACAAGATTATCGATGGCGACCTGCAAGAAGGTGCTATCAACTGGGTGAAGGAACTGATTGCGGACGGTGTGCCAATCCGCCGCAGCAGCGAACAGGCTGTTCCCGATTATGAGGCCTCGATATTTGATGACTATCGGGCGGCGCTTGAAAAGCGAGCTCGAGGGCAGATCGCACCTGCACGCATTGTTTCTGCCGTTGAGGCTGCGGCGACCTCAACATTTGAAGATGGCCTGGCGGTAGAGCGAGAATTGTTCATGGAATGCATGGGTAGCTCGCAGTCAGCCGGCATGCGACACCTGTTTTTTGCCGAGCGGCAGGCGTCGAAGATTGATGGGCTGGCGAAAGACACGCCGAAGCGACCGGTAGCGAGCGTTGGCATTATTGGCGGCGGCACCATGGGCGGCGGCATCGCAATGAGCTTTGCCAATGCAGGCATCCCCGTCACGATGATTGAAATCAGTGACGAGGCGCTTCAGCGTGGTCTGTCAATTATCGAGCGTAATTACGCCGGCAGCGTCAAGCGCGGCAAAATAAGTGAGGACAAAGCGGTAGCGTGTCGGGCTCTGATATCAGGGTCTACAGATTACGCTGCACTGGCAGATGTCGATATGGTTGTCGAGGCCGTTTTCGAAGATCCCGATCTCAAGAAGAAAATTTTCACGCAGCTGGATGCGGTTTGTAAGCTCGGTGCGATCCTTGCAACGAATACGTCGTATCAGGACGTCAATGCGATCGCCGCAGCGACGAGTCGTCCGGAGGATGTTATTGGCATGCATTTCTTTAGCCCCGCCCACATCATGAAGCTGCTTGAGGTAGTTCGGGGTGAGAAAACCGCGGACGATGTATTGGCGACGGTAATGGCACTGGCCAAAAAGATCAGGAAAGTCGCTGTGGTATCCGGGGTTTGCTACGGCTTTATTGGCAATCGAATGCTGCGGCCGTACGGCAAGACGGCGCAGTTGCTGTTGCTCGAAGGCGCGTCGCCACAGCAGGTTGATGCAGCGATGGAGACCTGGGGCATGGCGATGGGTCCGATGCGCGTTTTCGATCTCGCGGGTCTCGATATTGGTTACTCGGCACGCAAAGCCCTGACTGATGAGCAGAAAGGCGACCCAAGAAGCTACCGGGTACCCGACCTGCTGGTCGAGGCGGGCCGGCTTGGACAGAAATCCGGAGCGGGCTTCTATGCTTACGATGACAAACGGCGGGCGATTCCGGATCCGGCCGTTGATGAGCTGATAGCAGCAGCGGCGGCGGAGTTCGGCATGGAGCGTCGAGAAATATCGGATGATGAAATCGTCGACCGTTTGATCTCGGCACTGGTCGACGAAGGTCGAAAAATTCTGGACGAAGGGATCGCGCAGCGCTCAAGCGACATCGATGTGGTTTATATTTACGGTTACGGGTTTCCCGTCTCGCGCGGCGGTCCGATGTTCTATGCGGACCAGCAATAAAGGAGTAACGCCATGGAAACAGCGTGGATACAGATTTTTATTTTAACTTTCGCCGAATGCGTTGCGCCTGCGGGCAAGACGGTCTGCCAGGAACAGCAATTTGAATTGCAGTTTGTAAACAGAACAGATTGCGAATATGCGTTGCAGCAACTGATTTCGATGAAGGATGAGGCTGAGCATGTCATCGTCAATCGTCGAAAATCGGGTTGCACGTCGTCGGCTGTCGAAAGCGATGCATTTGTCAGTCTTGAAGCCATAAACGAGGCGTTCAAGGATACGGTCGGTTGGAGGGTTCCGAATGAAGGTGATACGCGACGGAGCGTTGTGAATAAAGACCATCGCGAGCGGCTCGCGGAACTCATGTCTTGCGAAGAAACCAGTAACGTTGCGCCCTGTAAGGTCGGCGACATCATTGTCGAAGACGCGACTGGTGATAGCGTCGAGGTTTGGAAAAAGGACTAGATCTCATGTCGTCACCGTTCTATACGGCAGATATATGTGACGCGCACGAATCTGACGTGCGCACAACGGATCCTGTGTTTTCGACCTACGGAAAACGGCTCGTATTCGGTGGGCCGATTCGAACACTGCGGGTCTTTGAGGACAATTCCCTTGTGAAAGATGCTGTCTCAGGAAATGGTGACGGTGCTGTCCTGGTTATTGATGGCGGCGCGTCTATGCGTTGTGCCTTGCTTGGCGGCAATCTGGCGGAACTGGCCAGCAGCAATGGTTGGGCCGGGCTCATCGTCAACGGCTGCGTTCGTGATGTGCATGAGATCAATGCCTGCGACATCGGCGTCCGCGCGCTTGCTACTTGTCCGCGGAAAAGTGAAAAGCGTGGCACCGGGGAGAGCAATGTGGAGCTGCAATTTGCC
>JAJFKQ010000216.1 GCA_021773155.1 Woeseiaceae bacterium | reverse complement strand
AGATAATCCTTCGTCAATTGGCCCGGCCTGGTGAGAAGAGGCACCAGAGTGCGCCACAGTCGCGAATCGAGCTCCAGTAGATCGCCAAAAGCCTCTTGCAGCAGCTGCCAGATGCTGATTAACCTGTTTCGTGAACGCTGGCCACAATGGCCACAGTACTGTCCTCGTAGCCGAGTGTGGCAATTCAGGCAGACCGGGCTTTCGTTCGGTGACAGTTCGTAGGACTGGTCGGCGCGAAGGATGCGACTGTCGATCGATACCTGGGCACCAAATTTCTCTGCGGCCTCGGCATCGAGGTCAGAAACGTAGCCATCCAGTAACTCGTCGAGTGAATGGTCATCGTGAGCCTGGAACTGAAAAGTGCGGCCGGACTGACCTTCCGGATGGTCATCAGGACCGAGCTCGAATACGCGAGCGGTCTCAATGCTGTCATGATGCAGCGAGGCCTGAAGCGTTTCCTCCAGCCAGTTTTCGACATCGGCAAGTACCTCGTCAGCGATGACGAGGTTCATTTCGTATAGCGGGCCGGTGTTATTCGTCATCAGCTACCGTTGCGTGCTCAGGTCTTCTTGCTTTTCTTGGCGGTTTTCTTCGCTACCTTCTTGTTTGTCTTTTTCTTAGTGGAACTTTTTCTGGCAACTGTCTTCTCCCTGGCGGGTTTACCAGATGCCTCCTTATTGGCGGGCAGTGTTTTTTCGGTCGGATTGCGGGCCAGTTCTTCCGTCGCAAAGTCATCTACGTCGAGTAACGCGAGAACCTTCTCGTGATAGGCGCGCATGTTGCGTGCTTCGGCTTTGCTGATGACCTGAGCTTTCTCCGCTTCCGGAATCTGGTCGCCGAGGTAATCTGATGACAGCAGACCCTCCTTGCGAGCTTGCCGCAGGCGCCGTTCTATCGGTTCATGTTCTTTCGTGAGTTCCAGCGCTTCCTGCAGCAATCCGAGCGGATTACCGGGCTCAAGAGTCGTATACGCAAGTTGACTCAAGCGCTCACGGGATTCGCCGGGGGTCGTAACGAGCCCAACGACCTTTCTGGATATCTCGTCGGAGGGTGCTGAATAAGTTCGACCGCGAGGAAAGATGAACACACGCAGCAGCATTGCAATCCAGCGATTCGGGAAGTTGCGGAGGAACGCGTGCAGTGCTTCCTGTGCCTGATACATGAGCGTGCGTACCGACCATTCAACCAGCGGCAAGTCGGTTGCGCGACGTCCCTGATCCTCGAAGTGTTTGAGCACGGTCGAAGCCAGATACATCGAGCTCAGAATATCGCCGAGGCGGGCGGATAGCAGTTCTCGCTTTTTGAGGGCACCGCCCAACGTGAGCATCGCAAAGTCGGATGCCAGAGCGAACGCGGCGCTATAGCGATTGATATTCTGGTAATAACGGCGCGTTGGTGTATTGAGCGGTACCCGGCTGAATTTTGCGTGCGTTAGTGCGAGGAAGAACGACCGCGCCATATTGCTGATCGCATAACCAACGTGGCCGAATAATGCATCGTCGAATTCGATCAAACCGCGATCCGGATCACTGTCACCAGCGGCCTGTAATTCTCTTAATACGAAAGGATGACAGCGGATAGCACCCTGGCCAAAAATGATCAGGCTGCGCGTAAGAATATTCGCGCCCTCGACCGTAATGGCGATCGGTGTTGCCATGTAGGCGCGGCCCAGGTAATTGTTCGGCCCCATCATGACGCCTTTGCCGCCATGAACGTCCATCGCATCGTTCGCGACCTTGCGAGCGAGCTCCGTGCAGTGATACTTCAAGATGGCCGATGGGACAGCGGGCTTTTCTCCCTGGTCTATTGCTCCAGCGGTTACGGCGACGGCCGCATTCATAATGTATGTGTGGCCAGCGATGCGTGTAAGAGCTTCCCCAACCCCCTCGAAATTCGCTATCGACGTATTGAATTGTTTGCGAATCGTGGCATAGGCGCCTGTCGCATAACTCGCAGCCTGTCCACCACCAGATGACGTTGAGGGCAACGTGATTGCACGGCCAACAGACAGCAATTCGACCAGCATCTTCCAGCCCTTGCCCGCCATCTCGGGGCCACCGATGATGAAGTCGAGCGGCACGAAAACGTCTTTGCCTGTGGTGGGGCCGTTTTGGAATGCAATCGTCAACGGGAAATGACGGCGCCCGACTTCAACGCCCTCGATGTCCGTCGGGATCAACGCTGCAGTGATACCGTATTCGTCCCGGTCACCAATAAGGTGGTCCGGGTCATACAATTTAAAGGCGAGGCCGAGCACAGTCGCAACTGGTGCCAGCGTGATGTAGCGCTTGTCCCAGTTCAGGCGCAGTCCAGTGATTGTTTTGCCTTTCCACTTGCCTTTGCAAATGACGCCGCTGTCTATTAATGCGGCCGCATCTGATCCGGCCTGCGGTGACGTCAGTGCGAAGCAGGGGATCTCGGTGCCGGCAGCCAGCCCGGGAAGATAATGCTGTTTTTGCTCTTCGGTGCCGTAGTGCAGCAGCAACTCCGCTGGTCCCAATGAGTTTGGCACACCGACGGTCGACGATGCGGTAGGACTGCGACTTGCAAGCTTCGTAATGACAGCAGCGTTCGCATAAGCGGAAAACTCCAGGCCGCCGTATTGCTTGGGAATAATCATCGCGAAGAATTGCTTCTCGATAATGTAGTCCCAAACCTCTTTCGGCATATCCGCACGCTCGTGACAGATGTTCCAGTCATCAAGCATCTGACAAAGTTCTTCACACGGGCCATCAATGAAGGCTTGTTCTTCTTCAGATAGTTTCGGCGCCGGATAGGACATCAGGCGGTCCCACTCTGGCATGCCGGAAAAGAGCTCGCCATCCCACCAGACGCTGCCAGCTTCCAGCGCTTCGCGCTCGGTATCCGACATTGACGGCAGCATACTGCGATAAATGGCCAGCAGAGGTTTGGTGAGCTTTTCACGCCGGAATTCGATCAGGTTCGGAATGACCATGACGCCGAATGCGGCAATCAGTGCGATATTCCAGAGCCAGTGTCCATCACCGAAAAAAACGTAGGCCGCAACGGCAATGCCCGTTGCGACCGTGGATGTTCGAAGGTCAATCCGCTGATAGGCGAGGAATATACCGCCGCCAACAAATAGTAAGAACCAAAGAAAACCTACGGTAAATCCAGACAAGTCCTTACCCTCATTTAGCCAGACGGTTGCGCGGCATGGCCGCGCAACAACTCATTTTATAGCAGTTCCTATAACAGTTCTTCTATCGCCGCGCGTTCCTCACGCAACTCCGTCTCTGTCGCGTCCATACGTTCGCGACTGAAGTCATCAATAGACAGTCCCTGCACGATTTCGTACTGGCCACCGCTGCAACGAACCGGGTAGGAATAGATGATGCCCGGCTCAATGCCGTAGCTGCCGTCAGCTGGAATCGCCATGCTGACCCAATCGTCGTCAGGCGTGCCCAGCGCCCAGTCGTGCATGTGGTCGATCGCTGCAGATGCTGCAGAAGCCGCTGATGATGCACCGCGTGCTTTGATGATCGCCGCACCTCGTTGTTGCACTACTGGTATGAACTCTTCGGCCAGCCAGTTCTGGTCAACCAGGTCAGTTGCTTTGCTGCCAGAGACGCTGGCATTGCTTACGTCGGGGTACTGTGTTGCAGAGTGGTTACCCCAGATCGTCATACAGGTGATATCGTTAACGTGACTACCGGTCTTGGTCGCGAGTTGTGCCATAGCCCGGTTGTGGTCGAGGCGAGTCATCGCCGTGAAATTGCCGGCAGGAAGATCCGGTGCATTGCTGCTGGCGATCAATGCATTTGTATTAGCAGGGTTGCCAACGACTAGCACTCTGATGTCGCGGCTGGCGTGGTGATTCATGGCCTTGCCCTGAACAGAAAATATTGCGGCATTAGCTTCGAGCAAATCTTTGCGCTCCATGCCGGGTCCACGCGGACGCGCGCCGACGAGCAACGCGTAGTCGCTGTCTTTGAATGCAACGTTTGGATCGTCGGTTCCGACCAGGCCAGCCAGGGTGCTGAATGCGCAGTCGTCGAGCTCCATCATGACCCCTTGCAAAGCAGGCAAAGCGGGAGGTATTTCGAGCATCTGCAGTATGACCGGTTGATCCTGGCCCAGCATTTGGCCAGAGGCGATACGGAATGCGAGTTGGTAGCCAATTTGGCCAGCGGCGCCAGTGATGGTAACGCGAACGGGTGTTTTCATCGTAGTAGTTCCTGCCGAAGATTTCTAAAGTAATCAGGGTCGACGATTTTAGCACTGGCGGCACCGTCAGGCACTGGTGTTGACTACTTATTCGGCTCCGAGTTTGCCGCCTCGGCCGGGTATTCGAGAATGAACGCCTTGTATTCGCGATCGGCGTCCAAGGCGAACCCTGATTCACTCAGTTTATGAATGCAATCAAGCCAGGTATTCGCTGACTGTCGCGATTTCTCGTCGCAGGTAGCTGCAGCGTCGGCCCGTTTTCTCGCGGCAGGCAAGGCTGCGGCAGGCGACGATGCGGCAAACGAGTTAATTTTATTCTTGGCCTCGCTCTTCGCGAGATCAGTGTCTTCGAGTACCAGTTCCTCGATGACTTGCCCATCATCTGATGTAGATTCATCTTCACGGACTGACTCCGCCTGCCGCTCAACCGCAGGTGCGACCTCCATTTGTACGGCCGTTGTGGGGACCTCAGTGAGTTCCAGCACGATGGCGAGACTGAGTGCGATCGTTGCCGCCAGCGTGACGGGTTTCACCCATGCCGCGAACAGCAAATTACCCTTTCCTGGGCTTTTGTTCGCCGCCATTCGCAGAATGGTCTGGTTCAGATGATCGGGAACACGCGGGGCAGAAAGCTCGCGATACGATTCGGATACGCGCGAGTTCATATCCTCTTTGTCTCGCTCGTTGGTCATTGTGGCTCCTCGATAGCAGCGCGGAGTTTATTGACGGCATAGCGCAAGCGGCTTTTCGCGGTCTCGCGGTTGCTACCTGTAACCGATGCTATCTGATCAATACTGAGGCCCGCTTCCTCGTGCAGCAAGAACGCATCTCGTTGTTCCTCGGGCAAATCGTGCAGCGCGAGTACCAGGCGCTCCCTGGCCAGACTGCGCTCTGCAATCGTGTCCGGTGATTCCGATGTATCGGCGTGAAATTCGGGCTCTAATTCCGTGTTATTGGAGTGACGCTTGTTGCGGCGGACGTGATCGATAAAACAATTATGGGCAACGCGGTACATGAAAGTCGTGAATTTGGCGGTCGGCCGATAATTCGAGCGTGCCTTGATGATCTTGCCCCAGACGTCCTGGAAGATATCCTCAGCCGTAGCCCGATGCCGGCATAGTCTCAGCAAATAGCGATAAAGCGCATCGTTGTGACGTCGGTACAGCGTCTCGAATGCGGCCGTGTCGCCGTCTTTGTATCTCAGCATCAGCGCGCTATCTTCAGGTATATGGCCCATGCGGTGAGCATAGGCGAGCGGAGCAGTCCTGCAAAGCGTCGCGGGCTCTGGTCCTGATTTGCGTGCCATTGCTTCCCTGCTCAGCGTCATGAAAAA
>JAJFKQ010000215.1 GCA_021773155.1 Woeseiaceae bacterium | reverse complement strand
GAGCATCGCCAGCATCGACAACCGCAAGCTTGTCGAATGGATCAAACTCCATGCCGTAGGGTCGTTCCCACGCCATGATCGTTGATGCGTTGCGAATCGCTCTCGGTCCCAGCCGCGTACCGGGTCGATTGGTGGTCGCCGTGTCGAACGGAACTCCGAGTACGGCTACATCGGCGCCGGTCACATCCTTCGTATACTTGCGGCGCATGAATGATGTAACGCCACCGTACGTCGGTTCCGGCGTGGTGCCGTGGAGATCCTTGCGCGTTATCGCATGATCGTTACTGCGCTTATCCATAAAGTTACACCGACAATAAAACGCTACGCAGTTATGCTTGAGCCTCGGCGCGCCGTCCGAACGTTTTCAGAACTGCGTACAAAACTGCGACGCCCGCTAACAACGAAATCCACGGCGGTAACCCGTAACCAGCCGGGATTGTGCCAATGAACAAAGAAGCGCCACCAACCAGCAAAGCATAAGGCAGCTGCGTACGAACGTGCTCAATGTGATTGCAACCGCTGGCGATGGATGACAACACCGTCGTATCTGAAATTGGTGAGCAATGATCACCCCACACCGCCCCGGCGAGTACACATGCGATCGCTGAATACATGATGTGCATACCACTTGGGTCTGCTATCCCGTGCACGACCATCACGGCCCACGAGAGCGGAATGATCAACGGCATCAGGATCGCCATGGTTCCCCAGCTTGTGCCTGTCGTAAAAGCAGTGATTGCTGCGAGGACGAATGCAATGGCGGGAATCAGTGCAACCGGCAATGAACCCGCAAGCAGCGTCACCAGGAACGATGCCGTATTCAGCGCGGCTGTAACGTCTGACAACGACCACGCCAATACCAAAATGATCATGCCGAATAATGTCGCGCGAAGACCGCCATACCAGGCATCGATTGTTTCATGCACTGACAGTATTCCCTGACCTATCGTCAACGCCGCTGCGACCAGAACACCGACAAACGATGAATACATCATCGCTTTGTACGGTTCCGTCGTTTCCAGAATCTGCGTCAGCGTTTCACCTTCGCCAAGGATAATGAGACTCGCCCCCAACGCGACAATCAGTACGATGATGGGAATAAACGCATTAAACGCACGTAGAGGAATGTTGTCCTTCGGTGACAGCTCCTCACCTTCAAGTGCAGGAAGTGCCTCTGTCATCTCGGGCTTTACTTTGCCATTTCGAGCCCGGACTTCCGCCTTGTACATCGGACCAAAATCAAGGCCGGTGGAAGAAACAAGCAGTACGAAAGTGATCGCGAGAATCGGGTAAAAACTGAAGGGAATCGAGTGAATAAAAACCGAATACGCCTGTAAATCAGCGAGCCCGTCAATCGTCCCCAACGCCTGGTCAATAAGGCCGATCTGATAACCGATCCATGTCGTAATCAGGGCGATGCACGCAACAGGAGCTGCGGTTGAATCGACGATGTAGGCGAGTTTTTCGCGAGAGATTTTCAGGTGGTCTGTCAGTGATCGGGCAGTATTTCCGACAACCAGCGTATTACTATAATCGTCGAAGAAGATCATCATGCCCATTAACCAGACAGCGACCTGCCCACCGATAGCAGTCTTCGCCTTGCTGACTATGGCCAGGACAATACTGGCCATACCGCCATTGCGAGTGATGATTCCTACCATGCCGCCTATCATCATCGTAAAAAGGACGATGGACGCACGGTCTGAATCCGCCAACGCTCCTCTAACGAATACCTGGAAGGAGTCCAGCAGCCCAAGTCCTGCACCTTTCATGGTAAATGATTGCAGTGCTGTCGCACCCAGCCACAAACCCAGTACCAGAGCCGGGATAACGTTGCGCAACGTTAATGCTATTGCGATCGCCATGACCGCTGGCAACACGGAAACCCACCCTGGAATCACGCGAACATTGACGCTGGCCGATGCCCCGCCAGCCGACGCAGTCACGGATGCCTCTCCTGCCGCACCGATCGCTACGTCGGAAAATTCAGCTTGCCCATTCTCGTCCGCACTGGCGTTGTAGGATTCGCCGTCGACCGTAATGCTGACGGATTCACCTGGCATCGCAGCGCTAACCGTATAGGTCATCGGCACACCGGTTAACGCGACGGCCGGGGTCTCAATTTCGATGGCGTTGGCTGAAAACGAAAATGCCGCCGCGAGAACACCAGCGACGGACACGATTATGGAGCGTTGTTTGGAGACCAGCTTGCGAGTATTAATATTGTTATTCCTGCGCTGATTATCGAATCGCATCTTATCACGGAGACTTAAAATCAGTACCGTGGCTGCAGGCGCGAGGCGGCGGTGCAAAGTATTACACCGAGCTGAGCGCGGCGGCTTTCAGACAAGCGTTGGCTTGGCCCACAGATTGACAGTGCGCCCAGCACTTCTCCCGTGCCCCCTCTGACGACCGCGGCAACGCCCGATAGCCCTTCTTCAAGCTCATCGACGACCTCGGCAAATCCGCGGTGCCGAATAACACCCAGTTCTTTCTCCAGTTCGTCGAACTGCGTAATCGTTTTCGAGGTCAAACAGGATAGTTCCGGTCCAAGCCGGTCCGGGCCGGTTTGATCAAAGGCGATCAACACCTTACCTGTTGAGGTCGCATGTATCGGCCAGCGCGTGCCAACATTCCCGGAAGCACCGAGAAAATGCTTGCTGGTGACTTCATCCAGAATCAGCATCGTGTCATCGATAGGAACTTCCAGAGTCGCTGTTTCGCCGGTGTCCTCTGCGAGCCGCTTCAAGAGTGGCCGCGCTCGCAAGCGAAGGTCGTTACTCGACAGCGCCTGCACGCCCAATGCCATCATTCCCGGGCCCAGCCGGTAGGCCCCGCTCCCGGGATTGCGGTCGAGCAGCTCTTCGCTAAGTAATGCCTGCAGCAACCGGTGTGTTGTCGTCTTGTTGAGCGACGACAGGCTGCTGATCTCGGCAAGCTGTAGTTCGGGCGCTTCCGCCGTGAAGAGTTTGAGAAGCCGAATGGCTCGAAGCGCGGCTTGAGCCCCTTGCGGCGGTGCTTGATCTCGCATCGCTGTTCCATATTATGAATTATAATTTCACAATATAAACGAACCACACCTATTGCGACAACCACAGAATTTGACGGGTATTTGCGTTCCGTCTAGTCGTGCTCGGCCGCGCGGGCCAGGTCATCGTCAATCCATTTGCCGGCACAATAATAATGCCAGACGGCCCAGGGCAATATCACGGACGTCACAATCAACAGGCTGTAACGCATCGACTCTTCGGCAAACCTTGGTTCAATCGCGTCGCTCAACGCGCCGGTTAAAAGCGGCCCGGAAGCAAGACCGATGATGTTTATGATAAGGAGAACCAGCGCAGAGGTGGTTGCCCGCATTCGCAATGCAACCAGGCTTTGGGCCTGGGCAAGTACAGGGGCAAGATAGACATTCATTGTCGCGGCCGGAATAATGAACAGCAGCAGCGCCATCTTCGAAGTCTCGGCCAGGAACATCATCGCGAGTAATCCCGCAGTTAGCAGCACAGTCAATGCAATAAAGTTAAACGCTCTCCGATGGCTGCCGCGCCCAAGGTGGTCCGCAAAATAACCGCCGAAAAAAAATCCCGCGCCACCCGAAATTCCCAATATGAGGCCGAGCCAGCGCCCAAGCTCGGCTATCTCCATACCGAAACTGCGCACCATGAAGCTGGGCAGGAAGCTAATTGCCGCATAACCAACGAACGAGGATAGTCCGGCTCCAATTGCCATGTGAATAAAAGAACGGCGTGCTACGAGAAAGCGGAAAACTTCGGCGAGTTTCGGTCGTGCCTCTCCAAGCGCTCGGCTTTCCGATGAACCTCGTCGTGGTTCCTGCAGCGTAAAACGAACAATCACGGCGAGCAGCAACCCTGGAATACCGACGACGAAGAATGCCACCCGCCAACCGATATTCTGTGCGACCCAACCGCCAGCAAGGTAAGCAGTCATTATCCCCGCCGAAATACCCAGCGTGTAGAAACCCATCGCGGTGGAGCGTTTCTCAGGAGGGAAGTAATCGGCGATCATTGAATGCGCCGGAGGGCTGCATCCAGCTTCACCAACACCGACGCCGATTCGAGCTGCAGTCAGGTGCCAAATATTGGCAGCCAATCCGGACAAGGCGGTCATGGCGCTCCAGAGGGCTACTGAGGCGGCAATTAGGTTACGGCGATTGCAGCGATCAGCGTACTGAGCAATGGGCACACCCAAAGTTACATAGAAGAGCGCGAATGCGGTGCCGGAAAGAAACCCAAGGTAAGCGTCGCTGGTGCCAAATTCATCGCGGATTTGAGGTAGTAAGATCGCGAGAATTTGTCGATCGACAAAATTGAACATGTATACGATGGCGAGAATGACCATCGCATAGCGCCGCGCAGCCTGGGTAAGGACCGGCGACTTATCGTCGTTCAATCGGAGCTACCCATCTCGGGAGCAACCGCACCGGCATTGGGTCTACGCGTATCCGATGCGCCGCGAAACAGCCCATCGCGGAAACCTACCGTTTGAGTGCTACCGCTGGAGTGCGTCGCGATCTGAACGTCATGGCCGCGAGCCTGCAATATGCGAATAGTGTCGGGGCTATATCCGGGCTCCAGAGACAACACGTCGGGATACCACTGATGGTGCATGCGAGGCGCAATAGCCGCCTCAGCGAGATTCATGCCGTGATCAATAACATTAACGATCATTTGCAATACGACAGTAATGATCCGGCTCCCACCAGGACTCCCCGTCGCGAACCACGGTTCGCCATCGGCGAATACGATTGTCGGCGTCATGGAGCTCAACGGCCGCTTTTCTGCGGCGACTGCATTCGCCTCGCCGCCGAGCATTCCGAACGCATTCATCACGCCCGGTTTTGCTGAGAAATCATCCATTTCATTGTTGAGCAAGAAACCCGCACCTGGTACGGCAATGCCCGAACCGAAAGAAAAGTTCATCGTGTAGGTATTGGAAACAACATTGCCATCGCTATCCATCACCGAGAAGTGCGTCGTGTCTTCACTTTCGTGCATCGGCACAACACCTGGCAATACGTCTTCAGAATCGCGCGCGGTGTGCATACCTATCGTGGCGGCGAGCTCCTCTCCATACGCTTTGCTCGTCAACCAGTCGATCGGCACGTCGTAGTGGTCCGGATCGCCGAGATGTTTCGATCGGTCGGCATACGCGAGCCGTGCGACTTCGGCGAGCAGGTGAACGCTGTCCGCACTGCCCGCGCCAAACTCTGCAACTGGAAAATGCTCCAGAATATTCAGCATTTGCAAAACGTGCACACCACCCGAGCTGGTGGGTGGCATCGTTACGATGTCATAGCCTCGATAAGAGCTGCGCAATGCGGTTCGACTCACAGGCTTGTAGGCCGCCAGTGAAGGCAGATCGACAAGGCCTCCACCCCGCTTCATTTCTGCCGCGATCAATTTGGCTATTTTGCCTTTGTAGAAGGCGTCGGGGCCCTGCTCCGCTATGAGTTCGAGTGTATCTGCAAGATCGGTCTGCACCAGAATGTCACCGGCATCGTACGAGCCGCCATCACTCTTGTAGTAATAAGCACAGGCCGCTGCATTGCGGCATAAACGGGCCTTACGGCCGCGCAGGAATTCAGCAAGGTCATAACTTACTACGATCCCCTCCCGGGCCTGCTTTATAGCCGGCTGCAAAAGATCTTTCCAGGGTAATCGGCCGAGTTTCTTGTGTGCAAAGTAAAGGCCACTAACAGTTCCGGGTACCCCGGAAGCGAGGTGACTGAATCGTGATCGATTCGTATCAACATCACCGTTTTCGTCCAGGTACATGTCCCGGGTCGCCCTTTGTGGGGCCATCTCACGGTAATCAATAGCTATGTTTTCATCTTTAGCTGCATCATGGATCAACATGAAACCGCCACCGCCCAGATTGCCAGCGCGTGGCAGTGTCACCGCAAGCGAAAAACCGGTTGCGATCGCCGCATCGACGGCGCTGCCGCCATCCGCCAGTATTTGAGCACCCACCGCAGCCGACTGCTTATTCTGTGCCGCCACCATTCCTGATGAGCCAAGAACCGGGTGCTGCAAATCCTCATAACGAATAATCGCATCGCTGGTTTGTTGTCCGAAGGCAAGTACGGGCAACAAGAAAAACCCTAACACGGCTAACAGTCTTCGGGATTTTGACATACGAGACCTACGGTAATACGAGGCGGAAAATGAAGAAGAAGATAATAGCGAGAAATGCGCCGGCAGGAATGGTCACAACCCATGAAACCAGAATCCGCGCGACCACTCTTAGATCGATAGCGTCAATACCGCGGGCAAGACCTACTCCGAGGACTGCGCCGACGAGCGTGTGCGTTGTGGAAATCGGCATACCGGTACCGGAAGCAATCACAATCGTTGTTGCTGCCGCAAGCTCTGCAGCAAATCCGCGACTCGGCGTCAGTTGTGTAATCTTCTTGCCAACAGTGGCGATGACATGCCGGCCGAATGTGGCTAATCCGATCACGATACCGACACCACCAATCACGAGAACCCACACGGGCAAAGCCGATTTAGCAGCGATAGAACCCGTCGTCGCTACGCCAATAACAGCCGCGAGCGGACCGATCGCGTTGGCAACATCGTTTGATCCATGAGCAAATGCCATGCCACATGCCGTAATGACCATCAACACGGCAAACACTCTTTCTACCGTGTAGAAATGATCCTTCTTTTCAGACTTGGGATCTGCCTTGATACGGGCAATAAAGAACGCACCGACGACTGCTATAGCAAGGGCGATTGCGGTCGCGAGGAAATAGCTTTCCTGAATACTCAGATGAAGACCGACGTGTTTGAGGCCCTTCAGGATCGTAACCAATGTAATCGTGAACGCGGCAAAGAAAATGTAAATGGGCACGTAGCGCTTTGCCTTTGCGAGAGGATCTTCCTGATGAAGAATCAATCGTTGCACGCTCATGTAGATCAGGTAGGCGATGAACCCGGCGGTCAATGGCGAAGCTACCCAGCTCATTACAATCGTGCCAACCTTGCCCCACTGCACGGCGTCCACGCCGATACCTACGGCCGCAAAACCAACAATTGCGCCGACGATCGAATGCGTTGTCGACACGGGCCAACCATTACGAGAGGCAATCAGCAGCCAGGTTCCGGCGGCCAGCAACGCGGCCAGCATTCCGTAAATCAGAAGTTCTTCAGAGCCCACCAGCAGACTCGTATCGACGATCCCCTTGCGAATAGTTGAGGTAACCTCACCACCGGCCAGAACAGCGCCCGCAAACTCAAATATTGCCGCAACGAAAATAGCTTGCTTGATCGTCAGTGCCTTGGAACCAACCGACGTCGCCATAGCGTTTGCAACGTCATTCGCGCCGATTCCCCAAGCCATGAAAAGCCCGAACGCTGCAGCAAGACCGATGTAGATGTATTGCGCTTCCATTACTCGCTCCCGGGGTTCACTGAAGCCACCCCCGATTAATTATTCTTGTTTAGTGTGAGAGCAACAGCTCGAGTCGACGACCGACGCGCTCGGCCATATCTGCAATTTCGCCAGTCAATTCAATGACCTTGTACATGAACATGGCGTCGATTGGATTCAGATCTTTTTCGATTTCAAACAAGGCGGCCCGCAATGCGGCCTGTTTTTCGTCGGTATCGGTTTCTATCTGGTCGAGTTCTTCAATTAAGCCCTCAACCAGAGCGACCTCAGCACCGCGAAATCCCGCCGTGAACAATTCGTCGAGTTCGCGAACGCTCTTGCGGGCCTGCTTCGCAGCATCGACGTTCCGCCCGACAAATTCCAGAAACTGCTCAGCAATCTGACTGGGTACTTCCAGATTGCGACCCACAACCAGACCCGATACATCTTTGGTACGGTTTGCGATCTTGTCCTGCACCAACAGCAGCTCAAGCAAGTCCTCCCGGGGAACGGGCATGAATAGAGACTTGGGCAATTGCAGCCGGATCTTCTTCTTCAGGTCATCCGCTTCATGCTCGAGCGTTTCTATCTTATCGCGCGCCTCAAGAGCTTTATCCCAGTCGCCGCTAATCGCCGCGGAGAAAAAGGGCTGCAGTTGCTTGGCGCATCGATAGGCGATGCCGATGTGTTTTTCCAGTGGTCTTACGGGTGATGAACCGAAGATATTTGCCAGCATGTTGGCCATCCGATACGTCCCTCTGAGCATCTTATTTTTGAGCAGCAATCCTACCACAGCGCCCACCCCGAATAGTCAAATCTCGACGTGCTAAACTGCGCGGCTTCAAACCCGGACAGGATGCAAGATTACGCTATGGCCTATTGGTTAATGAAGTCGGAACCTGACGTTTACAGCATCGACCACATGCAAAAGGACGGTCGCGAAATGTGGGACAGCATTCGCAATTATCAGGCCCGCAATATGATGCGCGACGACATGAAAATCGGTGACGAGATTTTCTTTTATCATTCTAGCTGCAAGGAGCCGGGCATCGTCGGCATTACCCGCGTCGCAAGCGAGCCCTATCCGGACCCAATACAGTTTGACGAGACATCGCGGTATTTCGATCCCAAGAGCACGAAAGAAAACCCGCGTTGGATCCTGGTCGATGTGGAATTCGTCAGGAAATTATCAAGAAATATCACGCTGGCAGAGATAAAAGCCGAAGAAAGTCTTGAGGATATGGTTCTGACGCGCAAGGGAAATCGGTTGTCAATCATGCCGGTTGAGAAGAAACACTGGAACAAGATCCTGAGCCTCGAATGAAGCGACGCAGTAAGCTGTTCATTGCGGTCGCCGTTGCGATTGCTACGGTATTGCTGGGAACCACACCGGCTCGCCTTGCATGGCTTTTCGGCCTCACGCCAGGAAAGCGCACCGCTTGCTGAATTGGTCGCGAAACGACTGGGTGCCAACTTGTTCGAGACTCGGTTCTCGGGACACGGCCTGAAGTCAAACGCGCTGGTCGATGTCAGCGCAGAGGCATGGCTTGATGACGTCGCAAATGCACTCGCAATCGGCCACCTGATAGGTCAAAAAATTGTAGTTATTGCCATGTCGAATGGAGCGGCGTTGGCACTGTCTATGCTCGACCACCCGACTATGCAATCGGTTGATTCCTTGATCTTGTTGTCACCCAATTTCGGACCCGCCGATCCGAAGGCGATGTGGATCACAGGCCCTGGTGGACCCTCGACGACGAGGTCATATCGGTAGCGGCGCTACAATCCGCCTTTGCAGTCATTCAATCACCACAAAAAGAGTTGATTCCGGTACCCGAGACAGATTCGCCGAGTTCGCATATTCTCGCTGGCGATATAATGTCTCCAACCAAT
>JAJFKQ010000214.1 GCA_021773155.1 Woeseiaceae bacterium | reverse complement strand
GGAAAATGCAGTGCCTGCCGGGAAATTGACGAGGGTCGGTTTATCGATCTGATCGAAGTCGACGCCGCCTCCAAGACCAAAGTTGACGATACACGCGACCTGCTCGATAACGTGCAATATGCTGCGGCCCGCGGTCGCTACAAGGTGTACCTGATTGATGAGGTGCACATGCTTTCGAAGAGCTCGTTCAACGCTCTCCTGAAAACGCTGGAAGAACCGCCGGAACACGTCAAGTTCCTGCTTGCGACAACAGATCCCCAAAAACTACCTGTCACCGTGTTATCACGCTGTCTGCAGTTCAACCTTAAGCGCATGACGCCGCGCTTGATTTCAGATCGGCTGACGTTTATTTGCGGTGAGGAGAAGCTCGAATTTGAACCTGCTGCGCTGGCGATGATCGCTCGCGCTGCGGATGGCAGCATGCGCGACGCGCTGAGTCTGCTGGACCAGGCGATTGCATACTGCGGTGGAAAAATAGAAGAGGGCCAGACCGCAACCATGCTTGGCACCATCGATCGTGATCACGTTATGCGATTGATGAAGTTGCTGGCGGCAGGTGATGCGAAAGGCATTATCGAAGCCATACGTGAAATCGACGAACAGTTTCCCGATTATTCACGTCTTCTGGATGACATTGCCCGGGACTTGCAACGGGTCGCGGTTTTCCAGGTTGTTGGTACTTGCGACAGTGAAGACGATCTCTCTGAAAAAGAAATCGCAGCGCTTGCAGAGATAATGCCCATTGCGGACGTCCAGTTGTTTTACCAGGTGGCGATCATGGGGCGAAGGGACCTGCATCTGGCACCTGATCCACGCAGCGGGGCCGAAATGACTCTGATGCGTATGTTGACGTTCAAACCGGCCGCTGCGGAGACTACAGGGTCCGTTGGCGGTGGCGGAGTGGTTGCGGGTGTCGGAGATAAACCGAAAGCCGCTGCACCCAAGGTGGTGCAGGCGAAAACCACGCAGCCAACAGCGGAATCACAGGCCTGGTCTGACCCGGAATGGAGCCAGTTGGTCGTTACGCTGGGGTTATCCGGCGCGGTGCGTTTGCTGGCCAGCAACTGTGCGTATTTGCGGCGCGAAGAAAACACTGTATTTCTTGGTCTGGATCCGCGATCAGAGTCGACGCTGACGAAGCAGCGCAAAGACACAATCGCCGAGAGCTTGAGTGAGCACTTTGGTGAAAAACTGCTTGTTGATATCACGATCGGTTCCGAGGCCGCGGAAACACCAGTTCAGCAGGAATCACGCATGGCCGATGAGCAACTTGAGGAAGCTCGAAAGAATCTTGAGGCAGATCCCAATGTGCAGGCGATGAAGAATATGTTTGGCGCTGAATTAAAAACGGACACGATTGAGATAATTTCAGGAGACTAGTACTCCGGACAGTACTTGAAATGGACCAGCCATTTTCTGCACACTGTGTCTTGTCTTGAATCATTCGGGTGGTTCTGAACCCGTATTAATCGCATTAACGGAGTACTGGAATGAAGGGTGGCATTGGCCAATTGATGAAGCAGGCACAAGAGATGCAGGCCAATATGAAAAAGGCGCAGGAAGAAATGGCGTCGATTACCGTCACCGGTGAGTCCGGTGCGGGCATGGTGAAAATCACGATGACTTGCCGGCACCAGGTTCAGTCCGTTGAGATCGACGACACTCTTGTTGGCGATGACAAAGAAATGCTGGAAGACCTGATTGTCGCCGCATTTAATGACTCGATTCGTAAAGTCGAAAAAACGGTTGAGGAAAAGTTCTCAGGTATGGCGTCGGGAATGGGCTTGCCGCCTGGCATGAAACTGCCGTTCTAACCGATGTCCTATTCTCCATTACTGGTTCGGTTGATCGACGGCCTTCGCTGTATGCCGGGCGTCGGTCAAAAGTCGGCACAGCGCATTGCATTTCACTTGCTGGAACGGGATCGCGATGGCGCGAGTGGCCTTTCCGCGGCGCTTGCCGATGCAGTCGACGGAATAGGGCACTGCAGTCGTTGCCGGATGTTCACAGAGAGCGAACTGTGCTCGATCTGTTCTGCGAGCGGCCGTGATACCGCGCAGCTATGCGTCGTCGAGTCGCCGGCTGATGTGATGGCAATTGAGGATGCGACTGGATTCCGCGGACAGTATTTCGTGTTGATGGGCCATCTCTCACCGCTGGATGGCATCGGCCCGGAAGAACTGGGCTTGAGCAAGCTCGAAGAATGGCTGGGTAATGGTGAAGTCAAAGAGCTGATCATCGCCACCAACCCCACAGTGGAAGGCGACGCTACGGCCCATTATCTGGCCGACCTCGCATTGCGAAACAGTGTCACAGCGAGCCGCATAGCACACGGCGTGCCGCTTGGCGGGGAACTTGAATACGTGGATGGCGGCACGTTGTCTCATGCGTTCTATGGCCGGCGGGCCGTTGACTAGAGGTTCGAATGGCAAAATCAAACTCAGATTGTCTGTTTTGTAAAATATTGGCTGGCGATATTCCAGCAGATATTATTTACGAGTCCGACACCGCGATCGCGTTCCGCGACATCAATCCGCAGGCACCGACACACGTTTTGATTATCCCTCGCAAACACATCTCAACGATTAACGAGATCACCGCAGACGATCAGGCGATCGTCGGGAGTCTGTATTCAGCGGCGCAGGATATTGCAGCAGAGGAGGGCTTCGCTGACGAAGGCTATCGCGTAGTAATGAATTGCAACGAGGCAGCGGGCCAAACCGTTTTCCATATCCACCTGCACTTGCTCGGGGGCAGGGCATTTAGTTGGCCGCCGGGTTAATAGCGACCTTCGGATAACTTTTCGGTCAGATTAACGACACGCTTGAAACTCTCGTAGCGGCGATAGCTGATGCTGCCCTGTTCAACGGCGTCTTTTACCGCGCAGCCTGGTTCACGCAAATGGCGGCAGTTGGCGAAGCGGCAGGATTGTGCCGCAGCAGCAATCTCTCGAAATCCCAATGCCGCATCGCTTGCCGCCGAAAGTACAGGTGCGTAATCGCGCACGCCCGGCGAATCGATGATCGAACCTCCGCCCTGCAAGGGAATCATGACGGAATTCACCGTCGTATGACGACCTTCGCCTGTCTTGCTGGAAATATCTGCAGTGCGTTGCTGCGACGTTGTCACCAGGTGATTGATCAGGCTCGACTTGCCGACTCCGGATTGACCGACAACTATTCCGCATTTGTTGGCGAGTAGCTTCAGAATCCCCCTGGTGCCCTGTCCTGTTGTGGCGCTGCATTCTATGACAGGCAGACCGATATCCCGATATTCTTGCAGTTCGGGAATTTCGATGTCATGTCCGACGAGCAAATCAATCTTGTTAAAAACGACAACTGCCTCGACACCCATTAATTCTGCGGCACACAGGTAACGATCGACGATGTACCAGTCCGGTAACGGCGAGACCGACGCCACAACGACCAGCGTGTCGACATTGGCCGCGAGCACTTCGACCTGGCCGCGCAGGTTCGGTCGTGTCAGCTCATTTCGACGTTCACTGATCCCGGTGATCAGCCAGTCGGTTTCATTCTCGATGGGCTCTGCAGTCACCGTGTCACCGCATACGGCTTTCATGCGCTTGCCCTTGATTCGCGCATCCACTTTCTTGCCAGTGGCAAGAAGTAGCCCCATGCGGCGGCTGTAGGTGGCGATTACCGTTGCAGATTGATCACTCATTGGCGAAGTATGACGCCAAGCAGGCAGCCTTGCACTCTCCGGCCATGTAAACTACGGCAGTCCCAATACCAGAGGTCTTGAAAATATGCCTGATACCGCCCCGGACCGATCGACCAATCTGATCTGGATCGACCTGGAGATGACGGGTCTTTGCACGCAGACCGACACCATCATTGAGATCGCCACCATTGTTACGGACAAGTATCTGACAGAGCTCGCAGTAGGCCCTGTGATGGCGATACATCAGTCCACGGAAGTGATGGATGGGATGGACGAATGGAACATGCGCCAGCACGGCAGGTCTGGTCTTACGGAAAGAGTCTCGCAGAGCAGAACCAGTGCTGCTGAAGCCGAGCAGGCAACCATTGAGTTCCTCGGCGAATGGGTCGAGGAGGGTGCTTCTCCGATGTGCGGTAACAGCATCTGCCAGGACAGACGCTTTCTTGCACGAGAGATGCCGACACTCGAGAAGTTTTTTCATTACCGCAATCTCGACGTCAGCACGTTGAAAATACTCGCGTCACTTTGGGCTCCTGAAGTTGCAGAGGGATATAACAAGGACTCTGAGCACCTGGCCTTGTCCGACATACGCGACTCGATCGAAGAACTCGTCTGGTATCGTGAACACCTGATAGACGCTGCCGCGTTAAGTGGCGATGCTGGACATGACTGACAAGCCGTTCTCCGAATATGCGGAACGCAATGGTGCTCCGATATTGGACGTCTTGCGCAACGAATTCGCGAATTGCACAAAGGTCCTTGAGATAGGTTCGGGCACTGGCCAGCATGCAGCGCGTATCGCGAAAGAGCTGCCGTTCCTGCGGTGGCAAACCAGCGATCTGGACGAGAATCATGGCGGCATTCGTGCCTGGGTGAATGACTCAGGGCTTGCAAATTTGTTGCCGCCGCTGTCGCTTGACGTGTTGACCAGCGACGTACCAGCGGCATCCTGCGATGCGGTGTTTTCGTCGAATACTGCACACATCATGAGCATTGAAGCGGTGCAGAAAATGTTTGAGATCGTGGGTAATGTACTTACAGAACGCGGAGTGTTTTGTCTGTACGGACCCTTTCGCCAGGGCGGTGAATTCAATACGCCCAGCAATGCAGCATTTCACACGTCTCTTCGCTCGCGTAATCCTGAGATGGGGATTCGACACCTTGAGTCACTCGATGAATACGCGCGTGATCACAACATGGCTAGAGCCAGGCTTTACACGATGCCGGCCAACAACCACATTGCTGTCTGGAACAAGGACGCAGCATGACGACACATAAAGGTGGTTGCCATTGTGGCAGCGTTCAAATTGAAATCGAGGCACCGGCGGTCATTCAAGCGTCGCGTTGCAATTGCAGCATCTGTAACATGAGCGGCTTTCTGCACTTGTTCGTGTCGAATAAGAATTTTCGACTGTTAAAGGGTGAAGAAGCGCTAACGACGTACACCTTTAACACCGGCGTTGCGCAGCACCGTTTCTGCAAGCACTGCGGCATCAAATCCTATTACGTGCCGCGCTCCCATCCGGGCGGCCTCAGCATTAACGTCAACTGCCTTGATCCATCAACCCTCGAATCTGTCGAGGAGACGCCGTTTGACGGCCGCAACTGGGAACAGAACATCTCTGAACTGTCGCCGATAAGCGACTGATTTGACTAATCTTTACTTGGCAGGAGAGGCTGGCTTGTCATATTATTGCGAAATGATGAAGAGCACATTGCGTTCCTTACCGCTTATCCTGATATTGGCTGCCCCATTCGCCTATGGCGCTCCCGCATGGGTCAGTGATGAATTCGAAATTACGCTGCGCTCGGGGCCGAGCACCAGCAATTCAATTCAGCTCATGATCCGTAGTGGCATGCAGCTTGAGGTTCTGGAAAAGGATGCGGAATCCGGTTACTCACGGGTCAGAACGCCGGGTGGAACCGAAGGCTGGGTGCTGACTCGATACCTCATGAACGAGCGCAGCGCACGTGAGCAACTTGAGATACTGACCGGTGAATTGACGAACGCGAACTCGCGCGGCACGTCGTTGGGCTCTCAATTGACGGCGATCAAGGGCGAGTATGATGCGGCGAATCGACGCATCAGTACGCTTGAGCGTGAGAAGGCCGCAGCCGAAAAGGAGCTTGTGGAGATTCGGCGAACCGCTGCAAACGTCCTGGGCATCAACGAGCAGAACAAATCGCTGCTGGACGAGGTTGCGAACGCGGAAATTCGTGCCGATACATTGGAGCAGGAGAATCGTCAGCTCTCAGGCCAGACGACGCGTTACTGGTTCATGTCCGGAGCGCTCGTATTACTCGTTGGCATTATTCTTGGCATCTGGCTGCCACGGATACGCTGGCAGCGCCGCTCAGGCTACGACCGCTTCTGATTCGCGTCAGACTTTCTCGCCAGCAAGAAACATCCACGTCTCAACAACCGTATCGGGGTTCAGAGACATGCTCTCAATACCCTGATCGAGTAGCCAGCGCGCCAGATCCGGGTAATCTGAAGGGCCCTGGCCACAAATACCGACGTATTTGTTCTGCGCCTTGCAAGCTTTAATCGTCATCGCCAGCAGCGCTTTCACGGCATCATCGCGTTCATCAAATGTGTCTGCGATAAGAGCCGAGTCCCGATCCAGTCCTAATGTGAGTTGTGTCATATCGTTCGAGCCGATCGACATGCCATCAAAGTGTTCCAGATATTGATCTGCGAGCAATGCGTTCGTCGGTAACTCCGACATCATGATGATCTTCAAGTCGTCCTTGCCGCGTTCAAGGCCGTTCTCCGCCATCACGTCGATGACATCCTTGGCCTGCTGCACAGTACGAACGAACGGAATCATGATTTGTACGTTTGTCAGCCCCATATCATTGCGCACGCGTTTTAGCGCCTCGCATTCGAGGTCGAAGCAGGGCCGGAAACTCTCTGAGACGTAACGCGCTGCACCACGAAAACCGATCATCGGGTTTTCTTCGTCGGGTTCGTAAGCGCGACCACCGATCAGATTGGCGTACTCGTTGGACTTGAAATCGGACATTCGAACGATGACAGGCTCGGGTGCGAACGCTGCTGCAATTGTTGCAACGCCTTCAGCGAGTTTGTCGACAAAGAATCCGACCGGATCGCTGTATCCTGCCATTTGGTCATCGACCGCTGCACGAGTCTTGTCGTCGAGCGCGTCGTAGTCAAGAAGCGCCTGCGGATGTACGCCGATCATGCGATTGATGATGAATTCCAGTCTTGCCAGACCGACACCGTGGTTCGGGATATTGGCGAAATCGAATGCACGGTCCGGATTGCCGACGTTCATCATGATCTTTACGGGAATGTCGGGTAACGAGTCGAGCTCGATTTGCGTCTGCTCGAATTCAAGATTGCCTTCATAGACGAAGCCTTCATCGCCCTCAGCGCAACTAACGGTAACGTCAATACTGTCCAGAATTTTCTCGGTTGCATCGCCACAGCCCACCACTGCCGGTATGCCGAGCTCTCGGGCGATGATGGCCGCATGGCAGGTTCTGCCGCCGCGATTCGTTACAATGGCAGAGGCGCGCTTCATGACCGGTTCCCAGTCGGGATCCGTCATATCTGAGACCAGAACATCGCCAGCCTGAACCCGGCCCATTTCGCTGACGTCGCGAATGATTTTCGCTTTACCGGCACCGATCTTCTGCCCAATGCTGCGTCCGGAAGTAATAATGCCGGAGTGTGCTTTGAGCGTGTAGCGTTGAATAGTACGGCCGCTGCGGCTTTGCACCGTCTCCGGGCGGGCCTGCAGAATGTACAGCTTGCCGTCATTTCCGTCCTTACCCCACTCGATGTCCATCGGGCGCCGATAGTGGTCTTCGATGGTGACCGCCATTTTCGACAGCGCAGTGACGTCTTCATCGGTCAAAGAGAACGACATACTGTCTTTTTCATCAACGTCGACTGTGTCTACCGTCTTGCCGGGCTGTGGATTGTCGCTGTAAACCATTTTGAGCGCTTTACTGCCCAGATTCTTGCGCAGGATCGCTCGTTTACCAGCGGCAAGAGCGGGTTTGTACACGTAAAACTCATCTGGATTGACGGCACCCTGTACCACCGTCTCGCCGAGTCCGTAGGACGCAGTGATGAAGACGGCATCCCTGAATCCCGACTCGGTGTCCAGTGTGAACATCACGCCGGCAGAGCCCAGGTCGCTGCGAACCATTGTTTGAATGCCCGCGGAGAGTGCCACCAGGCTGTGGTCAAAACCCTGATGAACGCGATACGAAATGGCGCGATCGTTGAACAAAGAGGCAAATACCTGATGCATTGCTTCGATGACATTGTCCAGGCCACGAATATTTAAAAAGGTTTCCTGCTGGCCTGCAAATGACGCTTCGGGAAGGTCTTCGGCAGTGGCGGAACTACGTACCGCAACGGTGATGTCGTTGCCGCCACTCATTTCCGCCCAGGCTGCGTTGATATCTTCCGTTAGTTTCTGCGGCAGGGGAGTCGCAAGTATCCAGCCCCGAATCTGTTCGCCGGCTGAAGTTAATGCGGCGATATCATCGACATCCAACTCGTCGAGAATGCCGTTGATCCGATTGTCGAGGCCATCGGCTTTAAGGAAGTCGCGATAAGCAGCGGCGGTCGTCGCAAATCCGCCCGGGACGGTGACCCCCAGATTGCTCAAATTTCTGATCATTTCACCGAGAGATGCGTTCTTGCCCCCGACCGTTTCAACATCATTCATGCCAAGCTCATCAAGCTTGATAACGTAAGGTTCCAAGATTTACTCCCTTGTTTTCCGCGGCAGGAAATGGACAATCCATCTGATGGTAGAACGCACTGTATTTTTTCTCTCTGACCAGACCGGTGTCACGGCAGAAACGCTCGGGCACAGTCTGCTCACGCAATTTTCGGCTCGGAATTTTCGGAAAATGACTTTGCCATTTATAGATACCGAAGACAAGGCGAAGGAGGCTGTGCGTACCATAAACGCAGTACGAGAATCCGGTGGACCGAAGCCGATCGTGTTTTCGACGCTGGTACAAGATGAATATCGAGCGATCCTGAAGGAAGCGAACGGCCTGCATCTGGACATCTTTGATGCATTCCTCGATCCACTTGCGGCCGAATTGGGTGAAAAGCCAAGCTTTGAGCCCGGCCGTGCACATGGCATGAGCGATATTGATGCGTATATGAAGCGTATTGAGGCGACCAACTTCGCACTGGCAAATGACGATGGTGGTATTAGCCGCAATTACGACGTCGCGGATGTGATACTGATTGGTGTATCACGCTCCGGCAAGACGCCAACCTGTCTGTACCTTGCGCTGCAATATGGCGTTTACGCGGCGAACTATCCGCTGACCGACGAGGAATTCGAAAGTGGCGATCTGCCAGATTTTCTCTTAAAGCAAAAAGAAAAATTATTCGGTCTGTCCATCGATCCGGACCGATTGTGCCAAATACGAAAAGAACGCCGCGCTATGGGAAAGTACTCTTCAGCGCAGCAAGTGAGATTTGAGCTGCGTGAGACGGAAAAGATATTTCGTCGATACGGGATTCCGTACGTGGATACGACGAAATTTTCAATTGAAGAAATTTCGAGTAGAATCCTCGATAGTACAGGCGTTGAGCGCCGAGTACGACCCTGATATTGCAGCTCTCTGCCTGCTATATTGAACAGCATGTTGCTCGATTCCAAACTGGTTCCACAGACGATTGTCAGGCCGAATAGCTTTGTCGGCCTGATGGCGCTGTACGAGAGTAACTTTCTGCGCCTGTTACAACTGATCCCGGAAATAGGGCGTCTCGACGGCTGTTTCCGATCTCGCGTGGCTGGAGATTGCGATTTATTTGTCGAGATTATCGAAACAAGCCGATACACAGTCACGTTATCGCTGACGTATCACCTGCCGACCGACGAAGGACTGCTGACGGACCCGGATATCACCGTTCGCGTTTATCTGGATGGTCAACAAGCCGAGGTTCTGGCGATCGGCGAGCGACAGCGGCATGAAGCCCTGAGACGCCTCGTATTCGAGCATCGAGAGGAACTTGACCGGCGCTGGCGCTTCAATATCGTCCTCAATAAGTGGCTCGACTATCTCTACGATCAAGGTCATTTGATCCTCGACCGCTAGCGCAACCTCGAAACCAGCGATTTGGCAGTTGTCAAAACTGTCGATTCAGTCCGAGTATCGCAGGCCATCAATTGTCATTATTGGCACTCGATTTGGCGCCGGACCTACGTTTCGGCAGCCACAGATCATGTAAAGCGAGCTGTAGTGACGAGCCTGACAGGAATATTCAAAGCCGCACCGGAAGTGGTCGAGGACAACGATAAGTTGGTCGACCTGTTTCGTAATCGTGCCGAGCTCAAGAAAGAGTTCGCAGCGCTGCGTGATGAAAAATATCAGCTGCAGGACCGTATCAAACAACACGAAGGCGCCACGGCACGCGTACAGCAAAAAATGGACCACCTCGAGAGCCTGTTGCTGGACCGGGAATGGGTTCACAACGTTGTCGCTTTTTATCAGCTACGGCATCTTGCGGCGCACTGTAATCTCAAACTATCGCGGTTCGCAGAAGAGCTAAAACAACAGCGAGAACAACGCGTGCACGGCAGGACGCTGGATGCATGGAATGAGCAGCGCGATGGCCAGGCGGCAAAGTTTGAAGGTGAAATGGCGGAGCATCGTCTGCAAGTACAACTGCTGGAAGATCAGTTGCAGGCCGAACGTCACAAATTGACGGCAATGAACGGTGTATCGAAAATATTTCGTGGACGCAGTCTGCAGACAGAAATTGACCTGATTGTGGCCCGCATCGACGCAGGCCAGGCGAGAGAGCAGGAATTACTGCAGAGCCTCGATACAGTCTACAACGCCACTCCACCGGATCACGGAGGGCTTGATGACGCGACCAAACGCTCAATTAATTTCATGATTTTGTCGTTCGCGCAGCAGCTATATTTACATTTTGCTGAAGACGATCTTGCCCAACTCGCAAAGGAAGCGAGTGAAAAGAGCGTCGGCGCCGTCAATTACGGCACGAAGTACGAGTGTGACGAAATAATTGAAAGGATTGAGAAACGCTGGGACTCAATGGAAAGCGTTATTCACTGCGCTGACGTATTGCAGCGTCGCGCAAAACTGATTGCGAGACACGCGGTTTATCGGAATGATGAGGACGTCATTCCTGCCGCGGGATCCGTTGCAACGGTATTTGCGATAGACCCGGATGGGGTCGTCAAGGAAAAGGACGCCAATCTGCTTGGCGATAATTACTTTGGGATCACTAAAGTCCTGAGCAGGTAGGCTTAGATATCGCGACGGTACATTTGCTTCTTGTAGCGCGAAAAGTCTTCATCGGAAACGCCAGGTAACTCGGTATTCATTCCTGAGTCCGGAACCG
Source organism: Woeseiaceae bacterium (assembly GCA_021773155.1). Taxonomy (GTDB): domain Bacteria; phylum Pseudomonadota; class Gammaproteobacteria; order Steroidobacterales; family Woeseiaceae; genus UBA1847. The sequence goes on along the minus strand of JAJFKQ010000214.1, from coordinate 13,312 downwards.
TACCCTCATCATCAGTCGCTGGTTCGGGCTTTGCGTCTGCCCCGGCCATCGGTGGCGTATGTGACATTTTAAATGCATCGCGAATGGCTGCAGCTGCTCGCGGCGCCAATAGACTGGAGGACGCGGCAATTTCGATCTCTACTATCTCCGCGATAGCCTCATCATCGGCATTGGGCTCGGCAGGGTCACTATGGCTGACCAATTCAGTGGTCAAAATATGGACCGGCACGTCGAGAGTGGCTTTTGTAGCTTCTTCAGGGCAACCAATTCGAGCGGATGTTGCCGCCAGGGCGGGCGCGGTGCAAAAGCCGGCCAGGACGATTAACGTAGCGCTGGCGGCGAAGGTGTTCTGTTGCTTTGGCTTGCTACGCCTGTCGAACATACGCCCCTCCCTAAGGTGTTATAGTCGAGTATAACACCGCGATAAAGGTACGCAAGTCAATCTGGTTATGGCCTTACCTGTGCGGTTTGTGCCGGCGTTGCGTTGACCTCACGCATCGTCGCCATATCCGTGGCAATTTTTGCCGCCTGGTCAAGTTGTACATCAGGCCTGTTTTCGTCATCGATGTCATCAAGGCTTTCGAGCGGTTCGAGATGCAATGCCTGGCGCCTGCTATTTTCGTCTTTCAGCGCATCAGCAAGTTCGCTCTCGCGCGCTGCACGACGTGTGTCGATATTTAGTGATAACGTTTTTTGGTTACGAATTCGCTTGCCAGCCTGAATTCGATCCATTTGATACTGGAAGTTAGGGTCGTCCCTGGATCGTGCGACGTGATTGGTCGTCAGCGACTCGATGGTTATATCCAGCGGCGTCCCGGCGTCGAATCGTGTGGTTTCGACCGTATCCCAGGGCAGGGCATTCTTACGGGCGCTTTCACCGACTAATTCGGTGTCGATACTTGATGGTAGCTCGATATCCGGATGTACGCCGCGATGCTGGGTACTTGCGCCCGTTACCCGATAATATTTGCCGATGGTTAATGTCAGCTGTCCAAATCCTTTCTCGTCTTCACTGCGGAAGTACTGGTCCAGCGAGTAAAGATTCTGCACGGTTCCCTTGCCGAAAGTTTGTTGCCCGACTATTACGCCACGCGCGTAATCCTGAATTGCTCCTGCAAAAATTTCGGATGCTGAGGCGCTGAAGCGATCAACGAGCACAACCAGCGGTCCGTTGTAGGCGACGCGCGCAACCGGGTCCGGATCGTCCAGGCGCTGCGGTGGACTGCGGCTGACGTCTATGGAGTTTCGCAACTGAACGATAGGGCCGTTGTCGATGAACAATCCTGAGAGCGCTGTCGCTTCGGTCAAGTGACCGCCGCCATTGCCTCGCATATCGACGATCAAACCGTCAATTCCTTGATCCTCGAGTTCGCTGACGAGGCGTTTGACATCCTTGGTGACGCTGGTGAAATTCGTATCACCGTCGGTCAGCGCACGGTAATCGCGATAAAAGCCGGGAACTTCTACTACGCCGATCGACCATTCGCGGCCTTCGCGTGGCACCTTAACTATGTCGCTTTTGGCGGCCTGTTCTTCGAGCTTTACGGCTCCACGAGTCAGTCGAATAATTTCTTTTGGGCTGCCCGGCACGGAATTTGCGGGAATGACCTGCAAGCGGACGACGGACTGCTTCGGTCCGCGAATAAGGTCAACTACGTCATCCAGTCGCCAGCCGATAACATCAACGAAATCGCCTTCGGAACCCTGCGCCACAGCGGTAATCCGGTCATCACGCTTCAAGGTGCCATCAAAATCGGCCGGGCCGCCGCGAATAATATTCACAATGCGAACAAAATCATCTTCTGTTTGCAAAGTCGCACCAATACCGACATACGACAAACTCATTGCGATTCGATACTCGTCGGCGTTGCGCGGCGAAAGATAGCTGGAATGCGGATCGACGGCGTGCGCGAACGTGTTCATGAAACGTTCAAATACGTCATCGTTGTTGACCTGGTCAAGTCGTTTTATAAATCCCTTGTAACGCTTTGTCAGGACTTCGTGAACTTTTTCCCAGGGCTCATCTTCAAGGGCGAGTGAAAGCGCGTCATTCACAACTCGCTTCCGCCATATGTCATCAAGCGCTTGTGAATCCGTAGCCCATGGTTCATCTGTTCGATCAAATTGAAATTCGAGATCTGTTGAAAAATCTGCCTCTGTCTCGAGCTGTGTTAGTGCGAACTCCAGCCGCTCGCGTACGCGCGTCTGATAGACCTCGAACATCTCATAGACAGGATCAAGTGGTTCGCTTTTAACGATGTCGTCGAGTTCGTAACGATAGCGTTCGAAATATTCGATGTCGGAAGCCAGCAGGTACATGCGGTTGCGGTCCAGGTTTTCGATGTAAAAATCGAGCACCTTCGATGACAGTTCGTCATCAACCGATACCTGGTTGTAATGCGACTTCTGAACGAACTGTGCTACCAGTTCACCGATATTTTCATGTCGCGGTTCGGGATAAAGCAGTGTGGGGGAGAGAAACAGACTATTTTCGGGCGCCGAAGTGTCACCCTCGTTGTTACTAAGGGCTGGCAGCGACATCAGAGCGAGCAGTGCAATAGCGATGCTGCGGCTCAGGCGTTGTTCAAATATCGTCAAAATTTTCTCCACGTCAGTCAGAGACTGTTTTGCAATTGGTTCAATTCGGCTAGGCTAGATGCCCGACGCTCTTTGATCAAGGGCATATTCGTCATAATTTCAGTAACCCTACGGGTTAACTAGACCATTTTGGAAAGAATTGATGCGACCTCTTACCGCCGTCACCCTTATTGTCCTTGGATCCTGCTTCGCTATCATGGTCAGTCTTGCCGCTGTCATCATGGTCGTTTTGGTGCTCGGTGATGAATATCCGCGCCTGCAGCGTGAATTTGACCCGCTGTTAAGCAGCGTCTTCATCTTTGTTGGTATGACCGTAATTGCGTCGGCGAGTTTCTTCGCGTTGTTGAGAAATCACGCTGCACGCTATTGGGCACAAGCCGCAATGTGGGGCGGATTATTGCTTACTGGCTGGTATTACTGGCCCTGATCGTTCCCGGGCACAGCTGGAGAACGGCGATTTAACACCGCGTTTACGGCGCCGACGCATTCGAACCTGCAGTTCTCTACGACGATTATCAAGCCATCCTTCGCGATTTATCTTGGCCGCGTGGCCTTGTTCTTGTTGAGTTCGCTCCCGGTACCCACAAAAATCGCGATAGGCCTCGATTTCATGTTTTAGCTCTCTGACCACGAGTTCGATCATGATGGCGTCGTCCAGAAACCCCAGCCCTGGAATACTGTCTGGAATCAGATCTTCGGGTTCAGCGAAGTAGGCAAGGGCATTGAGTACGCGAGTCGCCTCTTGATGCGGTAGTCGCCACTCTATGTCCGATAGCATGCGGATCATCAGTGTGAGGTTGTGCAGCCGATCAACAATAAATCCGGGTGCCGTCGTTATTTCAACGCTCGCGAGCAGCTCTTCGGCAGCCGCTACGATATCCTCAGGTGGCAGGCGTGAAGCGGCCCGTCTGGCTTCCTCCATAATCAGCCGGAAGTGCTTCAGGTCGTTGTCGTCTAGCTCGAATGAGATACGCAATGGCAAACTGATGCTCCATCAGGTCGGGCAGCGCAGATTATCATGAAGGTAATTGCGAAGGAATTTACTTGTGGAAGCGGTTGATCCAGTTCTTCGAGCGATCGAAACCACCTGTATTGTAAGGATCAATGCCTGTTTCTTCGCCGGAGTCGACCAGGGAGTCGTCCGGAATCGCCAGGGTTTCGTGCGTACCGGTGTCCTCCCGGACGTATTTATTTCGGATAAGTACGTTCTTGCCGGGACCTGCATCTTCAATTTTGCCGGATAACGGTTCTTCTGCCTCGACAGGCGTCCTGGTGGGTCTTGGTGCGGCAGGCCGTTTCGGGCATGGAGCCAGGTGCGCGCCAGTTCGTCGAAAATGATCCGGCGGTGAGGGTTCCTCGGTGGAAAATCTGGCCTTCAGCCAGTCTTTGAGTCTCTCCATCATTTTTCGGTGCCGTAATTGTCTTCTGTAAAGTGAACGCAGTATCGCCAGCTATGGTCATTTTACTAATAGTGGCACCGCAAAATGGAATAACATTCAATAAATGTGATGCAGGTCACATTCTGTTTAGGCAGAAGCAAAATCAGGCTAGTCGTGATTATCGACCTGAAATCCGCCAGGCGAACATCATCAGCCGCAGGCATTGCCAGCCGAGATAAGGGGACAAGATCAGAAACCAGACAACGATATCTCCATTTCGAACCTTGTCGCTCAGCGTGCCGAAGAAATCTCCATAACCGACGCCACCATACGTGCCGAAAACAGACTGTCCGACGAAATAGATCAGGATCGGCATGATAACCAGGCCCAGAAAAAGAAGGCCGGTGAGTAGTGCGATTTCCTTGGTGGCAAGATGCCTGATACCAGACGGTTTTGTTGTGGTGTTCACTGAGGCCCTTCGGGAGCAATAGCGGTGATCGGGACCACTATCGTTGCTTACCTCAGGTAGGAGGTCAAGATTCCTTTCCGAGAGAGTCTAGACTATGGCCGCGCAAAAGACCGTGAAAGTCCTCACAGCTCGATGGATCACATCACTAATCGCGCTTCTTGCGTTCCGCGTAGCGGAATCGGGCATTGCCGATGGTTACCGTGTCGCCATGGCAGAGAAAATGTTCTGAAATCTTCACCGAGTTGACATGAACGCCGTTTTTGCTGCCCCAGTCTATGATTCGTGTGGTCTCGCCATCCGTTTGAATTACGGCATGTCGGCGGCTGACATATTCTGCCTTAATCCGGATGTCATTGTTTTCGGTTCGCCCGATTGTCAAGCGGTCCTTGAACAGTGGGAACCGCAGTAACTGATCGTCTACCGTGCCGATCAATACTCTGGTCATTCGGTCGGTCGGTGCACGCTGCTCGTAGCTGTCCGCATCACGATGCAGCTTGCTGACTTCCTTCTGCAGTTTTTCGATGCGTTCAGAGGATTGTTCCTCAACGTCGCCGAACGTCCGCTCAAGCTCGTTTTTTGACCTGCGAGCATCAACGAGCTCGGATGCAAGTTGGTTGTTCAGTTCTTCTGATTCGATGACTGTGTTTTCCGCCGCACCAAGATCAAATCGAAGTAATCGAATTTCATCATCGTGAAGACGTTGTATCTCATTCAATGTGGTCTGTAGTTTTTCATGCGATGCTTCCGAGAGCCTCAATCCGTCCGAGAGCCGTGAGTTGTTCTGCAATGCATCGTCGAGCCGTTGTGACAGGTTTTCGATTTCGCGCTCAGCACGCGCATTCGACTCGATCAGATCCTGAGATTGCTGTCGCAAAGAATCGGCATACTCTTCGGTGCGGCTCAATCGTTGTTGCAAGTCGTTTTGTTGCGGTTCCCCAACCGGTCGTCCGCTATCAGTGACAAGCCGCGACGCCTTTGTCGCTGAAAGTTGCATCTCTTCAACGCGTACCACCAGTTGGCGATAGTTTTCTTCGCGCTGCCGGATTTCGGTTTTCAGCGCTTTGATTTTCTGATCACGCTTCTTGAGCAGCTTTTCTTTTCGAACGACGGTTTCGCGGGATACTGACAGCTCGTTATTGAGTTGCTCGGTCTGTGCCTCTCGGGCGCTGATTTCGGTTTCGAGCCCTAACCATTTAGTGTGCAGTTGCTGTATGTCGTATTGCAGATGGCTAATCGTTTTCTTGCGGGAACGCAGATCGGACTGTAGCTCCGAAACCGTAATACCAGTCGCCGGTTCTTCTTCCGCCGCTTGCGCCCTGTCGAAAGTTTGCGCATCTGACTCCAGCGCGCCGGATTGGTCCTGCACGAAGGGTGGGGCCTCCAGCTCTACTGTCGGGTCATCTTCGGCGACTAACTCATTGATATTATTGTTTTCATTAGTCATTACCGCAGTCTAGCACGCCATTCGATGAGCGCCGCACAGTCAACGGAGTTTCTCGAACGTTACGTTAAATTCCCTAGTCGCAGGAGACCGTTCGGCCAGCCGCCCATTCCCGCATGACCGAAATCTTTTCCCGGAGAACGACAGACAGTGGTTTCGTTTGTTCGATCTCGAGCGCAATGTGTCCGCTGTTCAAAGGTTGCTTCTTTGCATGTGCTGCATACAAAGCGGCGACGACAGCCTGTTCGATTTCAGCGCCGGAAAAACCCTCCATGGCTGCTGCCAGGCCTTTGATGTCAAAATTGCCCAAAGGCTGGTCGCGGCTCGAAAGATGTATAGCCAGTATTGATGCCCGAATTTCAGGGGTTGGCAGATCCACGAAGAAGATCTCGTCAAAACGACCTTTGCGAACCAGTTCCGGTGGCAGAGTACTAATGTCGTTTGCAGTGGCGACGATGAAAACATGGCTCTTTTTCTCGGCCATCCAGGTTAAGAATGTCCCGAGGACACGTTGGGTAGTCCCTGTTTCGCCACCCCGTCCAGCAATGCCTTTTTCGATTTCGTCGATCCACAATACACAAGGCGACATGACGTCAGCAGTCTTTAGGGACTCACGCAGTTTGCGCTCTGTCTCGCCGTGGTATTTGTCGTAGATGGTGCCGAAATCGAGTCGTAGCAACGGCACGTCAAAAATCGCAGCGGTTGCCTTGGCAGCCAGACTCTTGCCGCAGCCCTGAATACCCAACAGCAGAATACCTTTGGGTGCATCGAGGTGTGCTGCGCTTTCATCGCCGCGAAAAGCCGGTCGTCGTTGCGTCAACCAGGCTTTCAACCGTGACAGGCCGCCAACGTCGCCGAACGTTGCTGTGTCGTATTCAAATTGCAGCGCGCCGCCGCGGTTCAATAGTTCGTATTTGGCCTGCATGACATGCGGCAGGTCACTCCTGGTAATTGCACCGTCTACGTAGATGGCGTTCCGCGCCAGTCGCGCCGTATCGGCATACGACAGTCCTGCGAGATTGCTGATCAACAGATTATGTGCTTTCGGATCGACCTGAACTTTGCTGCCTGGGTTATCGCGAGCATAGTCATCAACCGTTTTTTTCACAATGCGCGCTCGTTCCCGTTCGTCGGGAAGCGCAATGTCGAAGCGCGCGCAAAATACATCAAGCTCCGTCGGAACCGTAACCTTGTGACTGACCAGAACGATTTGCCGTTCGACGTCCTGATACCTGATGCAGATGTCCTTCAGTAACCGCACGTGTACCGGATCATCGAGAAAGGGATGAAAGTCCAGGAGTACATAAAGCCCAGGCTTTGAGACTGCGCGAATATGTTTGAGAACGTCAGTGGGTTCTGAATTTATGGATTGTGGCTCAAGAGAAATGTCCAGCCGTTGCAATCCATCTGTAATTGTCCAGCGGAACAGCGGCATGTAGCTCGTGGTGGAACGGCGTATTGCGATTGATTGCAGCAGTCCGAGTATTCGTGCTTCGTCCCGCGATTCGATAATTATGATCGGTGTGCGTGATCGCAAAATCAGCTCAAGGTCGTGATTTCCGTCCATTGAAATTCAAAATCTCCGATGCTGGCTAGTGCTGTTGGCAGCCGGGTAAATTATCGAGCTGCAGAGTGTCGGATGGTCCTTGTAATAATTCTTCCACGATATTTTCCAGTATTCGCAGCGTAACGTGTGAACGATTAGCCGCCAATTTGGCAACCACAGTATCCAGGCTGAGTTTACCGCCTGACTTTTTCCGAATTTCTTTATCAAGGCTACGGAATGTGATGACGGCGAGAGCGGTGATCGCGCCGGTGGAATGTGCAGCGCAGAGTTCGTCCGCTTCGTCGGCCCATTCAGTTTGTTTCTCAAGCGCACGCTGGTAGCGTCGTGCTGTAATTGCCCCGCCACGTTGCAGTAATTCGAGACTGTAGTATTCGGCCAGGCCTTCGACAATCCAGTCAAAGCCGCTCGCAGCTGAGATCCCTATCGCGACATGAACAACTTCATGGACCAGAGTACTGGTCGCGTTTTCACTGATCAATGGCCGGTCTGCGTGAATGAAAATCGAACCTGGCGCAGACAGTGCGCCGCGCCACATCGGATCGCCGGCGCTGACGATTGTGAGGCGCGGGATAGTTTCGGGCAAGACCGGAGTCAATTCCGGCAAGGTCCAGTTCAATAATGCCAGCATATCCATGCGTCGAACGGCCTGGCCTTCCGGTGCGACAATCGCTATGCGTGTTCCGGCGATCGTTTCTCGCCGTATGCCGAGTTTACCCATCGCCATCCAGCCACGGGGCTGGTCGAATCGTCTGGCAGGATTTTGAACTTCGATACGACTCTTAAGCGTTGAATATTCCGATACAGCGCTCCAGTCATTGGGCAGTACAAATGACAAGCTGGTATCACTGTTGGCACCCTTTAGCGTCCGAGTGCGCGCCCTCGGAATGATGTCCTCCGCCCGGAAGATACCCCAGTTGCCGTCCAGCCAGGCATCGTAGCCGGCGTTACCGCGTTGATGATTTATGCGGGTGCGCCAGTGCAGGCTTCCGCCGCTACGCCCGGGTAGCCAACGTACCGTGTCCTCGCCCACCAGCAAGCTTCCATCAGCCTTGAAGTCGGACGTGCGGGTTCCGGTGGTTTTGAACGACAGTTCCTTGAGTTGTCCGCGTGCCTGCTGCACGGCCATTTCGACCGACACCGATCCTTCACGTGGATCCGGCGTGATCGTATAGTGAACGGAATAATCAGCCGATTTCTCGCCCTCAGCGGTTTCGGAGGCGGGGGCACCACAGGCTGCGCAGCCAAACAGGCAGATCAGTAATATCGATCCTGAGATGCAGTTCATACAGTATTAAGGCCTTGTCGCGTATCGTTTAAGAGTGTGCCACTCAAAGTGATCCAGATGATAACGCAGACAGCTCGAAAAATTTCGATTCTTGCCTTAACAATCACGATGTTGGGCGCGGTGTCGGCGTGCTCTACGCAAGCGGTTGTTGAGGGGCCGGATCGAAGTCCTGCCAAGCAGCCCATCGCCCGTTCACCAAGCATTGGCGCGAGAGCTGCGGCCGTTGCGTTGCAGCAAGTTGGCGTGCCATATCTCTATGGTGGATCGACGACCAGTGGTTTCGACTGCAGTGGCTTGGTCCAGTATTCGTACAGTCGGGCAGGGAAAAGCGTGCCACGTACGACTGGCCGGCTTTGGTCGGCAACGTCGACAGTTCGGCGCGGAGACCTGCAGGTCGGAGATCTGCTGTTTTTCGAAATAGAAGGCAAGATGTCGCACGTTGGCATGTATATCGGGGACCAGCGATTCGTGCACGCGCCATCGTCGGGAAGGACGGTTACAGTTGGAAGATTGACCACACCGTATTACTCATCGGCATTCATACGGGCCGGTCGTCCGAAGTGACTCTAGACGGTCTCGTCACTGACGATAAATAACTTCAGCTGTTTTGCCAGCCCATTGCATGCTTTGGCTTTCGTGCGTGCAATAAGCGGTATCGGAACAACGAGAGCCGGGAGAAACGATGTGCCGCTGTAGTCAGCCGTTATTGTTCCAGCTGCCGCTGAATCGGTGAGGTCCCATATTGATGCTTCGTAATCGGCATCATCCTGCCACCAGGCGAACCCGAAGCAACCGCCACCACCAGGGCCGGCGGCGCAGGAAAGGCTGCCACCCTGCGTGACGCGTTCGGTTTCGCCATCCAGCCAGACTATGTAGCGGACTCCCATGCGTCGCACTGCTTCGGGAACACCAGGGCGGCCCATGAGTTGCACGAGACCTTTGGTATCGGCCGGCGCGGTGCGCGGCTCAAACCACGGAAAAAGGTTATCGATGAACTGTTGATTCGGAATGACATTGAGCGCGCCAGAACCATGTCCGAGAGCTTTTTCCACGCACTGTATGTAGTAAGCCTCGGTTTCGTTGCCCTGGTGGTAGCTTTTCGCCATTACAACGACAGATTCTCCATCCAGCAGACCTGTCGTTTCTTCGCGAGCATTTTCAATGCTGGCGGTAACGCAACCGCTTAAGGCGGTGGTTAAGAAAATCGTTATGAAGTTACTCGGTATCTTCATCGATGCCTCCAATGGCGAATATTCCAAATGACACGGCATCTTCTTCCTCCGCGTCAGCGTCCGCAGTCGCTTCGATTTCGCTTAGGTCAAGAGGACCGTCCGCCAGTTCCCCGATCTTGGTGGATTTGTCCATCTGCAGAAGAATCAGTGCCGCAGCGTCGCGCATTGCCAGCACAGCAGCACGTTGCAACGACTTGGAACCACCCATACCTTCTTTCTGACTTTTACCGTACGCGCTAACAGTCCATGTCGACGCATTATTGCCCACGCTATCAAAAACCTGCATGCGATATCGAATCCAGACGGCAAATGCATCAGTCTTGCTCTGGTTCGGTACAGAGAACTCGAAACCTTCTATTGTCGGCTCGACAAGAGCGTCGAAGGTGTGATCGAGTGCGTTTTCGTCGGGTCCGATGACGATTACGTTCTCAAACATGTAACCGAACAACTGCTCGAAGAACGACGCGTTTGCCGCACCGAGATCGATAGTCCAGGTCTCGCGCCCCAGTACATTTTCTTCGTGCACGAAATTATGAAATTCCGCCGGAATCCGGACTGCGACATCCATCGGCAGCTTCTCGATATGCGGCGCTGGAATCGTTGGGTTTTCGACAGTGACGTTTGAGGCGCATCCCGCTGCAAGAAGAAAAACCAGAATGACGCTGTTTTTTAGTTGTTTGGTTGCGCTCAAGTGGTCGAAATCCGTGCGAATAAATGGGAATGACTATTTTCTCAGAGCAAGTCCGGTCCGCATAGTTCCAAGGAATTGCAGCAAATCCTGCTCTTGGCCACTCTAGTTCGACCACCAATGGAGTGCAAATTAGAATTCGGTTCAAGGAAGCCGCGACTATGCGTATAAAGACGCCTTCTGTAACAAATCTCCGCAGACCCCGAGTTTAGCCATGGCCAGACCCAAAATTCTCGTGTTTCAGCATGTTCCCTATGAGCCGCTGGGCACATTGGATCCGCTGTTGAAGCGAGCGGGATTTCGCATTCGCTACATTAATTTTGGCCGAGAGCCGAAATCCAGACCAAGTCTTGATGGCTATGAGGCATTGATTATTCTGGGCGGACCGATGAACAGCGACCAGATCGATGTGCATCCCAACCTGATCACGGAAATCGAAATCATCAGGGAGGCAGTCAGCAGAGATATGTCAGTACTGGGGATATGCCTTGGCGCGCAGTTGCTCGCGAGAGCGTTGGGCGGGTCGGTCAGCAGAAACGCCACGCGTGAGATTGGCTGGTATGACGTTGCGCTGACTTCGGACGGGGCTTGTGATCCTGTTCTCTCGGCGTTCGCCTCTGTTCAACGGGTTTTTCAGTGGCACGAGGAGGGCATTCAGTTACCGCCCGGAGCCGTTCATCTGGCGTCGTCGGATGCCAGTAGCGTGCAGGCGTTTCGGCATGGAGAACATATTTACGGATTTCAATTTCATCTGGAAGTCAATCAGTCTCTAATCGAGCGTTGGCTCACGGTTCCTGCAAATCAACTGGTTTTGCAGGCCGAAGCAGGGAGCATCGACCCGGAAGTGATCCGGACACAGACATCGAAGTCGGTCAGAGACCTCGAGAAATTGAGCCAGGCAACGTTTTCGCGTTGGATCGATCGATTCGAAACGGGCGCCCGGCGGCACAGACTGCCGTCGCGTTAGTCAGGAACAGCTAGAAATCACGCCATTCGAGCGGCGCTTCCTGCATTAGAGCTACCTGCTCACGCAAGGTCAGCACATGATCATCCCAGTAACGCGGACTGTCGAACCACGGAAACGCAACCTTGAACGCAGGATCTTCCCAGCGGCGTGCCAGCCAGGCGGCGTAATGCATGATGCGTAAGCTGCGCAGCGCCTCAATCAGGTGCAACTCACGCGGATCGAATCGCCGAAATGACTGATAGCCTTCCAGCAGTGCCTCGAGTTGTGGTGTCTGTTCCGCACGATCACCGGACAGGAACATCCAGAGGTCTTGTACCGCAGGCCCGTGACGGCAGTCATCAAGGTCTACGATATGGAGTCGGTCTTGGTTCACCAGCACATTGCCCGGATGAAAATCGCCGTGCAGTCGAAGTTCCTGAGTATTTCCTGCGCGTTCGAAGCAGGCTTCTACACCGTCGAGTACCAATTCCACGATACTTTCATAGGCAGCACAGTTTTCTTCGGGAATGAAATCATTGTCGAGAAGATAGTCAATCGATTCAACGCCATAGCTGTTTATGTCAATGCGTGGCCTGTGCTTGAACGATGACACTTCGCCTTCGAGGTGGATTCTTGCCACCAGTCGCCCCAATTGAGTGAGCAATTCGTAGTTATCGAGATCCGGTGCCCGACCACCACGACAAAGGAACACAGCAAGCCGATAGTGCCCGGCATGCTTCAGCGTATCGCCATCGATTTCGAGCGGTGGCACCACAGGAATTTCCTGAGCTGCAAGATCGAGAGAAAACTCATGTTCTTCCCGGATCGATTCGTCCGTCCAGCGGCCCGGGCGGTAGAACTTCGCAACCACGGGTCGCTCGTCTTCTATGCCGATCTGATAAACACGATTCTCGTAACTGTTTAGCGCGAGAAAACGACCGTCACAGTCAAAGCCCAGGTCAGCTAGAGTCGCAACGATGTCTTCGGGCTGCAGGTCGGCGAATGCCAGTGTTGCGGCATCCCCGGTCACGATGCCTTCTGGCGCGACTCTCGCTTGCGATCGACCTCGGTCAACATCTTCTTACGCAGTCGCAAGTTCGTCGGCGTCACTTCCAGAAGCTCATCGTCATCCAGAAACTCCAGCGACTGTTCCAGCGAATAGCGCAACGGCGTTGTCAGGATCAGGTTTTCGTCCGTTCCCGCTGCGCGTATGTTGTTCAGTTGTTTGGCTTTCGTAGGATTCACGACCAGATCATTCTGGCGTTTGTGTATGCCGATAATCATGCCTTCATAGACGGGTGCGCCATGGTCTACAAATAACTTGCCCCGCTCCTGCAGGTTGAACAGGGCGTAGGCCAGCGCTTTACCCTGGACCATTGAGACGAGAGTGCCGTTGGTGCGCTGAGCGATCATGCCTTTAACTCGCGGCGCGTATTCGTCCAGAACATGATAAATGAGGCCGGTTCCTGATGTTGCCGTCAAGTACTCGGTACGGAATCCGATCAGGCCGCGGGTTGGGATCTTGTAGTCAAGTCGCATGCGACCTTTGCCATCCGGGAGCATGTTTTGCAGCTCGCCCTTGCGATCGGCCAGGCGCGTCATTACGGCGCCTTGGTAGGCTTCATCAAAGTCGACAGTCAGTTGCTCCCAGGGCTCATGCTCCACCCCGTCTACGTCGTGCATGATCACTTCCGGTCGAGATACGGC
>JAJFKQ010000213.1 GCA_021773155.1 Woeseiaceae bacterium | reverse complement strand
GACTTTCGATTTGAATACCGGCGTATGATTCCGGCGGGGTCTTCTGGGCATGATTGCCTCCTGATTTCAGTGCCAATAACATGGCTCATATCAGGCTTGGAATCCACTTATAACGCTGTCCGATTTTCCGGGGCCACCTCTCTTAAGGAGGTTCGTACGAGTATCGGCGGATGAAGAGTACCTACGGACAGTATTGCCCGGCGTCCCTCGCCAGCGAAGTTCTGGGGAATGCGAACTCATCAATCTCAACGTCATTAACGACTGCTCATGGTGCGAGCTGTTGGGTGCGACAGGCAGGACAGCGAACTACCGTGTAAATGTGGCGGTTGGTAGTTCGATCTTCGAGCCATTGACCAAGCGGAATTCCGCCCGAATCGTGTGTTGACCGATTGCGAGAGCGTCCGCGTCAAACGGGAACGCCTCGGTAGCAGTGCCATCGTTGAAGTCATACGGTGCAGCGCGATCAGAGCTGAATCTATCCGAAGGCGCCCGCGACTCAGTATCGAGCCAGAAGAGGGCCCCCCTGGTGTCGGCTGCCGACGGATTTGTCGGGAACTCCGGCGATATGAAGACGTATATGAGACCGTTGGCCGTTGCGCCATCCAGTAACATCGGACTCGATCGATCGGCCAACAGGCTGAAGCAAACATTGTTCGTGCCATCAGTTGGACACGATGGATTTGCCGGCGCCACGTCGATGCTTACGGTCGCCGTGTTGCTATCATCGTCACCATCATTCGCGTGATATGTAAAGCTATCCATGCCGACGAAATCCAGATTTGGCGTATACATGAAGCTGCCATCTGCAAGGAAACTGTCCAGGGTTCCGTTCAACGGTCCCACCTCCAGCACGGCGGTTAGCGGATCACCATCGGCATCGCTATCGTTTAGCAAGACACCGGGTGAGGCCACAACCAATTGCATATTGGTGTCCGTCGTGAAATCGTCAGCAGTCGCTGCAGGAATCGCATCACCAACCTGAATACTTACTCTGGCCATATTACTGCGCGGATCAGCCGGATTGGCCGTAGCAGCGGTGTAGGCGAATTCATCAAAGCCACGGAAAAGTGCATCGGGTGTATAAGTGAAGCTGCCGTCGGTATTCAAGACCAGCGCACCGTTGGACACGTCCTGCATGGGTACGACTTGCGCATCCTGTATGGCGTCGGCCGTGCCGTCGGTATCGTTGTCGAGGACACCGTTCACAACCAAAGGAACATCGACAGCCGTAAAAAAGCTCTCGGGCCGGGCGGTTGGCCCGTTAAGCCTGTCCTGAAGAGTCGGCAGCAGAGCGCCACCCAGGATACCGGTCTCATCGACGACAACGCCATTTTCCAAAAGGATGCCCGGATGATCAAACGGTCCGGCCTCGATGGCGACCCGCCAATCTGTAAACGTCTTCAGGAACGCTACGAGAGCGTCGACACCGGCCGGGTTGCCTCGCAGATTGCCGATGCCAGCGACTTCGGGATCAAGGTCAGCAATGTTCTCGGCAGCAAAATCCGCGCCCCGGGCATAGAAAGCGACCACATCCTCGAGTGTTGCGGTGCCGCCGTTGTGGAAATAGGGTGCCGTCAGCTCGATATTGCGAAGCGTCGGAGTCTTGAAGGCGCCGAGAACGGCGATCGGTACGTTTATCGTTTCACAGGGTGATATTCCGAACCCGCAGGGATCTACGAAAATCGGACTGGTCGGATCGCTCAACCCGCTATCTGTAATGAGTCCACTTTGCAGTTGAGCCGCGAACGACAGGGGATTGCCAAACGGATCGGTGCCGCCCCGCCCAATATCTTCACCGGTTGGACGAATGGCGATGTTGTAAAACCCGAGGTCATACATCGCCGAGGGCGCCGGCAAGCCTAACTCCAGCGCGGCCTGACCTTGTTCCATCAGCATGCGCTCAACAACCTGTTCAGGAGGTTCTCCTGGTGGAATAACCCCTTGCAGGAACGGGAACGTTGCGGCACTGAGAACAGGACCGCCATGACAAACGGCGCACGCGCCATCCATGAAGCTAAGCATCCCCTCGGTTTCCTGAATTGTCAGGATTGCCGCAGGATCGGGTACGCCTGTGACCAATTGTGCCAGTGCTGCATCGAGCTTGGCTTGTTGAGCTACCGCGTCGCCGTCTCGGAAGTCATCCCAGACCGTGTCGTCGGATACCAGCGTCGCTTCCCACTTCTGAATGGCCAGGCCCCAGAACATCGAAAAGTTGGCCTCCATCATTGAGAAGGTTGCACCGTCGATGGTGGCATCGGCGCCGTTCCAGAGTCGGTCCTGAAACGCGAGCATGATCAGATCAGCGTAACTATGGGCATCGTCGAGCCCCATTCCGGATGGATGGATGATTCCGGCGCCAGACCCGATGATCATGCCGTCGCCACCACCCAACTCGCCGGGCGTGCCAAACACGCTGTCCTCTGGATGCACCGTCTGGGTTGCCAACGGTCTCAGCGCCAACAGCTTGCGACCAAGCTCTGGAAACGTGCGATCCGAAAATGACATTTCCGTCGGATCAAGCGGCGGCCCGTTTGCTTGTGACGCGGTGCAGCTGAATATAGTACGAAGCAGCTCGGTCGTTGGCACAGATCCTGCCACGCTGTCGTTGACGAATATGCTGGCGTCGGCATCCCGCTCACCGAACGGGTTACGGCCGTTATAGACAAACTTGGCGCGGCCGTCCCAAAAACAATCGACATTGAAAATCGCGTTTATGTTGGTGGGCGTATTGCGGCCCGTCGATCTGCGACGCGGATCTGCGCCCAGGTCCAGGAATACGGTATCGGGAACTGCCGGTCCGGACGACGACTCGACGTCGGAGCCTAAGTTTATGCCGGCAAAATCTTTCTTAACGAGACCCTGCGACCCAACCTGGTCGTCGACACTTCTTAATATGGCGGAGTTGCGATCCAGCGGGTCGGCGAACTGATGAAACGGGAAATCTGTTGGTTCCAACACCTCGCCGGCTGCTGCCACGATGTCGAACGTTCCGTTCGCGCGCGGATGCACAGTATTCAAAATTCGGTTATCGGCACCGGCGTGATAATGACAGGATGCACAAGCCTGGCGGCCATCGCTACCGGTTGCGAGGTCCCAGAAAAACGCCTTACCCAGCGCAATGGCCGCATCATTATTCTTTATGATGGGCCCGCCCTCCGCCAGCTGCGGATCCTCGAGCACGGGTACGCCCCTCAGTGTCCCCGGAAGTGCCACGATCAATGGCTGTGAGAG
>JAJFKQ010000212.1 GCA_021773155.1 Woeseiaceae bacterium | reverse complement strand
TCCTGCTCGCACCGGATTCAATTCGACGTATCGCATTGCGGCAAGCGTGTGTGTTTCGTCCATTACCACGGAGTAAAAGCGTTCTTGCCATAGATGCCCGCGCCAATCGTGAATGGCGTTTACTCGCTTCGCGTAGCGATGATGGGCGGTGCCGAAGAGTCTCGCCAGACTATGCTTCGCCTTGGGTACGGCTATCAAGTGAACGTGGTTCGGCATTAGGCAGTATGCCCAGATGTCCACCCCCGCAACTACTTTTAGCTCTTTAATTAGCTCGATGTAGGCCCTGTAGTCAGAATTGTTGAAGAAGGTTTGCTGCCTGCGAATTCCGCGCTGCGTAACATGGTGTGGGTAACCGGGTACTACAAGGCGGGGAAATTTCGGCACCAGAACTTATTTCATCGTCATCTTGGCTGGAGTAATCAAGAATGACTCGCTTCGTGAGCTAAATCGGTGCCGCTTTCTGCCAGGAATATGGAGTTATGGTCACTGTCACCTTATCTCGGAAGATAGGGTCACTGTCACCTTAACTAGATTGGGAGGGCCGTTGTGTGCTTGATATCGGATAACACAATGCTTGAGGTGACTTCCTGGATTCCCGGCAGTTGTGACAATTTCTCGAAGAAAAACTGTTCATACGCCTTGATGTCCTCTGTGACAATGCGCAACAGGAAGTCGACGTTGCCGAGCACCACATAGCAGTCCATTACTTCCGGATAGCGCTTTACATCCTCGGCAAACGTCGACAGATTACTGCGGCCGTGCGACGTCAGCTTGACGTGTGCGAACACCATTGTCGTCAACCCGACCTTCTCACGATCCAGGATGACGGCCTGATCGCGAATCACGCCTTCGTCACGCATACGCTGAATTCGTCGCCAGCAAGCTGACTGGGACAGGCCGATCCGCTCACCAATCGCGGTCGCATTAATGCCGGCATTGGTCTGCAGCAAATCGAGAATTTTTCGGTCCGTATGATCGAGCGAAACACTTTGCATGATTTAGTCTTATTTGGTAATTAATTGCATTGATTATGCGCTCTTTTAAACTTACGTAAAAGGTTTTGCAAGTTTTATAGCCCTATTTCGCGATATATTAGTCAATCTATGCACCGCTCACAGGGGAGACGCATGGCCGTCTTTGATCACACCGAATTCGACAACCACGAATCGCTGCATTTCGTTAACGACGAGCAGACCGGGCTACGCTCGATCATCGCCGTGCATTCGACGGCACTGGGTCCAGCAGCCGGCGGTTGTCGCCGCTGGTCCTACACGAGTGACACCGACGCGTTAACTGACGCGCTGCGTTTATCGCGCGGCATGACCTACAAGAATGCCGTAGCGGAACTTCCCTTCGGCGGTGGTAAGGCCGTCATTCTTGGTAGCGACGCTGCGCCGAAAACTCCGGAGTTACTTGCGGCATTCGGGCGCGCCGTTGATTCTTTGGGTGGCCGTTACGTGACGGCCGAAGATGTCGGCATGTCCGTCGAGGATATGCGGCACGTACAACAACAAACCGAATTCGTGTCCGGCCTGCCGCAAAACGGACGGAGCGCAGGCGGTGATCCATCACCGTGGACGGCACTCGGCGTATTCCTGGGAATCGAGGCCGCCGTCAAAGTACGCCTTGATAAGGACTCGCTGGACGGATTAACGGTCGCTGTTCAAGGAGTCGGCCATGTCGGCGTTTTCCTTTGTAAATTGTTGCACGATGCCGGCGCCAAACTCATTGTCGCGGACGTGAATGGCGACAATCTAAAGGCCTTAGGCGAAAGTATTCCGGTTGAGGTCGTCGCACCCGCCGAGATTCTGTATGCCGATGCTGAGATACTTGCGCCCTGTGCACTCGGCAACATCTTGACTTCGGCGACGATTCCGAATATCAAAGCAAAGATCATCGCCGGCGCAGCCAACAACCAGCTGTCTACACTGGAAGACGGTGCACGGCTTTCGGCACGCGAAATCCTGTATGCGCCGGATTACGTCATTAACGCCGGTGGCATCATCAATGTTTCTCACGAGTATTATGGTGGCAGCTCGGAAGATAAGGTTCGCGCTGATGTAGAGAAAATACCAGCACGACTACAAGCGCTGTTCGCCGAAGCGAACGAAACGGGCCGGCCAACCAACGAGCTTGCGGACGAATACGCACGTCGTCTAATTGCTACCGGCGAGAAATAACAGGAAGCACGCATGATTACGAAATCGCGATTGCAAATTCCAAGACCAACCGCTCGCCCAGGCGAAGAACCGGACTTCAGTTACCTCGATCTCTCACCAGCTGGCAGCGTCGACAAACCACCGCTCGACGCCCGCACAAGGGATATCCAGCATCTGAGTAGCGGCCTCATTCGTGTCCTGGATGATGACCACACGGCCAAAGGTCCGTGGGATCCGGGTTTCGACAAAGCACAATTGCAGGTCGGTTTGCGATGGATGCTAATGAACCGCGTTTTTGATGAGCGCATGTGGCAAATCCAGCGCCAGGGTCGAATCTCGTTCTACATGCAGGCGCTGGGTGAGGAAGCCATTTCGATCGCACAGGGCATGGCATTGCGTTCCGGCGACATGTGTTTCCCCTCCTATCGAAATCAGGGCCTCTTCATGTATCGCGGCATGAAACTGGTCGACATGATGTGTCAGTGTCTGTCGAATACTCGCGATATGTGCCTGGGCCGTCAGCTGCCGATCATGTATCACAGCAAAAGTGGCAACATGTTTTCGATTTCCGGCAATCTCGGCACGCAATATCCACACGCCGTCGGCTGGGCGATGGCATCAGCGATCAAGGGTGAAGACCATATCGCTGCATCCTGGGTGGGCGACGGTACAACCTCGGAGGCGGACTTCCATCACGCGCTTACGTTCGCGGCCGTTTATCAGGCACCCGCAATTCTTAACATCGTCAATAATCAATGGGCCATCTCGACATTCCAGGGCACGGCAGCGGGACAACGGAGAGCCTTTGCGGCCCGTGGTCTTGGCCTGGGTATTCCGGGCCTGCGCGTTGACGGCAATGATTTCCTGGCAGTGTATTCCGCGACTCTTTGGGCGGCCGATCGTGCACGCCGTGGTGCCGGCCCGACGCTTATCGAACTGGTGACCTATCGTGGTGGCGCGCACTCAACGAGTGACGACCCGTCGAAGTACCGACCAAAAGATGAATGGAAGTCGTTCCCGCTGGGCGACCCGATCGAGCGGTTGAAGCAGCACATGATCGCGGAGGGTCACTGGTCTGATGCGAAGCATGACAGCCTCATCGACGAACTACGAACTGAAGTCACGGCCGCGTGGAAGGAAGCGCAGAAGCACGGCACGATGACCGAAGGCCCCTGGCTCGATCCGGCGACAATGTTCGACGACGTTTATGCTGAGACACCAAAGCATCTGGAGTCGCAGCGCCGACGCATGCTTGAAGTTGAGGGGGGCAAGTAATGGCACGCATGAACATGATCGAGGCTATTCGTTCCGCGCATGACATTGTCATGGATAAAGATCCGACCGTCGTTGCACTGGGCGAAGATGTTGGCTACTTCGGTGGTGTCTTCCGTTGTACAGATGGATTACAACGCAAGTACGGCGAGCATCGCGTCATCGATGCGCCTATCTCCGAGGGTGGCATCATCGGGGCGGCAATTGGCATGGGTGTGAACGGTCTGCGACCCGTTGCGGAGATCCAGTTTGCTGATTACATTTACCCGGGATTCGACCAGATCGTCAGCGAGCTTGCGAAGATACGGTATCGATCCGGCGGCGAGTTTTTCTCGCCCGTTACGATTCGCACGCCGTGCGGTGGCGGAATTCACGGTGGACAAACACACTCACAGTCACCGGAAGGTATTTTCACCCACGTCAGCGGCATCAAGGTCGTAATGCCATCCAACCCCTACGACGCCAAGGGTCTGCTCATCAGTGCGATCGAATCTGATGATCCCGTAATTTTCTTTGAGCCCAAACGCATCTATAACGGTCCATTTGACGGCGACCCTGAAAAACCCGCGATCTCCTGGAATTCACATCCGAAAGGTGAGGTTCCGGAGGGCTACTACACAGTACCGCTTGGCCAGGCAGACATCGCCCGCAGCGGCGACGAACTGACCATTGTTACCTATGGCACGCTCGTGCACGTGGCCATTGCGGCCGCGAAAGAGACTGGCGTTGACTGCGAAGTCATTGACGTTCGTACGCTGGCACCATTGGATATCGCGACGCTCGCTGAATCAGTCAAGAAAACCGGCCGCTGTCTGATTGCACATGAAGCGACCCGGTTTGGAGGCTACGGCGCCGAACTCGCCGCGACGATCCAGAAGGAATGTTTTTACCATCTTGAAGCACCCATCTCTCGTGTTGCTGGCTGGGATACACCCTACCCGCACGCGTTCGAGTGGCAGTATTTCCCCGGACTGAAACGTATGTCGGCAGGCATCCGAAGAGTGATGGAGACGGAATGAGCGAACAAATTTTCAAACTGCCGGACCTCGGCGAGGGTACAGTCGAATCCGAAATTGGCGAATGGTTTATCAAGGTCGGCGAATTCGTCGAGGAAGAAACCGTTGTCGGAACGATGATGACCGACAAAGCGGCGGTTGAGCTGGCCTCACCGGTCAGCGGTACCGTGATCAAACTTGCCGGTGAGCCTGGTGACATCGTTGCGGTTGGTGCGGCACTCGTCGTTTTCGAAACCGATGGTGCGAGCACCGCAGCGAAACCGGATGAGCCCGCGCCAGCCGCAGAACCCGACACAAAGGGGTCAGAGCCCTTTTTGGACGTCTCGGAACCCAACAAGAAGGGCTCTGACCCCGTTTCGGACATCGACGAACCGCGTGGTCGCGTTATAACGTCACCAGCCGTTCGCCGACGCGCCAAAGAAGCGGACATAGACCTGAGCCTGGTACCAGGCCGCGGTCCCGGCGGCCGTATCCAGCGCAAGGACTTCGATAATTACCTGAAGTCGCGGGCGATGGGGTTTGAAGTCGCGCAAGCGGCGACACCATCGACGGCCGTGAAGGAGATCAAGGTCATCGGTCTACGCCGCATCATTGCCGAGCGGATGGCCAAAGCGAAACAGGAGATTCCGCACTTCGCTTATGTCGAGGAAATCGACATCACCGAGCTTGAGGCGTTGCGCAAGCACCTCAATAACCGTCGCAACAATCCGACAGAGCGACTGACGCTGCTGCCATTTCTCGGACTTGCGCTGATACGCGCGTTGAAAGAGTTCCCGCAGTGCAATTCGACCTACGACAAGGATCGCAACATGTTGTTGCAACATGCAGCGGTGCATCTGGGTGTAGCAACGCAAACGCCGGATGGACTCAAGGTCCCCGTAATCAAGCACGCCGAGATGAAAGATATCGACGGCCTGGCCGCCGAGATCAGGCGCGTTACGCAGGCAGCACGCGATAACACTGCAACAAAGAATGAGCTGACCGGTGGCACAATTACGATCACCAGCCTCGGCAAACTCGGTGGCATCGCATCCACACCGGTCATCAACATGCCAGAGGTCGGCATCATCGGTGTGAACCGGGCGGTTGAAAGACCCATGGTATTCAGCGGTCAGGTTGCTGTGCGCCTGATGATGAACCTTTCCTCATCGTTTGATCATCGGTTTGTTGACGGCTACGACGCGGCAGCGATGATTCAGCGCATCAAGGAAATGCTGGAGCACCCGGCGACGATATTTTTGGCCAATTGATCGCCCATGCATCGACGATTGATTTATGATCGGTCTCGATGCAAATAACAAGAATCAACCTTGAACCGCCTTACCTGATTTACCTCGGCGATGTCCCCGACCTGCACCACGCCAAAACGGGTGCGGGAGTCGCCTACTGGCGACCGGAAAACTGTGTCGGACAGATACGTCTGCCCGATTGCCCCGTCGATCTCGGTTTGCCAGAGATGTCGGTACAAGACGCAAAGGATGCCGGCGTGAAGACGGTCATCGTCGGCGTTGCGCCCAAAGGCGGACAGATCCCGGCAAACTGGATCCCACAGCTTGCTGAACTTGCAGGCGCTGGCTTCGACATTGCTGCAGGCTTGCACACAAAGCTTTCCGACACAGAAGATTTGGTCACCTCTGCCAACAAAAGTGGTGCCAAACTGATCGACGTGCGAATGCCGCCACCGAACCTTCCTGTTGCTAATGGTCGCCCGCGAACCGGGAAACGCATTTTGATGGTGGGCACTGATTGCGCTGTCGGCAAGAAGTACAGTGCGCTCGCTTTACATCGCGAACTCGACCGCCGGGGAATCAAAGCCACCTTCAGAGCAACCGGGCAAACCGGCATCATGATCGCCGGCGAAGGCTTGCCAATCGATTCCGTCGTCGCCGACTTCATCTCAGGAGCGGCAGAAGTGCTGTCGCCCGACAACGACAACGATCACTGGGACGTGATCGAGGGTCAGGGCTCGCTGCTAAATCCAAGTTACGCAGGCGTAAGCCTCGGATTACTCCACGGTTCGCAGCCAGACGCCGTCGTTCTTTGCCACGACGTCCAGCGCGTTGAAACCGAGGGTGTCTCGGGAGACTATCCCATTCCCGAACTCGACGAAGTCATCGACGACACCTTGCGCATGGCACACCGAACCAACGCGAAATGTTTTTGTGCCGGGGTTAGCGTGAACACTTCCTCCCTGAGCGATTTTGAACGTGACAATTATTTGTCCAAATTACAAAGTGAGCTCGGGTTACCCTGCGTCGATCCACTTGCAACCGGCATGTCACCCATTGCTAATTTTCTTTTGAAGTACGCCTCATGAATCGCAAACTCTCTATTCATCTTGAGTCCTGGCCCAGCATCATTCCATTTCGTATTTCAAATAATGTGTGGGACGAATTCCCGTGCCTCGTTTATGAAATAGAGCAAGACGGTGTCATCGGGCGCGGTGAGGCGCTTGGCGTCAGCTACTTTGGTGAGACACTTGAGTCGATGGCAGAGCAACTGCGGGGTATCTCGACCGCAATGTCGAGCGGTGCCGACCGCCAAACTTTGCTCGAACTCTTGCCGCCTGGTGGAGCACGTTGCGCCGCAGATTCAGCGCTTTGGGATCTTGAGGCGCAGTTGTCGGGTATCAGTGCCTGGCAAATAGCCGGTGTAGAACCGGGCCCGATCGAAACCGTTTTTACGATTGGTCTCGAAGATGCGCCCGGGCAAATGGCGGCGAAAGCGACTGCTGCGGCCGATCTCTCGTTATTCAAAGTCAAACTCGGTAACGATCGTCCGGTGGAGCGCATCGCCGCAATTCGCGAGGCACGGCCGGACTCGCGACTGGTTATCGACGCGAATCAAGGCTGGAACTTCGCCGAATTACAGGAGTTCGGTCCCGCGCTCCATGAGCTCGGCGTACTCATGATTGAGCAACCCTTGCCACGCGGTGAAGATCAGGAGCTTGCAGGTTACGATTCGGCGGCACCACTTTGTGCAGACGAGTCCTGCCAACATATCGGTGAACTCGACGCCGCCGCTGCTCGTTATCAGATGATCAATATCAAGCTCGACAAGTGTGGCGGACTGACGCATGGCCTCGAGCTGGTCCGGGCAGCCAGAGAAAGAAATCTCGGTGTAATGATCGGCTGTATGGGCGGAACTTCGCTCTCGATGGCGCCCTCACATGTCATCGCGCAACTTTGCGACTTTGTTGATATCGACGGCCCGCTGCTGATCAAGAAAGATCGGGATGGCGGGCTTATCTACGACCATGGCATTGTGACGCTACCAACAACTCATTTTTGGGGATAGCTCCGCGGGTAAAGAGCACAACGAGTCAGTAGCGGAACGTATACGAAAACTTCAGATTGAGATCACTTTGCGTGCTCGAAAAGCGGTTTTCCGCATCCACCGACCC
>JAJFKQ010000211.1 GCA_021773155.1 Woeseiaceae bacterium | reverse complement strand
AATTTGAGGTGATTCTCACCGACGGTACGTTGTTCAACAACCGCGAAATCACCACACCACATGGGCTCCGGAAAAGCCGAGCCCCAGGGACCGGCATCACGCAAGGAGCGTGCAAAACCCAGATTGAGCGCTGACTGCGGCAACAGGCCATCGGTCACGATCGCGCCGCTGAAATCAGCACTCGGGTACAAACGCTGCATCTGCTGGGCGACCGTTTTCTTGAATTCTTCGAGTGCAGATGTCGCTATCGTAAGACCTGCTGCCATCGCGTGGCCGCCGAATTTCTCGATAAGGCCGGGCTTAACCGTCGACACTGCCTCGAGCAAGTCGCGAACATGTACACCTTGTATCGACCGTGCCGAACCTTTAAGGAAGTGCTCGTCCTCACGAGCGAAGGCAATCACGGGACGGTGGCAACGTTCTTTCACTCGCGCGGCGATGAGTCCGACGATGCCCTGATGCCAGCTGCTGTCGTATACACAAACACAGCTTGGCCAGCGTTGCTCACCAAGCTGGTCGACGTACTTGAAGGCCTGCTCACGCATCGTCGCTTCTATATCCCGGCGCTCGCTGTTGATCTGATCCAGAATGCGGGCGTACTCGCTCGCCGTCTCGGCACTGTCGGTCAACAGGCACTCAATACCGATAGAGATATCTTCAAGCCGGCCGGCTGCATTGATGCGCGGGCCAACCGCAAATCCGAGATCGGTACTAACGCAGCGCGCCACAGACCGACCTGATTGCTGCAACAGCGCTTTTATCCCGGGCACAGCATGACCCGCGCGCATACGCGTCAAACCTTGCTGCACTAACACTCGGTTATTGTGATCCAGCGGTACAACATCAGCGACCGTACCGAGTGCCACAAGATCCAGGTAACGCGCCGGAATCCTGGCTGCACCAACCTGCCCCTGCCTTTCGAGCAAGCGCCCGATTCTGGCCATCAGATAAAAAGCAACGCCGACACCGGCGAGATTGCGACTCGGAAAAATACTGCCCTTGAGATTCGGATTTACAATGACTGCCGCATCAGGCAATTCATCGCCCGGCAAATGATGGTCGGTGACCAGCACAGGAATTTGCAGCTCGTTCGCTCTTGCGACGCCGTCGATACTGGAAACTCCGTTATCGACAGTGATCAGTAGCTGTGGCGATCGCTTCGCCGCGACATCGACAATCTTCGGCGTCAAACCATAACCGTACTCAAAACGATTCGGTACCAGGTATTCGACATCCTTGAAGCCGAATTCGCGCAGACACCGCAATACGAGTGCAGTACTCGTGGCACCGTCAACATCGAAATCGCCGACAACAATGATGCGTTCGTCACGCTTACTGATAACCAGGCTCGCCGCAGCGTCGATATTTTCGAGCGCACTTACAGGTGCCAGGTGCGCGAGTCCGTAATTCAGTTCGTCCACCGTCGTTAATCCGCGCATCGCGAACAGTCGCGCATGCAACGGGTCAATATCGCCAAGTCCTTCGATGGCCGATTGCGGCGGCGTTGGCCGGCTTACGACGGGTCTTGTTGCTCTCATTTGTCGCGCGCTGCTTCTAACAGGTGCGAACTGCGTCGCCACACGCGCAGCCCGTGAGATCGTCGTACGTGAGCGCGAACGCCATCACGGAACAGCAATGTCAGACTGCTAAGACGCCCGGAGCGTAGCGCCTCACGAAGTTCGGTCAAACAGCTCTCCAGGAGCTCAGCGTTGTCATGAAACTCCGGCGTCTCAGCGACAAAGCCTGCGATCGACTGATCGATACACCCAGCAATGCTGCCAGGCCAGGGCTCCGTGACACCCTTGCCCGAATACCAATAGCCCGTTAGCAATGCGTCGTCTGAAAATAATGGCGGTTGAGTCCGCGCGATCTGTTCAGGCGCGGTACCGCCGCCCCATAACCACAAGGAGTTGACCGGTTGCTGCCCGTTCGCTTCGCGCGTCTGATTGACTTCATGTTCGTGCAACGCCATCTCGATTTCACTGAGCAAATTGCGATGCGCCGCAGTATCGTCACCAGAAGGAAGGAAATCATCGGGCCGCTGCTGATCCACGACATAGGCGGGCATCGTCGCGGTCGCGACAGGACTCCTGGAACTTAAGTATCCGTACGAGCCCAGGCGCAAAAATCCGTACTCGCTGCCAGTGGCAATAGTCGCTTGCAGATGATTGGTTAAGGAACGCATCTGGCTGGACTCCACGCCAGCGCAGCGCAGTTCATGCAAACACAGATGATCAAGCCTCGGTTCCAGATACACAGGATCGACAGCGGCGATCCATTTGGTCGGCCGGTCGCCAATTTGTCCCCACAGCCGCAAGGCAGCAAGACCCTGTTCCGGATAAGGCAGCCCGGTTTCCTGAATGATCCGCGCAAGCCGTTCCTTCGGGCCGGTCTCCTGCGTCAAATCAGACTGCGCCAGCCACGCCCTTAGCGTGCGGTCCTGCAATCGGCCGTTGGCAACGGGTGGCAGCACGACGACTGCGGCATTTTTATCATATGATGCGTTCACTTATGGACGCAGATGGTAAGGGATGCGCGTTTGAAATTCACAAGAGAATTGTCCACAACGCTCACGATCCGCAGCGTCAGTGCCGAAGGAATTTGCGTCAACGACCGTTTTTGGTCAGAAACAATCGCATTGACGCCGGAGGAATACATCGACTCGTGGCAGTCAGTACCGCTGACTGACCTGACGGTAGATAATTTTTCTGCTTTGCTTGAACACGGTCCGGAGCTTGTCATCGTCGGCACTGGCGTAAGAAGTGCGTTTCCGCCGCGGGAACTCATGTTCGCTTTCGCTCGTCTCGGCGTGGGCTTTGAACTAATGGACACGGCCGCAGCCGCAAGGACATTCAACGTACTGGCTGGTGAAGGCCGGCGGGTTGCCGCCGTTTTGTATCCCTTGTAAGAACCTAGTCAAGAATCGTGTCACTCGATATGCCGTCGTTTTCCATCATCGTGCGCAGGTTCTTCAAGGCGTCGAGCTGAATCTGACGAACGCGTTCGCGGGTCACACCGATTTCATGTCCGATTTGTTCCAGAGTCGCTCTTCGATAACCGTGCAAACCAAACCGTCGCTCAACAACGGCCCGTTGCTTTTCATTGAGCTCACAGACCCAGTGATCGACGATGTTGTTCATCGCCTCCTTTTGCGCACAGCGTGAAGGCTCCGCGTCGCGTTCTGCACGTAACAGATCAACAGGGGTGCTGCCGTCTTTATTAGCTGGCCCGGCGCGCAAAGTAACTCGCTGATGCAGACCCGTAAGCCGCTCCACGTCAGCCACCTCGCGATGCAGGTAATTTGCGATTTCAGCAGTTGTTGGCGTGTTTTCGCCTTCCTGGCGCAGGTGACGCGCTGCACGCAGGCAGGTATTGATGTCTTTGATGATGTGAATCGGCAACCGTACGGTACGCGACTGATTCATAATGGCTCGCTCTATCGTCTGGCGAATCCACCACGTCGCATAGGTTGAAAAACGAAACCCTCTCTCAGGATCGAATTTCTTGACGGCGTGAATTAAGCCGAGGTTCCCCTCTTCGATCAGATCGAGCAACGGCAATCCGCGGTTGAGATAACGACGGGAAATCTTGACAACGAGCCGAAGATTGCTTTCGATCATGCGCTGTCGCGCCGGTTCATCACCACTTCGCGCAAGCCGCGCGTAATACTTTTCTTCGTCCGCACTCAGGAGCGGCGAGATACCAATCTCGTCAAGGTATTGCCGTGTAGGGTCGAGCAGTTGTCCCACTTCTTGTACCCCTCTTGCGCAAAGAGGACTGCAAGGACACCAAGGCTCAGCAGCTTATCGAATTATCTCGCTGACAAGAATTGTCGCGGGTTAACCGGCTTGCCATTGCGTCTGATCTCAAAATGCAGTCGCGGCTTGCGTTCCGGCCCCTCACCCATGGTCGCTATCTTCTGGCCATTTTTTATTTGATCGCCTTCTTTGACCAGCAGCGACGCGTTGTACCCGTAGGCACTTAGGTAGGTGTCGTTGTGTTTGAGGATAATAAGCTGGCCATAACCGATCAGTCCACTGCCCGCATAGACCACTCGACCGGACGCCGCGGCGTAAATGGGCTGCCCGGCCTTGCCGTTGATCAAAACGCCAGTGCCGGTACCGGGTTTTGCGCCAAAATTAACGTTGATACGACCTTTGGTGGGCCAGGCCCAGTTCGGAGAAGGTTGCGACGGTATCGATGGCAATGGCCTGGATTCACGACGCGGTGCGGTCGCGGAGGGGCTTGAACGACGGCTCGATGTCGCGGGACCGTTAAGCTTGAGTACCTGGCCCGGGTAAATCAGGGAGCCGTCACCCAAACGGTTCCAGCGCGCAATATTCTGCGTACTCCTGCCATAACGCCAGGCAATCGAAAACAGTGTTTCGCCCTTGCGCACAATGTGGGTTTGCGGGTTGTCCTGCCAGGACGAGTGCGTACCGCAGGCAGCGATAAACAGCAGCAAAAACAGCGCTGTGAACAAGCGTGGCGTCATTGTCCTCGCATCATCAACCATGCAACCGCCGCTGCGGAAATGACAACGACGGCCCAGCCAACACGCTCAACGTGTTTCGACAGCCCGTCTTCGAAGCTTTGCCCGCCGGCCCGGACCAGCCCGGCAACCAGAAAGAACCGCCCGGCTCGACCGATCAGCGACGCGATCAGGAAGCCCGGCAGGTTGAGCACCGCGACTCCGGCCGCAATCGTGAAGACCTTGTAAGGAATTGGTGAGAAGCCGGCAACGAAGACGACCAGGACGCCATATTCATCGAACCAGTTGCGGCTGGTTTGATAGGCATCCCAGTAGTGCGACTCGCGGAGCCACGGTTCGATGATGTCGAACAGGCCGTAGCCAATGCCATAACCAGCCAATCCACCCAACACAGAAAACAGGGTCGCTATCGTCGCCAGCCGTACCCATCGATCGCGCGCAGCGAGAACCATCGGCGCCAGCATGACATCGACGGGAATCGGGAAAAATGACGATTCGGCAAAACTCATCGCGCCCAGATAGCGCTCCGCGTGGCGGTGCCGCGACCAGCGCAAAACGCGTTCGTAAATGGGCTCGAATAGCTTCATATCACTCGACTCTCTCGTGATATGAAGTATTTTTTTACTTTAACTAATAGACCTATATTATTGATATTTATAATTTATTTACCTTGTACAAGAGGAACAAAGCTGACTGGCCCCAGCGACACTTGCTCGAAGCGATCCGGGTGGTTAACCACCATCACCAGATCCTGGCAACCTTTGGGACCCACCGGGATAATCAGTCGCCCACCCGGCGCAAGCTGTTGCAGCAGTTTCTTCGGCATCGATGGTGCTGCGGCTGTGACGATGATGCCGTCGTAGGGGCCGTATTTCGGCCACCCCTCCCAGCCGTCGCCGGGTCGAAACTGCACGTTATAAATATCAAGATCGCGCAACCGCTGGCGTGTCTTCTTCAGAAGCTCAGGAATGCGCTCCACCGTGTATATCTTCTTTACCAATGGCGCAAGAACTGCCGTCTGGTAGCCGCAACCAGTGCCGATTTCCAGTACCTTCTCGCCTTCAAAGCCAGCGAGTAGCGCTTCGGTCATACGCGCGACGATGAACGGCTGGCTGATTGTTTGTCCCAGCCCGATGGGCAATGCTGTGTCCTCATAGGCCCGGCTGGCCAATGCTTCATCGACAAACAGATGGCGCGGCACGTTTCTGATCTGGTTCAGCACTTCTTCAGACCTGATGCCCTGATCAATCAGGCGCTGGACCAGGCGGTCGCGAGTCCTCGCCGAGGTCATGCCTATGCCTTGCCGTGATGCGGAGGTAGACACTCAGTTTTTCCCCAGCCAATCAGACAGATCATCGATGGCGGTGTACCTCGTCAAATCGACCTTTAGCGGCGTGACGGACGCAAATCCCTGCCGAACGGCAAAGAAATCTGTGCCCTCTCCGGCATCCTGGCCCTCGCCAGCCGGGCCAATCCAGCAAATCGGCCGACCGTAGGGGTCTGTGTCTTTCAGCATCTGCTCGGACTTGTGGCGAAACCCGAGCCGCGTCGCCTGTACCCCCTTGAGCTCACTTAACGCGATATCAGGCACATTGAGGTTGAGCACCACATCGGACGCCAGCGGTGCCCGTCCAATTTTTTGCACGAGCTCTCTCGCAACGGCGGCTGCCGTCTCGAAATGCTGCAAATCATTGCCGACCAGTGACACTGCGATCGTCGGTAATCCGAGAAAGCGCCCTTCCATCGCGGCCGCGACCGTGCCGGAGTAAATGACATCGTCACCCAGATTGGCGCCATGGTTGATTCCTGACACAACGAGATCGGGTTCATAATCCAGGAACCCCGTGACCGCCAGGTGCACACAATCCGACGGCGTGCCGTCGACCTTGTAACGATTGGGAGCAACTTCCGAAACTCGTAACGGCACCTTCAGCGTCAGCGAATTACTGGCGGCCGAACGATTGCGGTCCGGAGCAACGACCACTACTTCCGCGACCTTCTCAAGCGCCGCTGTCAGAACGTTTATGCCAGTGGCGAGGTAGCCGTCGTCGTTACTTACGAGGATTTTCATTTTGTGTTGGACGGTTAAACTCGTGATATAAGAACGCGCTCACTATACTCAATGTTCACCGCGCACCATAGCCTCGAAGACACAACTGTGACCGACGAAGATAAAGAAGCGTTTCGAGAAGCAATGTCTGGCGCAAAGCCACTCAGGGCGGACGATCGCATGCCGGTGGAAAAACCAAAACCCAGACCCAGGGCGAGATTCGGGCGTGCCGACGAATCCGCTGTGCTGTCCGAGAGCCTTGAAGACGATATCGACACGATAGAGCATCATTCTGGCGGCGCCCTGCGCTTCCATCGACAACATGTCGGTCGTCGTATTATGCGCAAACTCACTCGCGGTGGATACAGCGTGCAGGCGGAGATCGATCTGCACGGGATGACGCTCGCAGAAGCCAGGCCCCGGCTGCGAGATTTCATTCAGTACAACGCGGAGCAGGATCGACTCTGTGTTCGAGTGGTGCATGGCAAGGGACTTGGCTCAGGCGAACGCGGGCCAGTGCTAAAAAGCGCCGTCAATTCCTGGCTTAGACGATGGAGCAATGTGATCGCGTTCGTTTCGACGCGACAGGTTGATGGGGGAACAGGTGCTATATACGTCTTGCTGCAGCGCGATTAGTCAGGTCGCGACCCCTTATTGGTGTTCCTCAAGACGGACACAATCGCGTCCCGCCAGCTTGGCGGCATATAGCGCGGCATCAGCGCGGTCAATCAGCGTATCCACGCTATCGTCTTCCCGCGCCTGGGCGACGCCAAGACTCAGGCTTATTCTTATTTCCTCATTTCTGGCATGAACTGCATTGCTGCCGATACGTGCGCGCACCCGCTCCGCGACCTCCCTTCCTTCCTCAATTTCCGTGTTCTGAAGAATGAACAGAAATTCTTCGCCACCGTAACGACAAATTTCATCACCATTGCGAGCGCCTGAAATCATACGTGCTGCCACGATCTGCAGTACCCGGTCACCGGCCAGGTGACCATGCGTATCGTTGATGTCCTTGAAATGATCCAAATCCGCCATAATCACGCACAACGCCAAATTTTTGGCTTTCGCGCGATCTAGAGCTTCGCCCAGCAAGTACCTGGAATAAGAGTGGTTGTGCAGATTCGTCAACCAGTCGGTGACAGCCAGATGGTGCAAGGACTCTCTTTCTCCATCTGCAATGTGAAGTGATTCCTCAAGGTCCAGAACCCTGGAGGCGCAGTAGCTTTCAACGGCAAGCGACATATCAAGTGCAGTAAATTTCAATATGAACTGGATCATCTCCTCGAATGCAAAATGATCGCGCCGTACCTGCTGCGGGATATGCTGGATCAGCAAATACTGGAGCACTTGCATCGAGCACTGGTACAGACTCTGCCGTACACCAATACGCTGATGAACAGAGCCAATCCGGAGCCGCTCTTCAAAATACTGGCGTTTGTCAAAATCCACGGCCAGGCTCAACAGGTAGCGCCGCTGAGTTTCTTTGAGTCGTGTGATGTTGGACTGATCGCCGACGATGTTGTCGAAATCATCGAGCCTGGATAACGAATCAGAAAAACTGTCAACGATAGCGTCGACATTCGGCCTGATTACGGTGTTTTGTAGCTCCACGCCGTGTGCCGCTGATTCTGGGGCATCAAGACCCAGCAAGCTCAGACGACGACCAATTTCGTCTGCATCGAATCCACGCTTGTCGCACAGTTCAAAATTCACAGCAGACCACGCTTTGCTTATAGGCCCTGCATGTAGGCCCATTGATTCATATGCAGTGTTTCGGCGGTTTTGTGCAATGCGGAGAAATACCTAACAAGCACGGTCGGTTGCTGGCCTCTTATGGCCACTTTCCTTTCGAGTCGAATCTGCGGAAAGCCACGATTGCTTCGGAATTTCGGCAGGCCTATCGTTTTATGATGACAGGAGGACTGGCCAATGGCTTCTAAACAATTCTCGAAATTCGGTTTTGTCGCTTTTTGTATCGTGCTTTCCGGCTGCGAGCGTCAAATTAGTTTTGCCGATGATGTCCAGCCGATCTTTCTGGCCAGCTGTATTGAGTGTCACGATAAATCCGCTGAAGGATATGCGTCGAGCGGCTTTAGCCTGGGCGACTATGAAAGCGTCATGAAGGGGACCAACTTTGGTCCTGTCGTCATAGCGAATAGCAGCATTTCCAGCACGCTGTACCTGGTTATCGCGAGCAAGACCAGCCCCGAAATCCATATGCCGCCTCACCACGACAACGCGCTGGCCGAAGGTCGCGGAACTCCATTGTCGGAACACCAGATCGAAATGATCCAGGCATGGATTGATCAGGGAGCACAGAACAACTAGTCTCGGCGTGAATGAAGACGATGGAATCATCGTGAAATGAATAGATCCCCTGGATTGGTGCTGCTGCTTACAGCCTGTCTGCCCGCCCTCGCTGGCGACGCGGACGTTCTGGATGTGGACGTTTCATGCAATGTCGATGCGATCTGTCGATTCGATGTTACCTTGAAACACGGCGACGAAGGCTGGAAACACTACGCCAACAGATGGGAAGTGTTATCTCCGGACGGCGAATTACTGGCTACTCGCGAACTTGCACATCCACATGTTAATGAACAGCCGTTTACGAGATCATTGGCAAACGTGAGAGTCCCCAGTGACTTAATTGAGGTCGTGGTACGGGCGCACGATCTGGAACATGGGTACGGTGGCAAGGAAGTTGTCGTCAAATTGCCTGATTTGGAATAGCCAAGTCGGCGACCTCACGCAAGACCGATGTCGCGAAGGCACCGCGAGTCAATCCAAATGTGAGTGTCAATGCTTCGTCGTCGAGCTGCCATTGCAACTCGATAACTTTTAGCCTCAGACTTCTGCGCGCAGGTTTCACTCTTGCCTTGCTGAGCGCTCGCAGCCAGTCTTCGTGTCCCGGTGGAGTGGCTTCCTCGGCGGATCCATCACCCCATAATAACGCTGTCGGATGTATATCAAGTGCAGCGCAACGTCCTCGTAATTCATCATCCACCGCTTCGACATCAAATACGCTGCCAGTCCCGTCCAGGTTGGCCACGTCCCCGGCGATGAGTTGATTCCAGGATTTGTCGAGTACGCGAGCGGCCAGCAGCTCGTTGAATATGAAGGAACGCGCACTTGATATCGCGATACTGCGTTTGTGGCGCGGCAGTCTCTTGCCCGCGGCCCAACTGTCTGCCAGATCGACATTGGCGCCGCCACGGCCGAATCGCTGTGGACCAAAGTAATTGGGCACGCCCTCTTCCCTGATCCTGTGCAGTCGCTCATCAACAAAGGGGTCAGAGCCCTTTGTTGGGCCACGCAGGATGATTCGAAAGTGGTTGCTGCGATGTGCTCCGCGGCGCAATTTCCGGGCATTGCGATTCACTTCGAGAATGCTGACACCGTCGATATCGAAGGCTGCCCAATCGGGCTGATTCCAGCGCGGTACGCTGAACCATTGTCGAGTAACCGCATTTCGGTCCTTCAGCCCCGAATAACCAACATCCTTCGCAGGCACGTCCGCAAAGGCGGCCAGTTGCCGGGCCAGCCACTCTGTGTTGGTGCCGGTTTTCTCGACGTACAGGTAATCGTGCTCGCCGTCTCCAGAGAGCTCGAAACCGAGTTTTTCGGTAACATCGAAGTCAGCAGGAGTTGCTCGGATGGTCGCCGAAAATAGCGGCTCTCCGTACGCGCGGGTCCAGTCAGGCATAGACATGGGGGATTCTGTTACCTGGTCGTGTTGGCGACAGGCACTACCTGATAAAACGTTTCGCGCTGTCCAATCATGCCGAGGTCGGTGCGTGCGCGTTCTTCAGCGGCATCCACACCTTGCTTGAGATTGATCACCTCGGCATCGAGCGCGGCATTGCGTTCACGTAGTGCGTCATTGAGGGCAAGCTGCTCTGCAACCGCTGTGCGGAGTTTCAGGGTCTTTCGATAGCCGTCGTCGGAAAACCAGAGTTCGGCCTGCAAGCCGAGCCCGACAATCACGAGTATCACCAACAACGTGCGTGAACTGAACAAACACCTACCCCAAATCAGTGATCAGAAACGTTAACTAGTCAGCTTTGACCGAAAACGCCTCGCGGGCCGCATACCCTGCATCTGCACCCAATTCCTCTTCTATCCGCAGTAGCTGGTTGTACTTGGCGATGCGATCAGACCGGGACAGGGAACCGGTCTTGATTTGTGTCGCCGTCGTGCCTACCGCGATGTCGGCAATCGTACTGTCCGAGGTCTCCCCCGAGCGGTGCGAGATTACCGCGCTAAACCCTGCGCCATCAGCCATAGTAATCGCATCAAGAGTTTCGCTTAAGGTACCGATTTGGTTAGGTTTTATCAATATCGAA
>JAJFKQ010000022.1 GCA_021773155.1 Woeseiaceae bacterium | reverse complement strand
TGTCGGCCATTGACGTCTAGGGAAGCTTTGATCAATTCAGTGTATCTCTGCGCCGCCTGAAGCGCACAGATGCAAGGCGTGTTTCGCCGCCAATGGCCCGGTCCTTGGCAAGAAGCACAACACCGCAGATGTGCGCTTCAGGCGGTGCCCTTCGGGGCCTACGGCCTGCCCGGCACTCCGCGTTGCGCTTCCTTGACGTAACCCGTTATGCCTGCAAAAGCGCGCCTTGATTGCCGGGCAGGCCGTAGGCCAGAGATTCACTGAATTGATCAAAGCTTCCCTAGAATACTTGAAAACGAAGGAGTGGATATGAAGATCATGGCTCGACTTGCAACCCTGGGATATGTCGTCATCCTTTGTGCCGGACAAGCGTTCGCATCCGACACTGAGGAACTTACGGTCATGCTGCAGGAATTTCTGGCGGCCTCCAGCGAGGAAGCGGCGCATGCCTCCTTCTGGGCAGAGGATCTTGTGTACACCTCGTCCGCGGGGCTGCGCTTCGGGAAAGCCGACATCATGGCTGGCTTTGATAGTCCGGATACAGCGGATGATTCCTCTGACAGCGCGCCGCCTATGGTCTATTCCGGCGAAGATATCGATATTCGACTCTACGGCAACACCGCGATTGTGGCATTCAAACTCGTAGGCACACCTACGGATAAGTCAACGGATGCCGATGTGCTGTACTACTTCAACACGGGCACCTACCTGAGGCGCGACGGTGTCTGGCAAGTTGTAGCCTGGCAAGCGACGAAGATACCGGCACAGTGAGGGTTACTGATTCGATCAGATTTGTTCGAACTCCGCTGTGAAGTGTCGCAGAAATTTTGGCGCTTTCACTATCTTCATTCCGCGGACATCTCTGCGCCGTTGCCAAACCAGACTGATCGCTTCCAGTACATAGTCCATGTGGCTTTGTGTATAGACGCGACGTGGGATGGCCAGCCGGACCAAATCGAGGTGAGCGGGTTTTTCCTCACCGCTGCGCGGGTCAAATCCGAACATGACGGTACCGATTTCGACGGAACGAATTCCAGCTTCGATGTACAGCTCAACCGACAATGACTGGCCCGGGTACTCAAGGGGTGCGATGTGTGGCAAAAACCGCCGCGCGTCCAGGTAAACGGCGTGGCCACCGGCTGGCGTTACGACGGGGATACCGGCGCCGACCAGACGTTCGACGACATAGCGAGTCGAGAGCAGCCGATAGTCCAGATAATGTTCATCCAGTACTTCGCGTAAGCCCACGGCGATTGCTTCAAGATCGCGTCCTGCCATGCCGCCGTAGGTTGGGAAGCCTTCAGACAGAATCAGAATGTTGCGTTCCTGCTGTGCAAGCTCGGCGTCATTGCTGCAGAGGAAACCGCCAATATTAGCGAACGCATCCTTTTTCGCGGACATCGTGCAGCCATCAGCGTAGCTGAACATCTCGCGGGCAATATCAACGGTCGGCGTGTTCTCGTAACCGGGTTCATTGCGCTTGATGAAAAACGCATTTTCAGCGAATCGGCAGGCGTCTATATAAAAGGGTATGCCGGCACTGCGTGCGATGCGGCTGACTTCACGGATATTGGCCATTGATACGGGTTGGCCACCGGCGGAGTTGTTAGTTACCGTTACCATGATTACCGGGATTCGCTCGGGGCCTTTTTCCTCGACGAGCTGCTCCAGTGCGGCGATGTCCATGTTGCCCTTGAACGGTTCGTCTGAATCTATATCGTCTGATTCCCGGCAGGGCAGGTCTACCGGTTTGCCGCCTACGAATTCGATGTTCGCTCGGGTCGTATCAAAATGGGTGTTATTCGGAACGATCGAGTCCGGTTTGACCAGCATTCCGAACAGGATGTGTTCTGCAGCACGCCCTTGGTGCGTTGGGATGACCTGCTCAAAGCCGAATATATCCTGCACCGTGTCGCGGAAGCGATACCAGCTTCTGGCGCCGGCATAGGATTCATCGCCACGCATCATCGCGGCCCACGCCTCGGATGACATTGCACTGGTGCCGGAATCGGTCAGCAAGTCTATAATGACGTCCTCTGCACGCAGCAGGAACGGGTTGAAATGGGCCGCACGGATCAGCTCCTCACGCTCGCTACGCGTCGTGAGCTTGATCGGCTCTACCATCTTGATTCGAAATGGTTCGATAATTGTCTTCATGCGGAACACAATATCGATCGAAGCTTCTGCAGACGATAAGTAAAACTACTGCGGAGCTGCTTTACATCAGTAATACTCCTGATGCCGTTACGCCCCTCCATTCCTATGATTGCGTTGAAATTATGACTTCAGATGACCTTACAAAAAGTGCGGATCTCACGGGCCACGCTCGCGGCACCGGTGCTTTGCGCACACGGCGCCCCGTTTATGTGGACTTTTTGCCACCGTGTAACGATGCTTGCCCGGCTGGTGAGAACATTCAGGCCTGGTTGGCGCTGGCACAGTCTGGCGACTACGAAGCAGCGTGGCGCGAGCTGGTCCGCAATAACCCGATGCCGTCGATTCACGGCCGGGTTTGCTACCACCCGTGCGAGGATGTTTGCAATCGTGCTTTCACCGATAGTCCTGTCAGTATTCACGCCGTCGAGCGTTTTCTCGGCGACACGGCGCTGGATCAGGACTGGCAATTTGAGAAACCCACTACAAGTACCGGCAAGAAAATTCTAATCGTCGGTGCAGGGCCGAGTGGCTTGTCTGCCGCATACCAGCTTGTCCTCATGGGACACGAGGTGGAAATTCGGGAAGCGGGCCCGGTTGCAGGTGGCATGATTCATTTCGGAATCCCGGCGTACCGAATGCCTCGTGGCGAATTGCAGGCCGAAATTAAACGCATAGGAAATATTGGCGTGAAAATTACGTTGAATCATCGCGTCGACGATCTCCTGGCGGAAAAGGAAGCGGGCAACTTCGACGCAGCATTCGTCGCCGTGGGTGCTCACATCAGCAAGAAGATCGATATCCCCAATCGTGATGCCGGCAAGATTCTGGATGCCGTGAGTTTCCTGAGCCAGGCAAAAGAGGGAGGGGCACCCAAGCTCGGCCGACGTGTCGCAATATACGGTGGTGGTAACACGGCGATGGACGCCGCGCGAACGGCGAAGCGTCTCGGAGCGACTGAAGCGATGATAATTTATCGTCGCGATCGCGGCAGTATGCCCGCCCACGACTTTGAAGCAGACGAGGCGATGGAGGAGGGCATCAAGATCAACTGGCTGCGGACGATCAAGGAAATCGATCGTTCGACGTTCAAGGTTGAGGTTATGGAACTCGATGAGAACGGACGTCCGCAACCAACCGGAGAATTCGAAGAACTGGAGGCGGACTCTCTAATACTTGCCGTCGGCCAGGATACAGATACTGCGTTTCTTGCGTCCGTTCCGGGTATCGAATTTCAGAGTGATCACACTGTCATTGTAGGC
Organism: Woeseiaceae bacterium; assembly: GCA_021773155.1. Classification (GTDB taxonomy): domain Bacteria; phylum Pseudomonadota; class Gammaproteobacteria; order Steroidobacterales; family Woeseiaceae; genus UBA1847. Next base: position 1,097 of record JAJFKQ010000022.1, on the reverse strand, counting down.
GAGAACATGATGACCGGTCATGAAGGCATATTCGCCGGTGGCGATATGGTACCGAGCGACCGATCTGTGACCATTGCCGTGGGTCATGGCAAGCAAGCTGCACGTCATATTGATGCGTGGTTAGCTGACGGGACATACAAGGGCGCTCCACGGGGCGCGTTGATATCTCACGAGAAGTTGCAGTTGTGGTATCGCACTGCCGCGCCGCAGGTTGAACAGGATCGTATTCCTGTTGACCGTCGTGGCGAGGATTTCGAGGAAATTCTGCAAAACCTCTCGGAGCCTGAAGCACGGTTTGAGGCAGGGCGCTGTTTGTCCTGCGGCAATTGCTTCGAATGCGATGGCTGCTATGGGGCGTGCCCGGAGGATGCGATTATTAAACTCGGTCCGGGCAATCGCTACAAGTTCGACTTCGATAAGTGCACAGGATGTGCTGTGTGTTTCGAACAGTGCCCGTGTCATGCCATTGAAATGGCGGATGAGCCTGGCATCAAGGAACAGCAGTCGTGACGGAAAAACGTGCGCTCGAAGGAAACGAAGCGGTAGCGCGAGTCGCGTACGCCGTTAGCGAAGTTTGCTCGATTTATCCGATCACGCCGTCGTCACCGATGGCAGAGTATGCAGACGTCTGGGCTGCTGCTGGAAAGAAAAATCTCTGGGGGCAGGTTCCGGATATCATCGAGATGCAAAGCGAAGGTGGTGCTGCAGGCACTGCTCACGGCGCCTTGCAGACGGGGGCAATGACGACAACATTCACGGCATCGCAAGGCCTGATGTTGATGCTGCCGAACATGTACAAGATCGCAGGCGAATTAACCTCGGCTGTGTTTCACGTCGCTTCGCGGTCACTCGCGGCGCAAGCGTTATCCATTTTCGGTGACCATCAGGACGTAATGGCCGCTCGCACCACGGGTTTCGGGTTGCTCGCGTCATCTTCAGTACAGGCAGCGCAGGACCTTGCGCTTATCACGCATGCGAGCACGCTGGAAACACGTGTACCGTTCGCACACTTCTTCGACGGCTTTAGAACGTCGCACGAAGTGAGCAAGATCGACCTCGTTAGCACTGATGATATTCGGGCAATGATCGATTCGAAT
>JAJFKQ010000210.1 GCA_021773155.1 Woeseiaceae bacterium | reverse complement strand
ACTTGAGCTTCACTGGACATCGGATTACACCTCTTGAGTTAGGGGGTTCGGCCCGCAAAAGAACATTAGCGTATCATAATATTACAATGGACTGCATAAACGATAGAATAAGCCTATACACGCATTTTGAACCATCGAATTCACACGAATAAAAAGCGCTAACTCTATGAATGAATTGGAAACTACAATCGACACAGATGACTTTCGACGGTTAGCTGAGTTACACGATATGGCGACCAACGCCTGTGAACTCCTGAAAGCAATGTCTAACAAGTGGCGTCTGATGATCTTGTGCCAACTCTCTGAGGGCGAGAAAACAGTTGGCGAACTGCAAGGCTTGCTGGGCGTCGGACAGTCGGCAGTGTCACAACATCTCGCGATCCTGAGACGCGAAAACATCGTCGATTCCAGAAAGCACGCCCAGTCAATTTTCTATTCGTTGTCCGGCGATCAGGCCGTCAAGATCATGGCCACGTTGCACGAGGTGTTTTGCAGTAACGCCAAATCTGAAAGCTAAAGTTCGGCGTAATTGATCAGAGCTTCCCTAGAGTTACCAGTGAGCCTGTAATCGGCCGTCTTCAACCCTGCTTTCAAACTGGTTCAAACCGCGGCTACCCTTCTCGATACATTCACCTGTTGCCACATCAAAAACCCATAGGTGTTTTGGACACGTCAGCCGGGTCCCGGATAACGCCAGGTGCGGGATATTCGTTACTTGATGCGGACAACGGCTGTCGTACACCACGTGCTCATCGCCGGAACTATAGACGAAGACGCTCCTGCCATCGCAGTTTTCGATGTACGTCGTGCCCTTTCCCCGGATCTCATCCCATCCGGTCAAATCGTGCCACTCGGGCTCAACTCCCAGCAGCTCCGCTCGAAACTCGGGAATGTCCATGTCCAACATGATGTCTATCGCCCAGGTTATCTTGGCGAGGCCCAGTGTCGGAAAAGCCATCAGGATAGCGTCCAGAACCTCGTTGGGTGTAGCACCGTCACGCAAGGCGCGTGGCAGGTATTGCCGTAATCCGCGCTCTGTCTGGCTATCGACTTTTGTAATCACAGAAATTAGCGAGCGAGTCTTGGGATCGAGGTGTTTGCCGGACTCTTTCAAGAACGAAAAATAGGCTCCCATGGCTTCCGGGCGAGTCTTGATCAAATATTTCAGCGCATCGCTCATGCGTTGTCTCCGCGTTCGAACCAAGCAAGTTTGTCTCGTAATGTAACAACGCTGCCAATAATAATCAGGGCCGGGCTTTTGATCTCGGCTTCGGTGGCCTTGCCGAGCAGCGACCGCAGAGTTCCGGTAATCACGCGTTGCCCGACACGAGTCCCGTTTTCGATGACAGCCGCCGGCGTTTCCGGATCTGCGCCGTGGCTCAAGAATCCGTCTGTAATCGTGCCGAGAGATGTCAGACCCATATAAATGACAACAGTCTGACGTGGTTGAATCAAATTCTTCCAGTCCAGACCAAGTTCACCGTCTTTTTCGTGCCCGGTCACAACGATGTAACCTTGTGCGTGATCGCGATGCGTCAAGGGAATGCCGGCATAGGTGGCGCATCCATTGGCGGCTGTGACGCCCGGTATGACCTGAAAATTGATGCCGTTATCCGCCAGCGTCGCGATTTCCTCACCGCCGCGGCCGAAGACGAACGGATCACCACCCTTGAGCCGCAGCACCCTCTTCCCCTCTCGAGCCAGCCGGGTCAACATTTCGCTGATCTCCTCCTGCGGAACACTGTGGTCTTCTTTCATCTTGCCCACATAAATCCGATCGGCATCACGGCGTACAAGATTGAGAATACCGTCACCGATCAACCGGTCGTACAAGACTACGTCGGCTTGTTGCATCAATCGTAGCGCTCGGAATGTCAGCAAGTCCGGGTCACCAGGCCCAGTGCCTACCAGGTAGACCTCACCGTCCGCCGCCTCGTCGCCCTCAACTGCGGCGTCCTTGAGGAGCTTGTCCATTAACGCAGTGGCCTCATCCTCCTGGCCTGAAAACAGATGCTCGGCGACAGGTCCGGCAATCATGGTTTCCCAGAATCGGCGACGCCGGGCCATATTCGTTATGGCCTCCTTTACTCTATCGCGATAACTGCCAGCAAATTCGGCCAGACGCCCGTAGGCTGCCGGTATGGTCGTTTCGAAACGCGCCTTCAGCATGCGCGTCAACAACGGCGTTGCACCACCACTCGAAATCGAGATCAATAATGGTGAACGATCGACGATCGCCGGCATGATGAAGTCGCAAAGGTCCGTCGTATCGCTAATATTGACCAGTATCCCTGCGGCAGTAGCCAGTTCATGCACTTTCAGATTGATCGCGTGGTCGTTGGATGCTCCGAATACAATTACGCAACCATTGACATCGTCCGCACTCAGGTCGCCTTGTTTGTGATTTATCTCAAACTCAGCCGCCACGCGGGCCAGGTCATCATTCATATCCGGCGCCAGTACAGTCAAATCGGCACCAGCTCGGGCTAGCAAGTCCGCTTTACGCGCCGCCAATGTGCCGCCACCGACAACCAAAGCACGCTGACCTCTTACATCCAAAAATATCGGTAAATGATCCACTTCGAGTCCTTAGCCCTGTTAATGCAGCGGTTCGCCTGCCCAGGCAGTCATGGCCGCGCTCCAAAGCAATGCGGTATCTTTATCTATGTCCAGCACCGTGAATCGACTGCCTTCACGAATACGAATCCTTAATAAACGCATGCCGGCTGAATGCTCGATGCTCTCCAACACCACTTTGCGGCCATAAGGTGCGTCGATTTTGGTCAGCACCTCAACGATTTCGCCGCTCACCGCTTGCCACCGGCAAAAGCACCTTCCAATTGCCACTGCCAGTCGCGTGGCGTATCCCGAAAGTCTGGTTTCACGTCAAAGTCCAGAAACAGCATTTCGTCGGACGTGATACCCCGTAGTGCATCCATCAGCTCGGCAAACGAGTTAATTTCAGGGTGTTGAATAATGATATCGCTGATGTGGACTTCAATTGTCTTCATAATTTTTCCTCACCACCTGTGATGCTGTCGAAGAAGCGCGCACGATACAGCAAACGCTTTGCGGCTGATGTGTCTTCGAATGCCGTCCTGTTGTGCAACACATTGCTGGATAGCAAACCCTGTCCGGGCCGCAGTTTAAAGCGTAGAACAGGACCATCTTTATCGCCAAGCAACTCGGACAGGCACTCCCGGGCCGCTGTGGTCGCGGCATCATTTCGCCAGCGAATATTCTTCTTGCGCGCACTGTAACGCATTCGCAGCGCGCCGCTGGTCGGGTCGCACCAAAAAACCGGCCCGGAAACCGCGGGCCGGATTTCTCCATCTGCGCCGTTGTTGGCAGGAATCTCCATACACTCCGGGTGCTCGAAAGCCGTAATGTAGTCGGGATTGGTGTCACGCAGATGCAGATAGGCAATTTCCGGGTCCAGCACGGCATTTCGCCCTCCTTTAGCGGCATCCTGAGCACAATGCAGCAGTACGGCCTGCAAGCGACGGGATACCACATTGTAGTAGCCATCCGTGTGCCAGCTCAGGCTGCGGCTGGAATAAGGAACATAGGCGCCCCGCACGCCTTCAGACGCGACCGCCAATTCTGAAACGCCATCTTCATTCGCACACAGGTGATGATCTAACCGCCTCAGCCCGAATTGGGCGGCAAATATTCGAATCACCTGACGATCCACGGACGCGTCCCGGCACGTATAAATCGCCATGTTTGCTCGTCGACAACTGGAGAGGATTGCCCCTTTTTGGTCAGTGCTCAAATCGGTCAATCCACCTATTTCCGTAACCAGTTCGGCGGCGCTGTCGGGGTATGAAGCGAGCTTTGCGGCACGCCATTCCCGATAGCTGGCAGTGTTAAGTTGAAACATTATTGGGCTCCAGACCCCGTCTTTCCTTCAATCATGAGTGAATAAACCTGCTGCTGGAACTGCGAACCGAAACCATATATCATAAAATTCGAATATACGAGAGGTGGGGACAACCATGGCGAAGAAACAGCACGAAACTCCGTTGTTGAATCAGCTGGAAGATGGCCCATGGCCAAGTTTCGTAACCGGCCTGAAGCGACTGGCGACCGATGGTGACAAGCCGAGCGCCAAAATGATGACAGACCTTGTCGGCCAGCTTGAGCATTCTTACGAGACCCGCTCAGGATTCTGGAAAGGCGGCACGGTCAGTGTCTACGGCTATGGAGGCGGCGTTATCCCGCGATTCTCGGAGGTTGCGGACAAGTTTCCGGAATCCAAAGAATTCCATACATTGCGTGTACAACCGCCACCCGCATTTCATTATTCAACCGAATTGTTGCGCAACATGTGCGATATCTGGGAAGAACACGGTTCGGGCCTGATCGCGCTTCACGGCCAGTCCGGTGACATCATGTTTCAGGGCTGTACGACCGATAAAGTACAGCCTGCGTTTGACGCACTGAACGAGATCGGTCTGGACATGGGTGGCGCCGGTCCTGCTTTGCGAACTTCGATGAGTTGCGTTGGTCACGCACGTTGCGAGCAATCCTGCTATGACGAAGTACGTGCACACCGCAGCACGATAAATGGCCTGCTTGACGAGATGCACCGGCCAGCACTGCCTTACAAATTCAAGTTCAAGTTTTCCGGCTGTCCGAACGACTGTGTGAACGCCATCCATCGTTCAGATTTCGCGACAATCGGTACCTGGCGCGATGACATGCAGGTGGACCAGGAGAAGATCAAAGAGCACGTGGCCAAAGTCGGTCGCAAACAAATGATCGATACCGTGATTTCCAACTGCCCGACGCGCGCGCTCAGCCTGAATGACGACGATACACTGGATATCGACAACAAGAGTTGCGTGCGCTGCATGCATTGCATCAACGTCATGCCCAAAGCGTTATCACCGGGCAAAGATCGTGGCGTGTCCATCCTGATGGGTGGCAAACGCTCACTGAAAATCGGCGACACAATGGGCACGGTCATCGTGCCATTCATGAAGCTCGAGACCGACGAAGATTTCGAGAAATTCAACGAACTGGCTGAGACAGTGGTCGATTTCTTCGCCGAAAATGCGCTTGAGCATGAACGCGTCGGCGAGACAATCGATCGCATAGGCCTTGCCAATTTCCTGGAAGCGATCGAGGTCGACGTAGATCCCAACATGGTGAATCATCCGCGTACAAGTTCTTATGTGCGCACGGATGACTGGGACGAAGAAGCCAAGAAATGGCACGATCGCAAGAATGCCACTGCCAGTAAATCAGCATAAATTGAGGAGCATGAAATGAGTCAGGCGGATACCCCCCGCAGGCCGGACGAGCACGGCGTTCCGGATCCCTTTCCGTACATGCACCCGACACTACGGGAGAACTACGGCAACTGGGATTGGCACGATAGACCACGTCCCGGAGTTCTGCACCACATGGCCAAGAGTGGCGACGAAATCTGGACTGTCCGCGCGGGCACACAACGTCAGATGGACGTATACACGATCCGCACGCTGTGCGACCTCGCCGACGAATTCGCCGATGGCCACATTCGCTTTACAACGCGAAGCAATGCGGAATTCATGGTTACCGCCGAAGAGAAGACGACACCGCTGATCGAAAAACTGACTGCGGCAGGATTCCCGGTCGGCGGCACTGGCAACTCGATGTCGATGATTTCACATACCCAGGGATGGCTGCATTGTGACATCCCCGGCACAGACGCCTCAGGTGTCGTCAAATCGCTTATGGATGAGTTGCACTACGAATTTACGCATGAGGAAATGCCGAACAGGGTGCGTATGACAACCTCGTGTTGTCAGGTCAATTGCGGTGGTCAGGGTGATATCGCGATTAACGTACAGTACACAAAGCCACCCAAGATCAATCACGATCTGGTAGCCAATGTCTGCGAGCGCCCGGCCGTTGTCGCACGTTGTCCGGTCGCCGCTATTCGACCAGCAATGGTCAATGGCAAGCCTTCACTCGAAGTCGACGAAAAGAAATGCATTTGCTGCGGCGCCTGTTATCCACCCTGCCCGCCAATGCAGATCAACAGCCCGGAATCGACCAAACTGGCGATATGGGTCGGCGGCAAGCACTCAAACGCCCGCACGAAGCCGACATTTCACAAATTGGTTGCCGCAAATCTGCCCAACAATCCACCACGCTGGCCTGAAGTGACAGAGGTCGTGAAGACCATCCTGTTCGCTTACAAGGAAGACGCACGTGCATGGGAGCGTCTGGGTGAGTGGATCGATCGAATCGGCTGGCCGCGTTTCTTTGAAATGACGGGTCTCGCCTTCACCAGGCACCAGATTGAAGACTGGCGTGGTGGACGCAGCGCCCTGAACGCCTCGGCACATATTCACTTCTGATGAAGATCGGAATCCTGATAAACGAGGGCCCGTTCACGCATCAGGCGTCAGACAGTGCCTATCGATTCACGGTTGCCGCGCTCGCGAAAGGGCACGAGATTTATCGCGTGTTTTTTTACAAAGACGGCGTAAATAACGCGAACAAGCTGTCGGAGCCGCAAACTGATGACCGAAATCTGGTTTCATTATGGTCGGAACTGGGCCAGGAAAACGATATCGATCTCGTCGTGTGTGTCGCTGCTGCGCTGCGCCGTGGCATCAAGGATGAGATTGTGAAAGAGGGCTTTCGGATTTCAGGCCTTGGCCAACTTGTGGAAGCCGGTATCCAGGCTGATCGATTAGTCGTATTCGGAGACTGAGGAAGCATAGTGGAAGAATTTGAAGAGCCGGGACCTGAAATCGTCAAACGATTTATGTATGTCAATCGCCGGGCACCGTATGGCACGATATACGCACACGAATGTCTGGAAGTGATCCTGGTCGCTGCTGCTTTCGATCAGGACGTCAGCGTTGTCTTTGTTGACGATGGTGTGTACGAGCTAAAAAAGGGACAGGATACGACCGATATCGGCTTAAAAAACTTTTCAAAAACATACGGCGCGCTCGATGACTACGACGTTGAGAAAATTTACGTCGAAAAAGAATCCCTTGAAGCGCGCGGGCTAACGGCCGATGACCTTGTGATACCGGTGGAAGTTCTGGCTGCAAAAGAACTCGGTGAAATAATGGCAAAGCAAGATATCGTGCTCGGCTCATGAAAACCATGCTGCATTTAATCAACAAATCGCCATTCGAGAAAAACTCACTGGACAGCTGCCTCCGACTCGCGCAATCGGGCAGTTCTATCCTGCTGATAGAAGACGGCGTGTACGCGGCTGTCGCGAATACTGAGCACGCGCATAGAGTGGCCGCTCGTACGAGAGATTTGTCGATTTATGTTCTCGGCCCCGATGTCGCAGCACGGGGCTTGAGTGATTCACCGTTAATCGACGACATTACGGTCGTCGATTACGAAGGTTTTGTTGATCTGGTGGCTGAACACGATGCCAACCAGTCTTGGTTATAGGAGATAAAAGAACCATGGCTTATGAATGTAACGGCGCTACTGTAGAAGCCGACGAAGAGGGCTATATCATTGATATCAGCGCCTGGAACCCGGATCTCGCACTCCTGATTGCTGAAGGAGAGAATATTGAGATGGGCGACGATGCCTGGGAAGTGGTGAACTTCCTGCGTAACTATTACGAGGAATATCAGATCGCTCCAGCCGTTCGAGTCTTGACCAAAGCGATCAAGAAAAAACTCGGTGCGGACAAAGGCAATAGCAAGTATCTCTACGAGCTGTTCCCCTATGGGCCGGCCAAGCAAGCGTGCAAAATTGCCGGCTTGCCCAAACCCACTGGCTGTATCTAGGAAGGGATATTGTCTTGGTACTGGGCACCGTCTATGCAGTACTTTTCTACTTTGCAGTGGCGATATTCGCTGTCGGGCTCGCCTTTAGAATCCGGCTCTACGCGCGTACCCCTGCACCATTGAAAATCCCGACAACGCCAGCGCCCGTCACCCAGGCGGGCGTTGTCGTTCGTATGGCAAAAGAAGTCGTCTTCTTCGAAAGCTTGTTCAAGGCGAACAAGTGGACCTGGTTGTTTGGCTGGATATTCCACGCTGCATTGTTATTGGTTCTTTTGCGCCATCTTCGCTACTTCACTGAACCGGTCTGGTTCTGGGTTGGGTGGGTTCAACCGTTCGGCATGTATGCCGGTTTTGCGATGACCGCGGGTCTGGCTGGCCTCTGGGTGCGCCGTTTCACGGTCGAGCGAGTACGCTATATATCCTCGCCATCCGATCACCTGATGTTATTGCTGCTGATCGGAATTGCTGCGACAGGCCTCATGATGAAGTACGTCGCACACACGGACATTTTGTCGCTGAAGGCTTTCATTCTTGGCTTGCTCTATTTCGACTGGCAACCGATTCCGGCAGACCCGGTGTTGCTGGTTCACCTCGCACTCGTATTGATATTGCTGATCATTTTTCCGTTCTCGAAGCTGTTACACGCTCCTGGCGTATTCTTTAGCCCCGGACGGAACCAGGTAGATAACCCTCGCGAAAAACGACATTTCGTTCCGCAGACCAAGCTTCCGGGTAAATAGACCATGGCTGATTTCGACACACCGGAAATAACGATTCCGCTCGAAATTCCGACACTCAATCGGGGTGCGATGAATCATTCGTCACCATTTCCGGCGGCACCCAACCACCAGGAAGCGCTCGGCTTTCCGGGGGAACTGGTCGATAACTGGCAGACGAAGGCCATCGACAAACTGGGCGAGCTGCTCAGTAGATCCAGGGCCTTGCAGGTTTACATGGACGGTTGCGTAAAGTGCGGGGCGTGTACTGACAAGTGTCATTATTTTCTCGGCACCGGTGATCCGAAAAACATGCCGGTCGCGCGTCAGGATCTGTTGCGGAAAGTCTATCGTCGATATTTTACGTTCGCCGGCAAATACTTCCCATGGCTGGTAGGCGCGGAAGACTTGACCAAAGAAGTACTGGACGACTGGTACACGTACTTCCATCAGTGCTCGCAGTGCCGAAGATGTTCGGTTTATTGCCCGTATGGTATCGATACGGCGGAAGTATCCATGGCAGCACGCGAAATCATGGACCACATCGGCAAGGGACAGAAATACTGCAACGAAATTATCGGCAAGGTTCACAAGATCGGCAACAACCTTGGACTTCCTGAGCCTGCGTTAATCGATACGCTCGAGGGCTTGGAAGAAGATATTCAAGAAGAAACAGGTGTCGTCGTACGACTGCCTGTCAATCAAAAAGGCGCAGACATTCTGCTGGTAACACCCAGCGCCGATTTCTTTGCTGAACCACACGTCGACGGACTGATCGGCTACGCGAAAGTATTCCACCAGGCGGGAGTTAGCTGGACGGTGAGTTCCTACGCATCGGAAGCCGCGAATTTCGCAATGTTCATTGGCTCTTACGAGCAAATGCAAAAGATTGCGGAACGTATCCGTAAGGCGGCCGAAGACCTCGGTGTTAAACGTATTATTTTCGGCGAGTGTGGGCACGCCTGGCGAGTCGCTTACAACTTTATGAACACGCTGGCCGGGCCGTTCGATTTTCTTGACCAGAACTACCCTATTCCGCAACACATTTGCGAATTCACCAACGACCTGATCGAAAAAGGCGAATTGACACTCGATAAGTCCAGGAACGATCACATGACGTTGACGTTTCATGACTCCTGCAACGTCGCGCGTGGCTCGCGAATGGGCGACAGCCCCGGCGGTCAGTTCACGATACCGCGGGCGATCATCAAAGCTTGCTGCAACAATTTTTACGATATGGCTGCCGATACCATTAACGAAAACACTTTTTGTTGCGGTGGTGGTGGCGGCTTGTTGACCGACGACCTGCTTGAAATCCGTACCAAGGGTGCCGCGCCCCGAATGCAGGCGCTAAAGGAAGTCGTAGACGAACACGGCGTCACGCACATGGCTGCAATTTGTGCCATCTGCAAATCACAGTTTTCCAAGGTCATGCCGAAATACGGTTTTGATATGGACAACATCGTCAGCGTTCACCAGCTGGTATCAAACGCTATCGTTCTGGATGGCCAAACGACAGGCGACAACGCTAAAGTCGAATAACGAGTGAGAACATGACCGATAAACTGCTTACAAAACGCCGCTTCAAAGATGGCGATGATGCACACAGGCCCTGGCAAGAAGAGATTTTCACGGCCGATGCTTCACACAAGTGTCCGACCTATGTCCACCGTACTCCACCCTGTCAGGGTAGTTGCCCGTCAGGCGAAGATATCCGCGGCTGGCTGAATATTGCACGCGGCATTGAAAAAGCGCCGGGTGATATGCCATGGCAGGAGTACGCGTTTAGTCGCGTGACTGATGCCAACCCCTTCCCGGCAATCATGGGGCGAGTCTGCCCCGCTCCCTGCGAGGACGGGTGTAATCGCAACGAAGTTGAAGACCATGTAGGTATCAATGCCGTTGAGCAGTTTATTGGCGACTACGCTCTGGAACATAAACTTGGACTGCCAGCGGCAGAAGCCGAATCTGGCAAGAAAGTGGCAATCGTTGGCAGCGGTGTTGCCGGCCTGGCTTGCGCCTATCATTTGCGCCGCAAGGGCCACGCCTGCACGATCATTGAA
>JAJFKQ010000209.1 GCA_021773155.1 Woeseiaceae bacterium | reverse complement strand
GCCGTAGCTTGCAAGGGTGTCCGCCACTCCCTGGCGGATGACTTCCGGCGACTCTCTTAGTGTTGCTGGATCGAGGTTGCCCTGTAGTGCGACCTTGTCATTGACGTATTTGCGGGCGGTTGCCAGGTCCGTGGTCCAATCGACTCCCAGTGCGTCGCAGCCGGTTTCCGCAAGGTCTGTTAGTAGCGGGCCGGCCCCTTTTGTGAACAGGATAACGGGGATTTTCCGACCGTCTTTTTCGCGGGTCAGGCCGTCGATGATTTTTTGCATGCTGGCCATTGAGAACCTTCGAAAGTCATCTGCTTCCAGGGCGGCTCCCCAGGTATCAAAGATCTGCACAGCTTGTGCACCAGCATCAATCTGGGCGTTCAGATACTCAATGGTTGTTTCGGCGACGATGTTCATCAAGTGATCGAGTATGTCGGGAGCATCCTTGGCGAGCGCCTTGATATTCGGGAACTCACGGCTGGAGCCGCCCTCAACCATATAGGTACCGACGGTGAACGGGCTGCCTGCGAAACCAATCAGGGGAACCTCGCCGTTAAGTTCACGACGTATTGTTCGGACGGCGTCAAATACATAGCCGAGCTTCTGTTCAACATCGGGCACGCGCAAGTTTCGAATTGCGTCCGCCGTTCGCACCGGGTTTTTGAACTTCGGGCCTTCGCCCGTAATGAAATGCAAACCCAAACCCATCGCGTCGGGAACTGTCAGGATGTCGGAAAACAGTATTGCCACATCGAGCTTGTAGCGCCTGAGTGGCTGCAGGGTCACCTCGCAGGCCAGTTCCGGGTTCCTGCACAAGCTCATGAAATCACCGGCCTGGCCTCGTACCTCTCGATATTCCGGCAAATAGCGCCCGGCTTGTCGCATGATCCACACCGGTGTTCGGGAGACCGGTTGGCGCATCAATGCACGCAGAAATACGTCATTTTTTAGCTCGGTCATGTTACGCCCCCACCTGGGATTCTATGGATTCCTGCATCGCTTCCGCTGCGGCACGCGGATTTTCCGCATCACGAATTGGCCGGCCAACCACGATGTAGTCTGCGCCATTCGAGAATGCCGTCTCCACGGTGACAACGCGCTTCTGGTCTCCCATCGGCTTGTTATCAACCGGTCGTATGCCAGGAGAAATCACCAGCAATTTGTTATCAACATATTTGCGTAACTTTGGTACTTCGAGGCCGGATGAAATGACCCCATCGCAACCTGCGTCGAGCGCTTGACGTGCCCGGGACAGAACCAGCGCTTCGAGATCGCAGTCAAAGCCGAGATCATCGAGATCACCTCTGTCCAGGCTTGTCAGAACAGTCACACCCAGAACCTTCAGCGTGTCGCCCTTGTTTTCGGCAGCTGCCTCCATCATTGACCGGTTACCGTGGACTGTAACGAACGACGCACCTCGGTCTTTGAGTTGCCGAACCGCCGATCCAACGGTCGCCGGGATATCGAAAAACTTCAGGTCGCAGAATACCTTCTTATTCCGAGCGAGCATCCAGTCCAGCAACTCGAAGTATTCACCACTCATCATCAGTTCGAGGCCGATTTTGTAAAATGTTACGGCGTCGCCGAGATCATCGGCTAGCGCACGCGCGCGATCGCAGTTCGGTACGTCCATGGCGAAGATCAGGCGATCTTTGTTGGGGATATCTTTGTGAATCAACGGTCGTTTCCTTGGGTATTTGCAGCCGCGGCGCATCTTATCAGGCTGTGAGGGTTTCGTGTGCAGCGATCGCGTAGCGGTCCGTCATGCCAGCAATGAAGTCAGCAACAACTCGCGCCCGATCAGCACCATCTGCGGCGCTGGCTGCCGCGGCGAATTGCCCTGGCATTCGATTTATGTCCTCCATGTATGCCGCGAACAGGTCTTTAACCATCGCTTGTACTTCGCGCGTCATCGCAAGCTTTTGCTCATGTCTGTAGAGATGCCTGTGCAGAAATTTCTTCAGCGAGACGTGCTTCTCATACATGGCGTCTGACATCGAGACCAGCGGCTTGCCCGCATTACGTACATCATCGATCGAGCCGGGTGAAGCTGCCTGAATCCTGTTACGTGTTTCCTCAATCAGATCGCTGACGACAGCACCAATCATGCGTCGAATGATTTCGTAGATCAGCCTGCGATCTTCGAGATCCGGATAGCGCTCGTGCACCTCGTCGAAACAGGTTGCGAACAGGACCTGCTCCCGAAGTTGCGAAAGACTGAGAAGGCCTGCCCGAAAGCCATCGTCGACATCATGATTGTTGTAGGCGATGGCGTCTGCGATGTTTGATATCTGCGCTTCAAGCCCGGGCTGCTTGCGCTCGAGGAAGCGCTCGCCGACGTCTCCGAGCTCGCGAGCATTACGTGCTGAGCAGTGCTTCAGAATCCCTTCGCGTGTCTCAAACATGAGATTCAGGCCGGCGAAATCTGCGTACTTGGCTTCGAGCACGTCAACCACGCGCAGGGATTGCAGGTTGTGTTCAAACCCACCGTAGTCGCGCATGCACGCGTTCAGCGTGTCCTGCCCCGCGTGCCCAAACGGCGTGTGACCAAGATCATGAGCCAGGCAAATCGCCTCGGTCAGTGGTTCATTAAGCTGCAGCGCAACGGCGACGGTCCGACCGATCTGCGACACCTCGAGCGAATGGGTCAGCCTTGTTCGATACAGGTCACCTTCGTGATTAACGAACACTTGTGTTTTGTAGACGAGACGCCGAAAGGCTGTCGAATGGATGATGCGATCACGATCCCGCTGATATTCGCCGCGGTAGAGTGAGCCTGGCTCATCGTATTTTCTGCCGCGACTATACGACTCGTTGGCGGCATACGGGGCGAGCGCCGCAACCATCAGGCGTCAGCGCCGATTATTTGTCTCAGGCGATTCTCATCGTATGACGACGTGATATGCGAATCGCCCGGTGCCCTCAGCAAAACGAAGCGCAATTGTTCTTGCTGCACTTTCTTGTCCATGCCCATTGCACGCAACCAGTCATCCGCGACGATAGCGGGTGGCAACACGGGTAACCCTGCCGCAGCGATAAGCGCTCGGAGACGATCAACGTCCGATTCGTTCAAGTCGCTCAACTCAGCCGCCATGACCATTCCCGCTGCGACCGCTTCGCCATGCAACCATTCGCCGTAGCCGAGGCAATGTTCGATCGCATGACCAAAGGTATGTCCAAAGTTCAATATGGCGCGACGTCCTGACTCACGCTCATCCTCGGCCACAACTTGCGCCTTCAATTCGCAGGAACGTCTGACCGCGTGGACCAGCGCCGCGGGCTCTTTCGCCAGTAACGCCGGCATGTTTTTCTCGAGCCAGGCGAAAAAGTCGATGTCGCAAATTGCGCCGTATTTTATGACTTCGGCAAGCCCAGCCTTGAGCTCCCTGTCCGGCAGCGTGTTCAGGGTATCGATATCGATCATGACTGCCCGGGGTTGGTGGAACGCACCGATGAGATTCTTGCCCCCTGGGTGATTTACGCCCGTCTTGCCCCCGACTGACGAATCGACCTGCGCCAGCAATGTTGTCGGTATTTGAATAAATGCGACACCACGCATGTAGCAGGCAGCCGCAAAACCGGCGATATCGCCGACGACACCGCCGCCGAGCGCCACGACTGTCGTATCGCGATTAGCGCGCGACGCGACCAACTGATCCAGGATTTTCTGCATCGTCGCCACGGTCTTATGGGCTTCGCCGTCGGGCAGCGCGAGCGTTGTTATTTTCTTGCCATCGAAGTTGGGCAGGATACGATGAAGGTACAGAGGCGCTACGGTCTCATTGCTAACGATCAGACAGCTTGGGCCGGGCACGAAGTCAGAAAGATCCAATCCTCCGTCCAGCAATCCACTGCCGATGACTATCGGATAGCTTCGGTCACCGAGGTCGACGGAAATTGTTTGCTGCGCGGCCATTTTTGGAGATTACAGGAATAGAGCGGGTCCTACGAAATCTGCTCGATGATTTCGTTCGCCACAGACTTTACCTTGCGACCGTCCGTGTCCACGACGATGTCGGCGATCTCTCTATACATGGGGTCACGGGTATCCAGTAACTCCTGCAGGGTTGCCCGTGGATCAGTGCTTTCCAGCAACGGCCGCTCTCGGCCTTTTTGGGTCCGCGCAACCTGCTGATCGACCGTCGTATAGAGATAGACGACAAATCCGCGCCCCCCCAGCCGACTGCGGCTATCAGGATTAATTACGGCACCACCGCCAGTCGCGAGAACAACGCCATCCATCTTGCTAAGGTCGTCAATGACGGCCGTCTCACGCTTGCGAAACCCCTCTTCGCCTTCCTTCTCGAAGATAAACGGGATATCAACGCCGGTACGAGACTCAATCTCGTCGTCACTGTCAACGAATGACAAATGCAGCGTGCGCGCAAGGTAGCGTCCGACCGCGGACTTACCAGCGCCCATGGGTCCGATCAGGAAAATATTGCGGGGATGCTTCATAGACAACCGTGGTTCATATAAGAAAGCCAACCCGAGGGTTGGCTTTCCAGGTTTATTTCAAGGCCAGCAGCTTAGTGAATACTGGAGCCTTCTTCAAGAATGCGTGGTGTAACAAATATCAGCAACTCGGCCTTGTTTTCGATTAGCTGCTTGCTACGGAAGAGTGTACCCAGAAACGGGACATCACCGAGAACAGGTACCTTTTTGATCGTCTCACGACGCTCAGTCTCATAGATACCACCCAGTACAACTGTCTGGCCGTCCGCAACCAGGACCTGTGTTTCCACAGAGCGAGTATCGATACTCGGTACCGTTCCGCCAAGGCCACCCGTTGAGATGATCTGGCCTACGTTGTCCTTGCTAACCCGCAGATCGAGAATGATGTTGTTGTCCGGCGTGATCTGCGGCGTTACAACCAGCTCAAGAACAGCTTCCTTAAACTGAATGGTCGTCGCGCCTGATGAGGCAGCCTGCTGGTACGGAATCTCCACACCCTGCTTGATCGTCGCCTCACTCTGGTTTGCCGTAATCACACGTGGAGTCGAAACGATTTCGCCGCGACCCTCAGCTTCCAGGGCGGTCAGCTCCAGATCAACGAGGTAATCATTCTCGAGAATCGCCAGTGCGAACCGGCCAGCCGCATCAGCGATCGGTACGTTCACGTTATAGCGGTTGCTCAGTGTCGGCAGCTCAATCGGAAATACCGTTCCGTTCAGCGGGTCTGCCAGATTATCCAGCGCTGATCCGATCATCGTGTCCGTACCTGCTCCGGTTCCGGAGATCGTTGTCAGGCCAGTGTTACTTTCGTTGAATGCAGTGACACCCAGGCGAACACCAAGATCGCGACTGAAGTCATCATTGACCACAACGATTCGAGACTCGATGAGAACCTGCTTGATTGGTACGTCAAGCGTACGAACCATGCGGCGAATGTTTTGCAGGCGTTCGGCGGTATCCTGTACCAGTAGCGTGTTAGTACGATCATCGACGCCAAGGCTGCCACGCTCTGACAACATGCTGCTGCCACCACCACCGGCATTAATCAGCGCCGCGAGATCAGCGGCCTTCGCATAGTTGACCTGCAAGAACTCAGAATAGACCGGCTCCAGTTCGCTGATAGCGAGTTGCGCTTCGAGGTCTGCTGTTTCGCGTGCTGCGATTTCTTCGGCCGGCGCAACCATGATGACGTTACCGTTCTGGCGCATGTCCAGACCCTTGGTCGTCATTACGATATCAAGCGCCTGATCCCACGGTACGTTGCGCAGACGCAATGTGACG
Organism: Woeseiaceae bacterium; assembly: GCA_021773155.1. Classification (GTDB taxonomy): domain Bacteria; phylum Pseudomonadota; class Gammaproteobacteria; order Steroidobacterales; family Woeseiaceae; genus UBA1847. The sequence continues at coordinate 22,625 of JAJFKQ010000209.1, read as the reverse complement.
TTGCCCTGTACCGTGTCTGATACAACGATGTTCTTGCCAGAGGTTTCAGCCAGCAACTGCAGAACAGCACGTGTCTCAATATCCTGGAAGTTCAACGTCAAACGCTGACCCTCGTATTCCTTCGTCTCTGAGAACAGACTCGATTCCGTATCGGCAGTCTCGAGCGCAGGATTGACTTCGATTGTGAATTCGTTGTCCGATTGATACGCAAGCTGCTCATACTTACCATCAGCGGATATAACGATGCGCGTATCCTGATTGGTACGCAGCGTATCGACGGTCGTTACCGGCGTAGCGAAATCCATAACGTCGAGACGACGCATCAGTTCTGCGGGAAGACTTGTGTCCTTGAATACCGCTACAACACGACCACCTTCCTGGCGGATATCGACAGGCGTTGATGGATCCGTCAGATTGACGACAACTCGACCACCACCATCACGTGTGCGGCGGAAATCAACACTTGAGATCGCGCGGTTGCCCGGCGCTGCGTAAGAGCGATCATCTGATGACGCTGCACTGGCGAACTGGGTAGAGCCTGCGCTGTAGTCATCACTATCACCCAAGGTGATCGTGACCGTGTTTCCGCTGCGTACAGTTTTGTATTCAACCATAGATCCAAGATTCAGCACGACGCGCGTTCGACCATTGGCCTCTGCAGTCAGAATCGTGTCCAGCGGTCCGAGATTGACATCACGACGACGCGAAGTCAGCCCCAATGTTGTGTCCGGTAGATCTAGAGCGATCCGTGCCGGATTCTCGATCGTAAATGCCAGTGGTTCAGGCGCCGTATCACTCAAAATGAGCTTCAGCTCGACACGCTGGCCGGGCAAACTTTGTACCTGAATATCCTGGAGCCGGTTGCCGTCCTGAGCGCTAGCGGCAGCACCCCAGAAGAGCAGCAGCGCCGCCTGTGCCAACACAGCCCAGCCAAACGCTGTTATGCACCGACCGCCTGTCGATTTGTTTCTAAGGATCATAACTACAACTCCCAGTTCCATTCAGGTGTCAGTCTGAAAGACCAACCGCGGCATCTCTTTCGATGTAACCGCCAATACCATCTGAAATAATTTCTACCAACCCGATTTCTGATTCAGCAATTTCCGTAATTCGTCCGTCATTTTGCCCCATGTAGTTACCGGGGATGACGCGGTGAATCAGACCGTCCGAAGTTTGTACCAGGCCATACATCGTTTCATTGATGTACAACGTTCCGACCATACCAAGCGTATCGAGCGGAAAGCTCTCGAGATATTCACGGCTGCGCTCCACGTCCGGTCGGGGGCCGGAGCCTCCTCTGGCCGCTCGTAGTGTATCCGGTCGAAACGGTGATCGAATTCCTTGCCTGTCGGCGACGTAGCTGAACGTTTCATAAGGCGTGATTTCAGGCAATGGCTCGATGCGACCACCTGGACGCGCCTTGATCCTGTTAATGTACGCGTCAAGGTCATCCGAGCCGCCACCGCAAGCAGACAGGCTGAAAGCCACCAACGCCATAACCAAAGCATGTTTAAGTGTGAGAGAAGTGCGCATCTTATTCTGCCTCCTCGTCAAGATAGCGATATGTCTGAGCCGTAACTTCCATGCTCAAATTGTCGTATTCGCCCGCCGTTTCAGGCGTGATCGTAATGTCATGAAGCGTCACGATACGAGGCAGTGCTGCAATACCGCTGACGAAATTACCGATCTCATGATAACCACCGGCCAGGCGAATGTTGATCGGCTTTTCAGCATAAAAGTCTCGTGGAATTTCCGACAGCGGAACAAACAGCTTCTCTTGCAAGCCAGCCGCGAGACCCGTCTGCGATATGTCGACGATCAAGCTTGGAATTTCCGTCTTGCCTGGCAGCTGCCTGAGCATGGTGCCAAATGACTGTTCGATCTGCGCAAGCTGCGCTTTGTAGGCATCGTAGTTCGCTGCCTTGCGCTGTTTGTTCTCGAAGGTAAGACGATACTCCTGCTCTTCCGCCTGAGCGCGCTGCAACTGCGGGCGCTTGTCCTTAATGATGGTGAACCAGATCCCCAGGCCCATCACGCCAAGGAAAACGATGAAAATTACAGCCGCGCGGAACGCGCCTGGCCAGCGACCAACGTCATTGACGTCAAGGCTCCGGAGTTCTTCGACGATATTCATACCTCGTCCTCCTCATCAGATCCCGACTGCTTCTGTTTCAGGTAGACGACAAACTCAGACTGCCTTGAACTACCCGCCTGTTTTGTTTCTACCCTTTCAACTTCCGGGTCACTCAACCATTCGGACGCGTCGATCTGACGCATCAGCGCAGAAACACGCGTGCTCGATTGCGCGACACCGCGAATCTCAACCCGTGAACCCGTTTGCTTCATGCCCGTCAGATAAATACCCTCGGGAAGCTGGCGCGCCAGCTCGTCAAACAAGTGAACAATCTCGGGACGGCTTTTCTGCAGCTGTTCAATAATTTCCATACGAGCAAGCAGGCGTTCTTTCTGCCGTTCCAGGCCGTCGATCTCCTGAATGCTTCTCTCGAGCTCGGCGATTTCGGCAACCAGCCTGTCATTGCGCACTTTTTGGCTGGAAATCATTGAAGAGAAAGCCAACATAACGAGCATTATTACGGCAATGCCAGCGACGACAGCGCCGCCCGCTGCGACACCGAAATCTCGTTGGCGCTTCTTGCGCTCCGCCTCGCGCCATGGGAGTAGATTAATAGCCGGCATTAGTCAAAACTCCTGAGTGCCAGACCACAGGCTGTGAGTAAGGCTGTTGCATCCTTGGTCACGCCTTGTGATTTGGCTTTTGATGAAATTTTCATTTGGCCAAGTGGGTCGCCGACTTCAGTCGGGATACCTACTCGGCTGGATATGACGTCGGCGATTCCGGGAATATTGGCGCACCCGCCACAAACCAGAATCATGTCCGGTTGCTCGCGCCCACCACCTGATGCCAGGTAAAACTGCAGCGAACGACTGACCTGTTGTGTCATGTCATCAATGAAGGGTTCGAGTACTTCAGGCTGATAGTTACTTGGCAGGCCACCCTGTTTCTTGGCGCGACCGGCATCTTCCATCGACAGGCCGTAGGTGCGCATGATTTCTTCAGTAAGCTGTTGGCCGCCGAAGTTGAAATCGCGGGTGTAAACTACTTTCAGGTCCTGCAGCACACTAAACGTTGTGCTACTGGCGCCAATATCGACAACCGCAACCGACTGCCCGATACCATTGTCAGGAACCTGGTGGCTTAGCAGTCGGCAGGCATTTTCGAGCGCGAAAGCTTCAACGTCGACGATTTGTGTCTCGAGGCCTGCGGCAATAACCGCGGCCTGACGCTGCTCGACGTTCTCCGTACGTGTCGCTACCAGCAAGACGTCCATGAGTTCCGGGTCTTTATCATTCGCCCCGATGACTTCGTAGTCGAAGCTGACCTCTTCCATGGGGAACGGTATGTACTGGTCCGCCTGGATTTCGACTTGACCTTCGAGATCTCTTTCCGAGAGACTTGATGGCATCTGAATGACTTTGGTAATCGCAGCATCGCCACTAATCGCAACGGCTACGTCCGTGGCCTTTGCCCCTGCGCGTTTCACGGCGCGGCGAATAGCTTCGCCGACGGCCTTGGCGTCAACAATGGCTTTTTCATTCACGGAATTAGGGGGGGTAGGCTCTGCTGAATAGGACTCGACGCGGTAGCGCTTTCCGCTCTGCGAAAGCTCTATCAGCTTGACCGACGACGTCGTGATATCGAGACCCAGCAGTGGCTGTGTTTTATTGCCAAAAAGCACGTCTTTTTCCTTCTAAGTCGGTAAGTTGCGAATCAAAACTAGGTCGGACATTAGCAACGCGATTTAACTATATATCAATAAAATGTTAAATAAAACGTGACTTTGTTCACGATCCGATCATCCCTGTACTAATGCAGCTTTTCGGTGTTTTCCATGAACTGCTTGGCGGCCCAATGTGAGACTCGTTATTGCGAGGGTAAGGTTTTGCCGTCTATCATCGGCCGCCTTAAGCCTCTTCACGAGTCATTGCCCCTAAAAAGCCACAATCTTTGCACCAGCCGCACATCACCGTAAGCTTAAATAAGGTGGACAAACGCCCGCGAAAACAGGGGTGATCGGCTGAAAACGCTTGTAACTATGCATAATCCAATGGAAAAAAAAGCTAAACCACGTCACATAAGACGACGAAGAGCCATAAGAATCCTGATTTTGCTGCTCGGATTGGGGTCTCTCGGGGTCATCGGTGCTGTCGCAGGCGTGATAGGCGCTTATTATTACGTGCAGCCCAGCCTGCAATCGGCGGAAACCATCCGCGATATACCCCTGCAGGTTCCGATGCGTATTTTCAGCCGGGATGGCTATCTGATCAGCGAAATCGGATCGCGAAAGCGAGTTCCGGTGACGTATGACGAAATTCCTGAACACGTGGTACTGGCATTTGTTGCCGCCGAGGACCGGCGGTTCTTTGAACATCCCGGAATCGACTATCGGGGAATCTTACGGGCCCTGGTGCGGCTTGTTCGAACCGGTAATGCATCAGGTGGTGGTGGCAGTACGTTGACGCAGCAGCTGGCGCGCGACTATTTCCTCAGTCTCGATCAGACGGTAGCGCGAAAACTCTCCGAGGCATTCCTCGCCTATAAGATAGAACAGGAATTCACCAAGGAGCAGATCATGGCGCTGTTCCTCAACAAGATGTTCTTTGGTCAACGCGCTTACGGTGTCGCGGCCGCAGCACAGGTCTTCTTTGATAAGAGCCTGGCCGAGATTAATGAGGCTGAAGCGGCAACACTTGCGGGCGTACTGCCCGCGCCATCAGTCTATAACCCGGTATCCGGGCCGGAAGCCGCTGCGGTACGGCGCGCCTATGTTCTGCGCCGCATGCGTGCGCTGGATTTCATCGACGAAGAAATTTTCCAGGCGTCGATGGCCTTTCCGCTGGAGTCAAAATTGCACGGCGCGGCAATCGAGCTAAATGCGCCGTACGTTGCCGAAATGGTTCGTAGCGAAATGCTCGAACGTTACGGCGAGAGCATTTACACCGCGGGCTACAGAGTCCAGACGTCGCTCGATTCGCGCTTACAGAAAGCGGCGAACTACTCTTTACGGAACGGCCTGCTCGAGTTCACTCGGCGTCGCGGCTATCGGGGGCCACATACCCGGACTGAGCTTAGCGAAGACATGCTGATGTTACCGATTGAAGAGTGGCCCGCAGAAACGCTGGCACCGCTCGACCAGTACGCACCGGGGGGGCTGTCTCTCGCATTGGTCACCGCGGTAACTGAAAGTAATGAAGCCGGCATCGTATTCGCTGATGGCGACGAAGCCACCATACCCTGGGCGGGAATCCGCTGGGCGAATCCATTCATAGATCGCGAGAACTTCGGCCCTGCCCCGGAAACTGCTGCCGAAGTTCTTAGCATCGGCGACGTTATCTTTGTCATGCCAACGGCCTCAGGTAGCTGGGCACTTGCGCAGATTCCGGAAGCACAATCTGCGGTCGTTTCGATCGATCCGTACGACGGCGCCATATCCGCATTGACCGGTGGTTTTGATTACACCGTGAGCAAATTTAACCGCGCCCGGCAGGCCTACCGCCAACCGGGTTCGGCGTTCAAGCCTTTCATCTATTCCGCAGCACTGGAGCACGGCAACACAGCCGCCACTATCGTATTGGACGCACCGGTTGTTATCAGCTCTTCGGAACTCGAAGCCATTTGGCGGCCCATTAATTACAGCGGCCGCTTCTATGGCCCGACGCGCATGCGCGAAGCTCTGGTTAAATCGATGAATCTGGTCTCCGTACGACTGTTGCTATTCGAGACGGGTATTGGCAACGCCGTTCGACACATTGCAAAATTTGGCTTTAGTGACGCAACCCTAATTCGTAACGGTTCGTTAGCTTTGGGCGGTGGCGATGCGTCGCCACTGGATATGGCGCAGGGATACGCGATACTTGCGAACGGCGGTCACGCGGTAAAGCCATATGTCATTGATTCGATTTTTGGCCCGGATGATGAAGCGCTCTACCGCGCCGAACCGGCCGTTGTTTGTGACGAGTGTGTTCCGGATGAGACGCCGCTGCGACCGCCGTTTGATGTCGACCTCATCGAGGACGAGCCACTTGATGAAGAGGCGTTCCTCGAGCAAATGGCCGATGTCATAGAGACTTATCGGCCCGATGCGACCATTGCTCCTGAGCTCTTTGAGGGGATAAGTATCGCACCACAGGCGATTACGCCGCAGAACGCCTATCTCATCCAGGATATGATGCGCAGCGTTGTTCGTGACGGTACCGGCAGACGTGCTCGCCGGGAACTGGGGCGCTCCGATTTGTCCGGCAAAACCGGAACATCGAACGACCGGCGTGACGCCTGGTTTGGTGGTTTTAATGCGGATATCGCTGCTGTCGTGTGGGTAGGCTATGACGACTCCCAGCCATTGGGTCCGGGCGAAGAGGGTTCGGCTACGGCGCTGCCGATATGGATTGAGTTCATGCGCGTCGCGTTGAAAGGTGTGCCGGAACATAAGATGCCAATGCCCGAAGGCATCGTATCCGTCAGGATTGACCGCAAAACAGGATGCCCCGCTCGAATCGGACAAGTCGACACAATGTTTGAGGTGTTTCGTGAAGGCCATGAGCCGAAATGCGAGCGCCTGGAGGAGTTGTCTGACCCGTTCAACGACCCCGCAGGGATTGATCCGGAGCCCGAGGACGTCGAAGTATCAGACGAGGAATCTGAAGACATCTTCTGATGGCAAGAAAGCGAACTAACGATTCCGAGCGTACGCGGCAGGTAGTTGCGCAGGAAGCGGCGCGAATAATTGTTGGTCAAGGTGTTCGTGATTATCGCGTCGCCAAAGAAAAGGCGGCCGACCGTCTGGGCATGAACGGTCGTGGATCCTTGCCCGGCAATACCGAAATCGAAGCAGCGGTCGCCGAGCATCTGCAGATATTTGGCGGTGAATCCCACCAGGACCTGTTGCGTTTGATGCGCACGACCGCACTTTCCGCCATGGTGTTACTCGCAGATTTTTCGCCACGCCTGGTCGGACCGGTTCTCGCCGGTACTGCGGACGAAAACTCTGCCGTCAACCTGCACGTCTTCGCCGACAGCCCTGAAATAGTCGCCATGGAAATTGGCGATATGGGAATACAATTTCGATCCTACGAACGACGCCTCAAGAGTCGTCGCGGGCAAGTCGAGGTATACGCTGGCTTTGAGTTCAATCATCAAAGCGAGACGATTCAGGCAACCGTATTTCCCATTGACGGAATTCGGCAGGCACCAATGAGTCCGATTGATGGCAAGCCGATGAAACGGGTAGATACGGACGCTGTGCAGGAGTTACTTCAGCACGTTTGACAACACCGTTTGAGCGGCAGGGCTGCTTGCCGCAAAACTCCGGGACAGTGGCGTGCCTGGGAGAATGTTGACAGCAAATAAAGCGCAGCGAACCTCGGTCCCGCTTGACGGGAGCGAGCCATTGCAGTCAACATTCTCCCAGACGCGACGCTGTCATACGCGACTAAGCAGTCCCTCGGTCCAGCGGTAGTCTGTTAGCGTTTTTCTACTGGCGTGTAATCTCTTGCAGCCGGGCCTGTGTAGAGTTGGCGGGGTCTTGCGATTTTGGTTTGTGTATCTGAGATCATCTCGCGCCAGTGTGCTGTCCAGCCTACTGAGCGACCGAGTGCGAACATTACTGTGAACATAGACGTCGGAATACCGAGCGCTCTATAGATAATGCCGGAATAGAAGTCTACGTTCGGGTACAAGTTCTTTTCGATGAAGTAGTCGTCTTTAAGGGCAACCTCTTCCAGTTCCAGGGCGAGATCAAACACCGGTGTGTCCTTTCGGTCGAGTCGTTTCATGACCTTGTGACACATCTCGCGAATAATTGTGGCGCGCGGGTCGAAGTTCTTGTAGACACGATGACCGAATCCCATCAAGCGGAATGGGTCATCCTTGTCCTTGGCCTTATCAACATACTTGCCGATCTGGCTGACATCACCGATCTCTTCCAGCATGTCCAGCACTGCCTCGTTGGCACCGCCGTGAGCCGGGCCCCAAAGGGCAGAAACACCCGCCGCTATCGCAGAATAGGGATTCGCACCCGAACTGCCTGCCATGCGCACGGTTGATGTTGAACAGTTCTGTTCATGATCGGCATGCAATATGAACAACAGGTCCAGCGCCTCCGCTGCAATGGGATCAATTTCGTACGGCTCTGCAGGTACCGCGAACAGCATGTGCAATAGGTTTTCTGTGTAACTGAGGTCGTTGCGCGGATAGATGAACGGCTGGCCAATGTTCAGCTTGTAAGCAGCGGCAGCGATCGTCGGCAGCTTGGCAAGAATGCGGTGCGAGAAGATAATGCGATGATCGTGGTTCGTTGCGTCCATTTCGTTGTGGTAATACGCGGACATCGAACCGACAACTGCAGATAGCATTGCCATCGGATGCGCATCGTATCGGAAACCCTTGAAGAAATTCAGCATGCCTTCGTTGAGCATGGTGTGCATACGAATCGTATTGTCGAACTCTGCCAACTGTGCCGCGTTGGGCAGCTCGTCATTCAACAACAGATAAGACACCTCGATAAAGCTCGAGTGCGCGGCCAGCTGTTCCACCGGGTAGCCCCGGTACATCAGGATGCCTTTCTCACCATCGATAAAGGTGATATCTGACTCGCAGCTACCGGTAGCTACGAACCCGGGATCGTAGGTAAAAACACCCTTTTCCCGATACAGGCGCGCGATGTCGATCACGTCCGGTCCAATGGTGCCACTTCTTACGGGTAGTTCCATTTCCGAGCCATCTGGGCTCGTTAATCGATATGCATCCTGACTCACTGTCTTTCCTTTATTTTCCCGGTTGCCAAGCAGCCGAGCATAGCAGAGCTTCCGGAGGCCCGGGATAGTGGAAAGTCATTATAGGAGGACGCCAGGCGGCCGCAGCGGACCGTGGGTCCTAACCCATACCGTACTTTTTGCGGAACTTGTCTACGCGTCCGCCAGTATCGACGATCTTCTGCTTGCCGGTGTAAAAAGGATGGCACGAGGAGCACACTTCAATAAGGAGATCCTCGCCGAGGGTCGAGCGAGTTGTGAACTCGTTGCCACAACTACAGGTGACTTTGATGTCGTCGTAATTGGGATGTATGTCGGCTTTCATTTTCAGGCTCTCCCGAGCACGCTACTGCACAAAAAGGGCGCGTAGGATATAGGGAAGCGACGGTTGCCGCAAGCCCCCACTTCTTATCCACAGAACCTGTGGATAAGACTGTGGATGGAAATTGAGTGGATGCTCTAAGCTGCGGTTTTTCAAGCAACGTTGTCAATATGACTATTTTGTGTCCACTTTTGATGCTCTATATAAATCAATAAGTTGTGAGAGCTTTGCAACGCTTCAAGTGAAATCAGGGCCCTCTTACACTGAAAATAAAGGCATCCGTGTGGTCTTGTGCATAAATGGATAAACCGGCTCAGGGGCCGCAAACTGATGCTTTCAGTGTCTGGTGCCCGAAAACTGCGCAATCTGGACTATAAAAACCGCCGCCTCAATCCGCGTCAACGAGAAATTCCGACTGCAAATCGTTCAGGAATCGCCTGCCCAGGTCCGTTGGCTTCCAGATTCCTTCCGGTTTGCGCTCGAGCAAGCCTTTTCGCCTCACGTCCGCGGTCGCTCGTTCAAGCTCACTTATCGGTAAACCGGTCTGTGCAACAAAAAGGTCTTCGGCAAACCCGTCATTCAGTCGCAATGCATTGAGCATGAACTCGAGGATCAGGTCAGCCTGACTCAGGGCCGTCAGCTCGATGCTTGTTGCGGGGGCCTCCTGGGCGATCATGTACTGTAGCGGGTTCGCCGGTTTCTGATAACGATGCACTCCGGTCGCTGAGGTTAGCTTGCCGTGTGCACCGGCACCGGCAGCGAGGTAGTCCCCGAAAAGCCAGTAGTTGAGATTGTGCCGGCAACGTTGCTCATTTCGCGCGTAGGCAGATACTTCGTACGGCTCATAGCCGTATTCGGCCAGGAACGCCTGGCCACGATCCTGTATCTCGAAGGCCAGATCATTGTCCGGCAGGTTCGCTGGCGGCCGTGCGTAAAAAACCGTATTGGGCTCCAACGTCAGCTGATACCAGGATATGTGCGCAGGTTCGAGTTCGATCGCGCTCCTCAAGTCCGCCATCGCCATCGCCACAGTCTGCTCGGGCAAGCCGTGCATAAGGTCGATGTTGATATTGTCGAAGCCACAATTCTGTGCCTCTCGAACGGCACGGGTGATGTCGGCACTGCTATGAATGCGGCCCAGTTTGGATAACAGCTCATCGTCGAAACTCTGTGCGCCGATAGAGAGACGATTAACGCCTGCGCTGCGGTAGCCTGCCGGCGAGCCGCACTCGACCGTCCCGGGGTTTGCCTCCATTGTGATTTCCGCACTTTCAACCAACGGAAAAAGGGCTCTGACCCCTTTGAGCAGCTCTTCTATCTCGCTGGGCGAAAAAAGGCTCGGTGTGCCACCGCCCAGGAAAACGGTTTCGACCGGGCGAGCATCGGCGCGGCCAGACTCGCCAGCCAGATCGCTCAGCAGTGCTTCGATATAACGTTTTTTGGGGGGTGCTTTACCAGCTTTGTGGGAGTTGAAATCACAGTAAGGACACTTCCGCACGCACCAGGGCAGATGAATATAAAGCGACAATGGGGGTTGCTTCATGAAAAAGTCTTGCCGATGAGTTCGACGAGCTGCCGTAGAGCCTTGCCGCGATGACTGCGTGCGTTTTTCTGTTCTGCCGTTAGCTCCGCGGCACTCTTGCCGCTCTCAGGGTCGAGGAACACAGGGTCGTAACCAAAACCACCATCGCCCTGTCTTGCGGTCAGGATCGAGCCGCGCCATTTTCCCTCCGCGACCAAAGGCGCATGTTGCCCCGGCAGCACGAAAGTCGCGACGCAATGAAACGCGGCGCCGCGAGACGAGATTGCCGTGTCCTGCAATGCATCCAGCAACTTGTCGATGTTTTCGTCATCGGTCGCGTCCGGACCTGAATAGCGTGCCGAGTAAACTCCCGGCGCACCATCAAGTACATCGACGGCCAGCCCGGAATCATCGGCTATCGCAGGTAATCCGGTCGCAGCCGCAGCATGCTGAGCCTTGATCAGCGAGTTTTCGGCAAACGTGATTCCGGTCTCATCGACATCGTCGACACCGAATTTGGATTGCGCGATCACCTCGACACCCAGACCGTCCAGGAGTCGGGAAATTTCCCGGAGCTTGCCGGCGTTGCCGCCGGCCATGACTATTTTCCTCGGTAGTTGGATCACTAGTACTCCGTCTTTTTCACCTTGACGGAGTACTATACTGTCGAGATAGCCTCGCTCTGCGCCATAATTATTTCCGTAATGCCGCTACGAGCCAGGCCGAGCATCGCCGTGAATTCATCGTCTGTAAATGCGTGACCCTCGGCCGTCCCCTGTACCTCAATAAATCGGCCGGCATCGTTCATGACTATGTTCATGTCGGTCTCAGCTTCTGAGTCTTCCGCATAGTCAAGATCCAGCACCGGCGTGCCGCTGAAAATTCCGACAGAAACCGCGGCGACCTGACCGTACAGCGGGTTCTTCTTGAGCTTGCCTTTGGCCGTAAGGCGCTGCATTGCAATCGCGAGCGCTACATAGGCACCGCTAATAGACGCTGTTCTGGTTCCACCATCGGCCTGGATGACATCGCAGTCGAGTGTTATCGAGCGCTCGCCGAGAGCTTTCATGTCCGTTACCGCTCGCAGCGATCGACCGATGAGTCGCTGGATTTCCACCGTGCGACCGCCTTGCTTGCCACGAGACGCTTCGCGACCGGATCGCGTGTGCGTCGCGCGCGGCAACATGCCGTATTCGCCGGTGACCCAACCGCTGCCTTTGCCGCGCATCCAGCCTGGAACACGGTCTTCGATACTTGCCGTGCACAACACTTGAGTGTCGCCAAAGCACGCGAGGACACTGCCTTCTGCGTGTTTCGTAAAATCAGGAACGAAGCGAACTTCGCGCATAGTTGCAGGATCGCGGCCACTGGGACGCATGATTTTTCTCCAATATTTGTTTGCTGTTTCGGCTTGCTTCAGTTCGGTCAGATGCCGAGCCACCTTAACGCGGCACCCGTCGTATTGTCACTGTAGGGAGCGTTAACTTCGAGCGCTTTTATGCTCAGGGCTTTCAGGTTGTTCACGAGATTATTGTCGCCCGGCGAACCAATCTGTGCAATGTCATTGTCACTCAGTCCGGACCAGAGGCCGTCGGAGCAGGCCAGCAATACGTCGCCATGCTCCAGCGTTTTTTGCGGGGTAATGCTCATATCCGGGACTGGCGCGTCACCGCCGATGCAACACTCAACGAAATTTCGCATCGGATGATCCTGCGCTTCCTCTTCTGTGATTGCACCTTCCTGAACCAGCACCTCAACATGACTGTGATCGCGGGAGCGCGTCAATACCTCGCCCTTCCTGACCTGGTATATCCGGCTATCACCGATGTGCGCCCAAAACGCGCCGCCTTCCTGCACAAGGCAAATAGCGCATGTTGCGCGCGGCCTGAAATCAACGGCGATATCCTTGCCAATTCGCACAACCTCATCATGGGCACGTGACAGCGCCATATAGAGAAAGCCCTGCGGATCGAAAATCGGCTGTGTCGCGGCCATGAACAGGTCCTGGACAACTTTAAGGCCGGTCTCCGCCGCACGTGCGCCATCAGAGTGCCCACCCATGCCGTCTAATACGAGCATAAGCGCCGCATCGTCGGAAACGACGACAGCAGCGCGATCCTGGTTGTCCTGGCGATCACCGAGGGCTGAAATTTTGGCGTATTCGATTTGCATATTGATTTTTAGGTGATTAAGTGGCCTTACTTGTTGGACCACTTTGCGGCCACAGCTTAGAATGTTGCCCCCTCAGAAAACGTGATCTGAACAGCAAAATTGCTGCACATCCTTGGAGAACAACGCTGATGTTACACAGTATGACAGGCTTCGCACGCGAGTCCGCGGAAACGGCTCTCGGTACGCTGACCTGGGAGATCCGTGCGGTCAACCATCGGTACCTTGATGTGCAGTTCAAATTGCCCGAAGATTTGCGGCCAAAGGAGCAGGCTTTCCGCCAACAGGCGAGCGCCGTCCTTGGCCGTGGCAAGGTTGAATGTGGGCTGTTTTTTAGGCGGGCAGTCGATCAGCAATCGGAAATGCAGATCGATACCGATCTCGTCGCACTCATCGGCGCGCGGATTTCAGAGGTTTCAGCGAAGCTTTCGGCAACGGCTGCGGTGAACCCCGTCGAAATTTTGCGTTGGCCTGGTGTGATGCAGCAACCCGAGATAGATGCCGAGCCGCTGTTCGGTGAAGCAACCACCTTGCTCGACACTGCTCTGCAAGCGATCAACAGCATGCGGCTAAGCGAAGGACAGCGCATTGCAGGGATGCTTGAGAGTCGTTGCGCGGATATAGCGGCCATCGCAGTATCGGTACGAGCCCGCATGCCGGAAGTGTTGGCCGCATCACGACTGAAGCAGAAAGCGCGAATCGAGAAACTTGACGTCGAAGCTGATCCAGCGCGACTCGAAGTAGAGCTCGCTTTGATTGCACAGAAAATTGACGTTGACGAAGAGCTCGATCGACTTGAAAGTCACCTGGTTGAGATTCGTGACGCGTTGGGTGACGAGAGGCCCGTGGGCAGACGGCTCGACTTTCTGATGCAGGAACTGAATCGTGAGGCGAACACGCTCGGCTCAAAATCGGCTGACACAGAGACAACCAAAGCTGCCGTCGACTTAAAGGTCCTGATCGAACAAATGCGTGAGCAAATTCAGAATGTCGAGTAACGGACATAGCGGCAAACTGTTTGTTTTTGCCGCACCGTCGGGCGCCGGTAAAACGACCTTGGTGCATGCGGTTGTGACCAAGCACCAGGAGGAACTTCGTTTTTCAATCTCCTATACAACGCGCGAACCACGCACCAATGAAGCGAATGCGGTCGACTATTTGTTCGTCCGCGAAGAGGAATTCATGCGGCTACGCGACGCCGGTGAAATGCTCGAGTCCGCGCAGGTGTTCGACAACTATTACGCAACGAGCCGTAGCCAGGTGGAAAAGCACCTTGCGGACAATCGCAGTGTAGTTCTTGAAATCGACTGGCAGGGCGCACAGCAAGTGCGTGAATCGATGCCCGACTGTGTCACTATTTTTATCTTCCCACCGTCTCTGGCTGAGCTCGAACGTCGACTGCGCGACCGCGGGACCGACGCACCCGAGGTCATAGAGCGCCGTCTCAGAGATGCACGCAGCGACATGACCCACTGGGTCGACTTCGACTACGTCATCATCAATGACAACCTCGACGCAGCCGTCATCGATCTCGAAGCGGTTTTGAAGGGCGAGGGGGAAGCGTCATCGACCGGCAATCCCAAGCTGCGCGAGACTTTGGAACATATTATCGGCTAGCCCTTTATAATGTTTGGTTATATGCTATCGTATTCTGTCCTTGTACTGCCGTAGACTTCCGCGCCGCACTCAAAAGGGCTCTGACCCCTTTTCGGACTTATCTAAGGATTAGACATATGGCCAGAATTACGGTCGAAGATTGCCTCCATAATATCGACAACATTTTTGAAATGGTGCTGGTCGCTGCGAAGCGCGCACGCCGCGTTGCTCACGGCGCCGACCCGATGGTCGACCTCGAAAATGACAAGCCCACGGTAGTTGCCCTCCGCGAAATTGCAGAAGGTCTCGTTACTCCTTCAATACTTGAAGAGATCGAAGAGCCGGGTACCGAAGAATTACTGCAGACCGAGTTGACCGAAGATGTTCTGCCGGTTCGTGGAATTTCCATCGGCGACTAGTGGCGACTCTCCCCGGCCCGGGCTCTCCAACACAATACGACAGCGACACAATCCCCGATCCACGGGTATGATCAGGGCATGGATTACGCAGCAACAATTCTGTCGAAACTGCCGGGCGCCAATAGGCGCAATCATGGCGTGCGGCGTCTTGTTGAAACGCTGCAGTCCTACCTGCCGGAAGAACAGCTCGCTGAAATCACTGCCGCTTACGAATTCGGCGCCGAGGCGCATGCCGGACAAAAGCGCAAAACCGGTGAAGCCTACATAACGCACCCTGTTGCGGTCGCTCAGGAACTAGCCGACATGCACCTTGATGCGCAGGCGATTACAGCGGCAATCCTGCATGACACGGTCGAAGACACCGAGGCTTCACTCGATGATATCGCTGAGAGATTCGGCAGCGAAGTTGCCTTGCTTGTCGACGGCGTCAGCAAGCTGGACCAGATAAAATTCCGCAGTCGCGCCGAAGCGCAAGCTGAAAGTTTTCGCAAGATGATGCTCGCGATGATCGAGGACATTCGTGTCATTCTCGTGAAGCTCGCCGACCGCTTGCACAACATGCAAACGCTGGGCGCAATGCCCGCAGACAAAAAACGGCGCATTGCTCGCGAAACACTCGATATTTATGCACCGATTGCGAACCGCCTCGGCATCAACCGCTTGAAAGTGCAGCTTGAAGACCTTGGCTTCAAACACCTGCACCCATTCCGTTATCGCGTACTCGAAACCGCACTGAAAAAAAGTCAGGGCAGCCAAAAACAGATCGTCAAGAAAATCTCCGAAGAATTCGGTACGGCGATGGCTGACGAGGGAATCGCAGGCGAGGTCGTTGGGCGGCAGAAGCACCTTTACAGCATTTACAACAAGATGGCCGAGAAGAAACGCCTGCTCTCCGACATTGTGGATGTTTATGGATTTCGAATTATCTGTGACGACGTAAATTCCTGTTATCAAACGCTTGGCATTGTGCATGGCCTGTACAAACCGATGCCGGGCCGCTTTAAAGACTACATCGCGATTCCTCGTATCAATGGTTATCAGTCGCTTCACACAACGCTGTTCGGCCCCAAGGGGCTACCGCTCGAAGTACAAATTCGGACTCGCGATATGGATCGCCTTGCCGAGTCGGGTGTTGCGTCGCACTGGATTTACAAGGCGGACGAAAAGTCCGATGCGACCCCACAACGACGCACTCGCGAGTGGCTGTCCAACCTCGAAGAGCTGCACCAGTCGGGAACCTCGGAGGAGTTCCTCGAGAGTGTCAAAGTCGACTTGTTCCCCGACAAGATTTATGTCTTTACGCCCAAGGGCGACATCATGCCGCTACCCAAAGGCGCAACGACGGTGGACTTCGCGTACGCGGTGCACACCGATGTTGGAGACCGCTGCGTTTCCGCGAAGATTAACCGCGGCCTTGTGCCATTGCGTACTGAACTGCAAAACAGTCAGACTGTCGAGATCATTACGGCCAGGGGCGCGAAACCGAACCCGAACTGGCTGACATTTGTGCGGACCGCGAAAGCTCGAACCGCGATTCGCCAACACATGAAGAACCTGCGCTCATTCGAATCCGTTGACCTCGGCAAGCGCCTGCTCGACAGATCACTAAAGGACATAGGGTCTTCCCTGCGTAAGGTTGGCAAAGTTCGAATGGCCGAAGCACTTACGGAACTCCGCCTGGATGACAATACCGAACTCTTCGAGCAGGTTGGTCTGGGACAACGACTGGCACCGCTTACGGCACGCTTTCTCACCGGCATGGGGAACGAAGAAGATAAGGGAAATACGGCCAGCCTGATCATCTCCGGCACCGAAGGCATGGTTATCAGTTACGGCAAGTGTTGCTATCCGATACCTGGTGACGATGTCATGGGCTACCTGACTGCTGGCCGCGGCGTGGTCATCCATCGCAACCAGTGCGGTAATCTTTCAAATTTTCGTAAGCAGCCGGAAAAGTGGATTTCGGTGCACTGGGAGAAGGATATCGATCGCGACTTTTTCTGCCAGATTCAGACAGACACCAGGAACAAACCCGGCGTTCTGGCGGAGGTAGCGGCGACCATTGGTGACTGTGGTTCAAACATCGAGCAGGTCGAAGTGTTGGGTCGTCACGAAGATTGTTCGGTCCTGTCGTTCCTGTTGCTGGTGAAAGATCGCGTACACCTCGCGAAGATCATGCGCAGCGTACGCAATATGAAAAACGTCATTCGTGTTTCACGCGACTGCGCGTGACAACTGGAAGTACAACTATGAACAAGAAAGCCATTCATTCCGATAACGCACCAAACGCCATCGGCACGTACTCGCAAGCGATTCAATCTGGAAATCTCGTATTTCTATCGGGCCAGATTCCGTTGCTGCCTGCGACAATGGAAATTGTTGAGGGTGACTTCGAGGCGCGCGCGACACAGGTATTCGAAAATCTGAAAGCTGTTGCAGAGGCCGCCGGAGGCGGCCTTAACGACGCGGTCAAGATCACCGTCTTCCTGACTAATCTCGACGATTTTGCAACCATAAATGCAGTAATGGAGCGTTTTTTCGAGCAGCCGTACCCGGCACGTGCTGCAGTAGGCGTCGCGTCACTTCCCAAGGGTGTCGACGTCGAGGCAGACGCAGTTCTTATTATTTAGTTCGCGGGCAGGGCCCGCTCCTACGAAGCGAATTAATATTGTGGTTTCGCAGCCCCCGTTAACGAGTCTGAAGGGCATCGGTCCGGCGCTCGCCAGGAAACTCGAAAAGCTCAACCTGTATCGGGTTGATGACCTGCTGTTCCTGTTGCCGCTGCGTTATGAAGACCGCACGCAACTCGTAAGAATCGGTGCGCTCGCCGCCGGCAGTCGATGTCTCGTAACAGGAGAGGTCTTAGTTTCGGAATCCGTGTTCCGGGGACGCCGCAATTTGCTGGTTCGAATTAGCGACGGTAGCGGACAACTTACGCTGCGCTTTTTTCATTTTTCGCGACAACAACAAGCACAGTTCCAGACCGGCATTCACGTTACCTGCTTTGGCGAAGTGCGCCGCGGAAAGTCCGGCTTCGAAATGATTCATCCTGAATACCGCGTTTTGCGCGAGGGCCAGGATGCAACGACCAATGATTCATTAACGCCCATCTATCCTGCCACCGAAGGTGTGCAACAGGCAAGACTGCGCAATCTGACCGATCAGGCCTTGCGACAAATGCGCGCCGCGCCACCGCAGGAGTTGCTGCCCACAGCCATAACCGAGAAGCTTGGTATGCCGTCGCTCGCCGAGGCCATCAACTATCTGCATCGCCCGCCACCGGATGCGGATGTTCTTGAGATGCTTGCCGGCACCCACCCATGTCAGCAACGCCTGGCTTTTGAAGAGTTGCTGGCGCACTACCTGAGCTTGCGAAATTTGCGGGCGCTCGCGGCGACTGAAGATGCGGTCGCCCTGAAAAACGGAAACGAAGACGTCAGCAGTTTCGTCGCTGCATTGCCCTTCACGCTGACCGACGCCCAGCGCCGTGTCGTCGACGATATTCTTGCCGATCTCGCCCAACCACACCCGATGATGCGCTTGATACAGGGTGACGTTGGCTCGGGCAAAACGGTTGTTGCGGCGATCGCCTGCATCAAGGCGATCGCCTGCGGCGTACAAGCGGCGATCATGGCGCCGACTGAGATTCTCGCCGAACAACACTGGCGTAGTTTTTGCGACTGGTTTCGACCCATGGGAATCGATCCCGCCTGGCTTAGCGGCAGTCAACGCGCAGCAGCGAGACGTGAATCACTGGAGGCTATTGCAAGCGGAGGCGCACACCTCATCGTTGGCACGCATGCTCTGTTTCAGGAAGGCGTGGATTTCAAGCGACTCGGCCTCGTTGTTATCGATGAGCAGCACCGCTTCGGTGTTCATCAACGCATGGCGCTGCGCGACAAGGGTGTTTCGGCAAACGGTCAGCCGCATCAATTGGTCATGACAGCGACACCCATACCGCGCACACTCGCAATGGCCGCGTATGCCGATCTCGATACATCGGTTATCGATGAACTACCGCCCGGCCGCCAGCCGGTTTCGACCGTCGCCGTGCCAGAAGCTCGCCGCGGCGAAGTTATTGAGCGCGTGCGATCCGCTTGCGCTGGCGGGCAACAGGCTTATTGGGTGTGCCCACTCATCGAAGAGTCCGAGGTGCTCGACTACCAGGCCGCGGAGGCCAGTTATCAAATGCTCACAGAGGCCTTGCCGGAATTACGCATCGGCCTCGTACACGGTCGCATGCGGCCTGTGGAAAAAGAGCGTGGCATGAAAGCGTTTAAGGAGGGAGTCATTCAGCTACTGGTCGCGACAACGGTCATTGAAGTCGGCGTGGACGTCCCGAATGCGAGCCTGATGATTATTGAAAACGCCGAGCGCATGGGCTTGTCGCAACTACATCAACTTCGCGGCCGCGTCGGTCGTGGTGCCGCTCAGAGTCATTGCGTACTGCTTTACAAGTCGCCGCTCGGGCGAATCGCAAAAGAGAGGCTTGCTGTCTTGCGCGACACTAACGACGGCTTTGTTGTCGCACAGCGGGACCTCGAGCTTCGCGGGCCCGGAGAACTGCTGGGCACCAAACAGACCGGCTTACCCGATTACCGCATCGCCAACCTGGTTCGCGACGCAGAATTGATGCCACAGGTACAAATTGCAGCGGAAGCATTACTTAGAGCATCTGATACCCGGGCGGAAGCGATTGTTCGCCGCTGGTTGGGTGACGCCAGACGATACGGGAAAGTGTAAACTCACGATTATGAACAAGCTCTTGGCCCCCAACTTTGCACCAGAATTAGTAAGCCAGCTTCGCAACTACGGCAAGCTGATGCGCATCGACAGACCAATCGGCATCTGGTTGTTATTGTGGCCGACACTGTGGGCACTTTGGCTTGCCGGCGAGGGCACACCGGACCAGGGGTTGTTCGTCGTTTTCATGCTCGGCGTAGTTGTTATGCGATCGGCTGGCTGCGTATTGAACGACTATGTCGATCGCAAAATCGATCCGTACGTTGAACGTACTCGTACACGACCGATAGCCTCGGGTGCAGTGACACCGATGGAAGCTTTGGTTCTGTTTGCAGCGCTAAGCCTTATCGCCGTCGGGCTCGCAACAATGCTGAATCATACGGCACAAATGCTGGCGATTGTCGCCGCGGTGCTGACCGTCGCGTATCCGTTCGTGAAACGATTTGTCTCAATTCCACAACTCATTCTGGGTGCCGCGTTCGGATGGGCTGTGCCCATGGCATTCGCGGCGGAGACCGGCGAAACGCCGGAGCTCGCCTGGCTGGTATTCGGTACAGCAATGATATGGGCTGTTATCTACGACACGTTTTACGCCATGGTCGATCGCGAAGACGATCTCAAAGTAGGGGTGAAATCGACCGCGATTCTTTTCGGCGAAGTCGACATCTTTGTTATTGCGGGCCTGCAGTTGCTGATGCTGGTCGCACTGCTGTTGATCGGCTATCGCGCCGGCTTAAGTATCTGGTATTACCTGTCCGCTTTACTGGCCGGCCTGATGATGGCCTATCACCTTTGGCTCGCTCGTGACCGACAACCGGCCGGGTGCTTTGCGGCATTCCTGCACAATCACTATATCGGTTTGGTTATTTTCATCGGCATCGTTTTGCACTACACCTTCAATCCGGTCACCACATAGAATTGAGCGTTTAATCACCCGGCACGCGCCACGGCCAGTACACTCACCTTAGTCACACCGCACGACAGCAGCCGTTTCGCCAGTGCCCGTGCCGTTGCTCCGGTCGTCACAACATCATCGATTATCAATACGTGTGCGTGCGGGTCCGGTCGTGTACTCACGAACGCGCTTCGCAGATTTCGTGCTCGCTCCGCAGCATCCAGTCCTGACTGAAATGGCGTAGCTTTTTTTCGCCGAACGTTTCGAACCACGGGGACACCCAATAACTTTGCGATTGGCCCCGCAAACTCTGCCGCCTGATTGAATCCGCGCATCGCTTTTCTTCGCCAGTGCAGTGGCACAGGCATCACGGCGTCGATGTCGGGTGGAAGAAGCGGCTGAGCCGCACAAAGAATTTCCGTGAATGCGGGAACGAAAAAAAGTTTGCGCCTGAACTTCAGTGCTTTGATCGCCACATCAATCGGGAACGAGTAGTGCAGCATCGCAATGGATGCTTCGAAAATACCGGGTGTTGGCGAAACGGGCGCCTCGTTCCAGGGCAGATCTGCAAAGCACTCCGTGCAAATGCTTTGTTCACTTCCTCTGCCTGGCTCCCCGCAAAACACGCAACTCCGCGGTGCCAGAAAATCCAGAATCCACATCAGAAAATGGTGTCAGCGCGACAGCGTCGTCGCACCTCTCAAAATTCGGTGCTACGTAATGAAAGCGTGCTACCGTTTCACCGATGCTGAACCGCCAACACATTCGGCGCCGTTTCGAACGTGCCGCAGCCGCTTTTGACGAATCCGACTTCGTGCATACCGTAACGCGTGATGGCTTGCTCGCGCGACTTGGTCCGCTGCTGATTGATGCGCGGACCGTCATAGATCTCGGTGCGGCCACCGGCGCAGCAACTCGAGCGCTCGAAAAACGCTTCAAAGGAGCCAGCGTCATTTCGATCGATATAGCTCATGGCATGTTGAAAAAGGCTCGCGAGAAGAAACCCTGGTTATCGAAAGCCGCGTTCGCACAAGCGAGCGCAGACGCACTGCCATTTCCTGATGAGAGCATCGATGTGATCTTCTCGAATCTCCTGCTGCCCTGGGCGGACGATCCTGCGTTGATCTTTTCTGAAATTGCGCGGGTTCTGCGAAAAGGCGGTGTTTTCGCGTTCGCGACGCTCGGGCCTGACAGCCTGCAGGAAATCGGCCGCGCATGGGGGGCGATTGACGATAATGCCCATGTGAATCGCTTCCTCGATATGCACACCCTCGGCGACGGGCTCGTGAATGTCGGGTTACGAGATCCTGTGCTGGACGTCGATCGCCTGTCTGTCAGCTACAAGAACAGTGCTCGCCTGTTTGCCGACCTCACGGCAGTCGGTGCTCGTAACGCATTGAATCAAAGGGCCCAATCGCTCACCGGCAAGCAACGCTATGGCGCCATGGTTGCCGCCCTCGACGACATGGCTGTCAACGGGAATATCACGCTCGACCTGGAACTGGTCTTCGGCCATTGCTGGGGTGCTGGTCCAAAAATGGACCCGGCGAACTACCGCATCGACGCTGCCCAAATACCTGTCCGGAACGCCTGATTCGGGGCTTATTGCAGCTTTTCCTGTAAGCCGTTGTAAAGTAAATGGTTTACTCTTTAAGTACGGGCTAACCAGCATTGCATGGCGAGCGCGATTTGAGTACACTTCGCGAGCTTTTTGGCGGGGTAATCCGGCCAGACCGGCCAACAGACGAATACCCGGTGTTCCCGGGCCATACAGAACCCACCAGTTCATTAATTCGTCACATCCGGAAAACATATGTACTGCGACTGTTTGTAGCTCGCTAGGTGAACTATCTAATGATACGAAAATCGTTTTTGAGCGCGCTCGGCCTTAGTCTGGCCAGCACGGCGAATGCCGATTGGGCGCTCAATATGCCCAAGGGCATCACAGACCTTAGTCTAGAGACTTACAACCTGCACATGATGGTGTTTTGGTGGTGTGTTGCGATCGGCATCGTCGTCTTCGGCGTAATGATCATCTCGCTGATCAAGCACCGCAAGTCAAGAGGTGCTGAGTCGGCGAAATTCTCGCACAGCACCACTGCTGAGGTTATCTGGACCGCGATCCCGGTC
>JAJFKQ010000208.1 GCA_021773155.1 Woeseiaceae bacterium | reverse complement strand
GAAAGAACACTCAATCGCTGGATCGTCGTCGTCGGCGCCATACTGATTCAACTGGCTCTCGGTGCTATTTATGCCTGGTCGGTTTTCACCGCGAGACTGACGGATTCAGCCGGCACCTACGCTTTCACCGCGAGCCAAACTGCCTGGGTTTTCTCTGCAGGGCTTGCCACTTTTGCGACCGTCATGGTGTTGGCAGGACGTGTGTTACCTCGTGTGGGCCCACGCCCGCTTACCATTGCTGGCGGGCTACTGCTCGGTGGCGGCTATGTGTTGGGCGGTTTTTTCGGTGACAGCTTCGGGATGCAGTTGCTGAGCATAGGTATCGTTGGCGGTGCAGGCATCGGTCTTGCCTACGTCGTACCGATCTCTGTTTGCGTCAAGTGGTTTCCCGACAAGAAAGGCCTGATCACGGGACTGGCGGTCGCCGGCTTCGGTTTCGGCGCGACCATCTGGGTCAAGCTGGCAGGTTCGTGGTTCGGCGGGCTGCTCAACACCACCAGCGTGTTCGGGCTGCCGAGCGTGCAGAGTGTCTTCGTGATCTACGGAATCGCGCTAGCCGCGCTCGTATTGTTGGGCAGCATAGTCATGGTCAATCCACCGGACGACTACCTGCCATCCGGTTGGAACCCACCCGTGACGCAGAACAACGACCATGAGGGCGCGGTGGAGTTCCGGGCATGCGATATGCTGCGCACGCCACAGTTCTACATGCTGTGGTCTGTCTTCATGTTCGCCGGCGTATCGGGGCTCATGGTTATTTATTGCATTAAGCTGTTTGGAATCGACGCGCTCGAATATTATGGCGTCACCGGTGCCGGCGCGATTACCGGTACCGCCATGGCCTGGTACGCGATCTTCAACGGTGTCGGCCGCATTGCGTGGGGCAGTATTTCCGACACGATCGGTCGTAAAACGACAATCACGCTGATGGCGGCTCTGCAGGGTCTCACCATGCTGATGACCTATCACGTATTTATCAGCTTCGGCCTCGTTTACGGTTTTATCATCGCTGCGGCAATGATCGGCTTTAATTACGGCGGTAGTTTCGCGTTATTCCCAGCGATTACGGCGGACTATTTCGGCAACAAGAATGTTGGCAGCAATTACGGCTGGATGTTCACGGCTTATGGCGTCGCCGGACTCGCTGGACCGTTACTTGCCGGCTATTTCAAAGATGCCGCGCAAGGTGCATCTCAGCCATCCGTCTGGATGACCCCTTTCATTATTGCAGGTGGAGTCTGTCTGCTAGGCGCGGTCATCATGGCGTTCACAACTCGTCCGACCCGCGTACCGCCCCACGTCTCTTCGGCATCTGGCAGCAGGCTGACCGCCGAGACGACGTAGTTGCCAAAAAGTGCGTCACCAAAAATGCAGTTCTTGCTAATCTTTGGCGAGATACTCAAGCGCTCGCAAAACATCGCGCCGACTGATCTGCCCGATAAGTCGATTGTTTCTCATAACAGGAAAACGACGAAATGATGTTTCCGCAAACTCCTGTGCGAGATCGACGATATTCATTTCGCCATCAACGGTTTTCACGCCGTCGCTCATGAAGTCTGATACCGGACCGCCCCAATTACCGTGGTAACCGGCTTGTAGTGCGACCTTCATGCAGTCGAGTTCCGACAACATGCCAATGAGGTTACCCGCGTCGTCCACAACCGGGGCGCCGGCAATACGTTTGGTCACAAGTACGTGCACGGCATCGAGTACGTCGGTGTCGGGTTTGAACGTCACCAGGGTTTTGGCCATGTAGTCTTTGACTACGCAGGATTTGCTAGTCATCGTTTTTCTCCTCGCGATCCTTGTCTTTGCAACTGCCATTGCCGCTGCAAAGCTCACATCGTCCACCATTGATACCGCCGCAACTGCCGCTGATCGCACGTCGACCATTCATGACGCCGATGCTCATTCCGGCAATGACGAGCAAAATGACGACGAAACTCAGTGTTGCTGTCAGGATTACGGTATTCATTGTTGCCTCAATTGTGCGAATTGCGATGTTGAAATTTCTTCAATGCCGTGTTCAGTCCGCACCAGGAAGTAACTGGCGAGGTCGAGCTGTTCAGCTAACGCATGGCCGTCGTCTGGTCCCAGTACCAGCAACGCCGTTGCCATGGCATCAGCATACGCCGTTGATGACGTGACAACGGTCACCCCCGTCAATTCGTGCGTCACAGGACGACCGGTTCTTGGGTCGATCGTATGTGAATAGCGTTGGCCGTCGTGCTCATAAAAATTTCGGTAATCGCCAGAGGTGGCTACGGCGGCGTCCGATAGCCGCACTATCGAATATTCCATCTCATTGTTTTGCAGTGGTTTTTCGACCGCAATCGCGAATTTCTGTTGTTCAGCATTGTGTCCACTGACACGCAATTCACCGCCAATTTCCACAAGGTAATTCGTGAGCCTGCTCGCATCCAGCAGCGCCGCGATCTCGTCAACCGCATAACCTTTGGCCCAACCGGACAGATCCACATAGACATCGGCGATCGTCTTGCGCAACATTGACTGCTCGCAATTGGTTTGCAGCTTTAAACTACCGACTTTGAGCCGGGCGGCGGCGACTTCATCATCCGTTGGCAACTCAGGTTCCGATTCAAGCGGACCGAATCCCCACAGATTGACGAGCGGTCCGACCGTAATATCAAAAGCGCCACCTGTTGTGTCGCTGACATCCTGTGCGGCAGCGATCATGTCGCACAACTCGGGCAAGACCGAAATCCAGTCGGTGGATGGATTGGCATTGAAGCGGGATAACTCGGAATTGGCCCGATATGTGGAGGCAATATTTTCGATGTGTTCGAGTTTTTCCTGGATGCCGGCCTTTAGTTGGTGCAGGTCAGCCTGAGCTGGTGGTGCTACGAGCGTAACATTGAACGTCGTACCCATGGTGTTGCCACGGAGATCGTAGCTCGACAGCACTGTGTCATCGCTGCATCCAATCGCAACGATGGACGATAGCAATGGCAGAAATAACGCACGTCCGTTCATCCACCGAAGTCGTCAAGCAGGATGTTTTCACCTTGTACGCCGAGGCTGTCGAGCATCTTGATCACAGCACCATTCATCATCGGTGGTCCGCAAAGATAGTACTCGCAGTCTTCGGGCGCAGGATGTTTGGCAAGGTATTCGTCGAGCAATACTTTGTGAATGAATCCTACATAGCCGTCCCAGTTATCCTCGGGCATAGGTTCCGATAACGCCAGGTTCCATTCGAAGTTATCGTTGTCTGCGGCGAGTTGATCAAACTCATCGTCGTAGAACACTTCTTTAAGACTTCGTGCGCCGTACCAAAACGACATTTTCCGTTTACTGTGACGTCGCTTCAGCTGGTCGAAAATGTGCGCGCGCATGGGTGCCATACCGGCACCGCCGCCGATGAAGACCATTTCGTTGTCGGTCTCCCTGGCAAAGAATTCACCATACGGCCCCGATACAACAACTTTGTCACCGGGTTTCAGGTTAAAGATATAGGAGGACATTATGCCGGGTGGTATGGACGCGTCAGCACCAGGTGGAGGCGTCGCGATTCTTACGTTAAGTTTGATGACGTCTTTCTCGAGTGGGAAGCTCGCCATGGAATACGCACGCGTTTCCGTCTTCTTGACGTGCGATTCATATTGCCATACGTTGAAGCGATCCCATTCGTCACGAAATTTTTCGTCGATATCAAAATCGGTGAACTTCAGGTCGTGCGGCGGGCACTCAATCTGTATGTAGCCACCCGCTCTGAATTCGAGCTCTTCACCGTCTGGCAGAGCCAAAACCAGTTCCTTAATAAAGCTGGCAACGTTTCGATTCGAATTGACGGTGCAGTCATAGCGTTTGACGCCAAAGACCTCGTCCGGCACCTGCACCTGCATGTCTTGCTTGACCGCGACCTGGCACGACAAGCGGTAATGCTCCGTTGCCTCGCGTTTGTTCAGTATGGATGTTTCGGTTGGCAGGATTGCGCCGCCACCCGATATCACGCGAACGCGACACTGACCGCAGGTACCGCCGCCGCCACAGGCGGAGGGTACAAACAGGTCAGCATCAGCAAGGCCCTGCATGAGTTTTCCACCGACAGGAATCTTCAGGTCCATTTCATCGTTGACCCTGACGGTGACCGAGCCGCTGGTGACCAGCTTGGATCGGGCAATCAGGATGACAAATACCAGCAGCAGGATAATCGTCGTGAATAGCCCAACACCGAGCAGGACCTCGAGTAATACAGAGTTGTCGATACTCACAACTGCACTCCCGAGAAGCCCATGAAGCCGAGAGACATCAAGCCGACGATAATGAATGTGATACCAAGGCCCTGCAGGCCATCCGGAACATCGCTGTATTTCAGTTTTTCACGGATGCCAGCCAGCGCGATCAGCGCGACGGCCCAGCCAGTGCCACTGCCAATACCGTAAACGACGCTTTCGCCGAAATCGTAGTGGCGTTCAACCATGAACAGCGTGCCACCGAGGATCGCGCAGTTGACGGTTATCAGCGGCAGAAAAATACCCAGTGCGTTGTACAGCTTGGGCACATAGCGGTCGAGCACCATTTCCAGGATTTGAACGAGTGCCGCGATAACACCGATGTAGCTGACGAGACCTAAGAAACTCAGGTCGACATCCGGCAAACCGGCCCACGCGAGCGCGCCATCCGCCAGGATAAAGTTGTAGATGAGATAATTGACGGGAACCGTAATCGTCTGAACTGCGATGACAGCAAGGCCCAGGCTGATGGCCGTTTCGACACGTTTTGATATCGCCAGAAACGTGCACATGCCCAGGAAGAAGGCGAGTGCCAGGTTTTCGACAAATACCGCTTTGATAAATAGACTGACGTAGGCTTCCATTAGTAAACGTCCGTTCGATGCACTTCATGAATCTGGTAGTCGGCGTGTTCAACCTGTTGCTTGCGCCAACTGCGGATTACCCAGATGAGGCAGCCGATGATGAAGAAAGCGCTCGGCGGTAACAGCATCAAGCCATTGGCCTGGTACCAGCCCCCGTCTTGCACCAGCTCAAGAATCGGGTATCCGAGTAGCGTGCCGGCACCGAACAATTCTCGTAATATCGCAACTGTGATCAGGACCAGGCTGTAACCGAGTCCATTGCCGAGGCCATCAAGAAAACTAAGACCAACCGTGTTCTTCATGGCAAATGCCTCGGCCCGGCCGAGTACGATGCAGTTCGTAATGATCAAGCCAACGAATACCGATAACTGTTTGCTGGTTTCGAACGCATAAGCGCGCAACAGCTGGTCGGTCAGAATAACCAGCGACGCAATGATCGTCATGTGCACGATGATGCGGATATTGTTCGGAATGCGGTTTCGAATAAGGCTGATCGTCGCGGACGACAATGCGATAACGCTGGTGAGCGCAACACACATCAACAAGGCGGGAAGCAGCGAAGTCGTCACCGCCAGTGCCGAACAGATGCCCAGCATTTGTAATGTAACCGGATTGTTATCGATCAACGGATCAATAACGATTTTTCGCATCTCGCTCATTTTTGGGTCTCCAGATATGGGCCGAATCCCTCAGGTCCCATCCAGTACTGCACGAGTTTGGTGACGCCGTTACCGGTGAGCGTCGCGCCGGAGAGCCCGTCGATTTGATGTACGGCATCCGGGTTAGAGCCGTCCTGCAAAACGAAACCACGCACGACTTCGATGCGTGGTGAGTTGCTCTCGTCATAAATAGTTTTGCCCACCCACAACGCGCGCCAGTCTTCTTTGTCGATCTGGTCACCAAGTCCGGGGGTCTCGGCATGTTCAAAGAATCGAATACCCTTAACGGTATTGCCATCCGGTGCGACGGCGAGATAGCCACGCATGGTCGACCACAGTCCGGGGCCGCTGATCGGCAGTATTATTTGCC
>JAJFKQ010000207.1 GCA_021773155.1 Woeseiaceae bacterium | reverse complement strand
AGGGCCCCGACACCTTGTCGGGGCCCGATTTTACGCTAGACTGGCGGTCATTCTCAGGGGGCTGGAATCACAATGAAAAGAAGAGAGTTTGTCGGCGGCCTGGCCGTTGCAGCGGGACTGGCGGGTTGTGCGAAGCCAGAAAGTGACTGTAGTGCTGGTACCGCGGCGGAGTCGTTCGAGTGGTCGTGTGTGACATCCTGGCCACCGCGTTTTCCGGGTCTGGGCATGGCCGTCGAAAACCTGGCTGAGCGACTTAATCGAGCATCGGGCGGCCGATTGAAAATAAAGGTCTACGGTGGCGGTGAGCTGGTTCCGGCCTTTGAAGTATTCGACGCAGTAAGCCGAGGCACCGTGGAAATGGGCCACGATGCGTCGTACTACCACAAGGGTAAGGTCGACGCGGCACAGTTCTTTACGGCGATTCCCTTTGGGTTGAATTACATGGAGTTGAGCGCCTGGATTCATTACGGTGGAGGCATTGAGCTGTGGCGCGAGCTGTATGAGCCCTTTAACCTGGTGCCGTTTTTGTGTGGCAATACCGGCGTGCAGATGGGCGGCTGGTTTAATAAGGAGATTAATAGCATCAATGACCTCAAAGGTTTGAAGATGCGAATTCCGGGGCTGGGTGGCGAGGTGCTGCGACGCGCCGGCGGAACTCCAATCACGCTCCCCGGGGCGGAAATTTTTACGTCGCTGCAAACCGGCGCAATAGACGCGACCGAATGGGTCGGCCCCTATAACGACGTTTCGTTCGGCCTGCACAAGGCTGCGAGGTACTACTACTACCCGGGTTGGCAAGAGCCTGGTCCGGGTCTCGAGTGCATCATTAATCGTGACGCGTGGGATTCGTTACCTGCAGGCCTGCAGGCGCTCGTTGAAATTACCTGCCAATCGATAACCGGCGATATGGCGGCCGAATACACCAACGGCAATGCAAACTCCCTCCAGCAATTAATTGCCGATCCAAATGTTGAGCTACGAGCGTTTCCCGATGAAGTCTTGCAGCACCTGAAATGGATAACCGCAGAAGTCGTTGCCGAGATGATGGCAACGGACCCGGCTGCCGATAAAATCGGCAAGGCGTTCTATGAGTATCTGGAGAAAGTAGAGTCCAACTCACGCATCTCGGAAAAGGCTTACCTCGATACTCGCAGTGGCTAATCAAGACGTAGAGATAGCTGTCATCGGTGCCGGCTTTGCCGGTATCGCAGCGGCTTACTATCTGTGTGTCGAACAGAAAAAGAAATCGGTGTTGCTCATCGATAGTCGACAACCGATGAGCTATACCAGCGCGCAATCAGGCGACAATTACAGAAACTGGTGGCCGCATCGGACGATGACCGACTTTACCAATGACAGCATCGATGAACTTGATCGGCTCGCTCGCGAATCGGACAACGTCTTTAATATGACGCGTGGTGGCTATGTACTGGCGACTCGTCAAAATGACGTCTCGAAAATAGCGGCTGAAATTCCCGGCGACATCGACGTTGATGTCTACGACGATCAGTCACAAATCCAGCTAAAGTTTCCGGCGCTCGCAGCGAAGATAAAGAACGTCATCCACATTAGTCGCGGCGGCGATATCAGCGGCCAGCAACTTGGGCAGTACATGCTGGAGAAAATTCGAGCTGCCGGCGGCAGGAAGCTTCAGGGTGACGTTACAGCGATTGAAAGAGAGTCTAAATACAGCCTTAATGTCACGAGCGGCGGCGAAGCCAGCGTCATTTCAGCAGACATTGTGGTGAATGCGGCGGGGCCCTTCGCCGATCGAATCGCTCGAATGCTCGGTGTTGAGCTACCCGTCAAAAACATCTATCAGCAGAAGATAGCCTTTGAAGACCACCTCAATGCGATTCCCCGTGATATGCCGTTCTCGATCGACCTGGACTCAAAATATCTGGGCTGGTCTGAAGAAGAGCGCTCAATGCTGATTGAAGACCCCGATCTCGAATGGCTTGCGGGAGAGTTGCCACCGGGCAGCCATTGTCGCCCGGACGGCGGCGCTCAGGGCAAGTGGGTAAAGTTGGGTTGGGCGTACAACAAGCGACATAGCGAGTCGCAAGAAGACATGGCGAATGAGAAGGCGATTGATCAAAGCTTTCCTGAAATTGTCATTCGCGGCGCCGCTGCATTCCTTCCCGCATTACATCCGTACATTGAAGCTCCGCCGCCACGCTTTAGTCACTACGGCGGCTACTACACGATGACAGAAGAAAACTGGCCGCTGATCGGCCCGCTGGATGATAGCGGTGCGTTTGTCATCGCTGCGCTGTCCGGTTTCGGCAGCATGGCGTCGTGCGCCGCTGGGAAGCTCTGCGCTGCCCATATATGTGGCGGCCCACTGCCCGACTACGGCGCGGACCTAAGCCTGGCCCGGCTCACAAACGCTGAGTTGTTAGCGGAACTCAACGCGTCGACTAACAAGGGCTTGCTCTAGAGGCTTTTCTTCAGGTGAAAAAAAACCGGCCACCTTGCGGTGACCGGTTCTTTGACGCAATGCGTCTTTTACTTCAGGCGCTTACTGCCAGGAGTAAATACCTTTCAGGTACCAGGAACCACCTTCGTAGTTCGCAGCACTTCGGCGTGGATATTGCAGTCCAACGCTGAGGCGGTTGGCGTTGCCAGCACCGATTTCGTTAATGAACTCGTCCGTCACGTTGGTGCCACCCAATGCGATTCTGAGGTTATCAGTCGCCTGGTAGCCAAGCTCAAGATCAAGGTAGACCGTTGAGTCGATCTCAGCGCTAGGATCAACCGCTGCGGTGATCGTGCCACGCTCGTCGAAATGCTTACCGTAGTAAGTCGCGCGAGCCATCAGGTCCCACTGGTCTGAGAAGTGCGTCATCGAAGACAGTGTCCAACGATGGTTCGGATAGTTATTTTCAATATCCTCAACCGTGCTTGCGCTTACCGGCGGAACGCCATTGACCAGTCCTTGGCCGGCCACTTCGATTTCGTTGTACGCGTACGCGAACGTCAGGTCTGTTTCTCCGAAACCACCGGACAAGACTACGTCAGCACCCTGGTGTACGACATCGAGTGTGTTGGTGTAGAACGAAATAGACTGGCCACCCGAGGTCGTAATATCACCGGTACGGTAAATACGATCGTCAACCTCGATGCGGTAGACGTCCGTTGTAAGTGACCAGGCATCGCCGATCTCCGAAGCAAAACCAATGCTGTAGTTCAACGATTTTTCTTCGGTCAGCGGAGCGCCACCGTTTTCAAGAGCAACCAGAGACGTCGGTGAAACGAGTCCTTCTTCAACCTGCAGCCCTGTAGCGCCATCGAATGTTGTGATGGTCGTTCTTACGTTAGCCTGACCCGGTGTCGGAGCGTGGAAACCCGTGGAAACAGCACCGCGCAAAGCGATAGCGTCGCTGGCACGATAACGGAAGGCAATCTTCGCGTTGGTCGTTGGGCCGAAATCCGAGAAGTTCTCGTACCGCAACGCGTACTGCACAAGAACGGCGTCAGAAATATCGTGCTCAACGTCAGCGTAAACTGCGACGTTGTCGCGCGTGAACTCACCGGCGTCCTCCGTCGTGATGCCGCGGAAACCACTGGATCCACCACCGACACTCGCGCTGGGCTCACCAGCAACAACGGTGTATTTTTCTTCACGAGCCTCTGCGCCAAATGCCAGGTTCAGTGAATCGCTAACCGGCAATGAGAAGTCGACATTGAAGTTGTTTTCTTCCTGGATGTATCCACCAACATCGAAGTCTCGTTGTGGAATATTCAGGTCGCCATCCAGGCCGAGATCAACGTTTACGGTGTTATTCAGGAAATAGTCCAGCTCATCCTTACCGTAGCCGTAGCTAATGTCGTACAGCATGCCGCTTTGGAACTCACCCTTCACGCCAACAACGATGCTCGCGTCTTGCTGGTTGCCGTCGAGATACGGCGTGTAACCCGCCGGAAGACCCGAAAAGCCCATGGCACGCAGTGGCGCAAGGCTGGAGTGGTCCCAGGTGCGGTAGAAAAAGCGATAACGACCATCGGTGTCAGCGGCGCTGAATCGAGCGTAAAGCTCCGATGACCCATTCAGATCAAAACCAGAGTTAACGAAGAAGCGAAGGCCTTCTGTTTGTGGCCGGCCCCAGGACTGTAACAAAGGTGCATCGCCGAAAGGCGCATCGGCACCGATCAGGTCCGGGTTTACGCCAAGCGCAAGTAGAGCATCGACATTCGACTGTCGCTGAATACCGCGCGAAAGCGCGTCGTTGTCGACGTACTCAACACTGGCGTTGACGAAACCGACATCGCCTAAAGCCAGGCCAATGTTTGCCGCGACTTTGACGCTCTGCTCACCTTCGTAGTGCTCACCGTAGGTAACCTGTAACTGACCACCGTCAGAGGCGTCTTTCATTACGAAATTGATAACACCGGCGATAGCATCTGAACCGTACTGGGAAGACGCACCGTCACGCAGAACCTCAACACGCTTTACAGCGATGCCGGGAATCATGCCAACATCCGCGCCGTGCGAACCGTTACCGGCTGCCGGAGCGAAGAATTGCACCAGGGCAGAACGATGGCGACGCTTACCGTCAACCAAGACCAGCGTTTGGTCAGGTGCGGTGCCACGCAGCGATGTCGGACGTACAAACGCACTGCCGTCACCTGTTGCCGGTGACGCCGTGTAGGACGGAACCAAGGCCTTGAGATTGTCAGTCAGGTCGGCTGTGCCGCCCACGGAATTGAAGTCATCACCACCGATAACGTCAATCGGCACGGTTGAATCCGCTGCAGACCGTGGCTTGGCGCTACGAGAACCGATCGTTTTGATTTCTTCGATTGCCTCGTCGTCCTGCGCCATCGCGGTCTGGAACGTCAGGCCCGAGCAACTAAGCACGAGCGCAAGCGCGCCATAGGAAATAGATTTCTTGAACATTTTTGATTTTCCCCCTTGGAAAAGTAACTAACTCTCTTAATCTGACACGGAGTGTGCCTAATTTTTATAACGAATCCGAATAAAAGTAGCCGATCCCTTCCATTAATGCAACGAATGATTCAGAATGCACAACAGATGAATCATTTGTTTCATTCCGCGCCGCGTGTGGCTTTGGCGCGTTAGCAACGGATTTTGAGACCTATGAAAAGCCAGTATCCCGACACCATTCGACTGCTTGTCGATGCCTATTCGCGGCTGACGCCCGAATTGCAAAAAGCGGCCCGATTCATGGTCGAACATCCCGAAGAAATCGGCCTGAATTCCATGCGCACGGTCGCAAGGGATGCTGACGTCAAGCCAGCTACCATTACGCGGCTGACAAAGGCACTCGGATTTCGCGAATATGAGGCCCTGCGTGAGCCATTTCGGCAGCGATTACGGACCCGATCACCCGAATTTGCAGCTAAATTGCAGGACGTCCAGCGGCGCGGCAAGACCGGTAGCCGATCAATCCTCAGCGACCTGCGGGCACAGGAAATAGCCAATATTGAGCACTCTCTGTCCGACGATAACCTGCCGATTATGGACGAAGCAGCGCAGACGATGCACGAGAGCCGGCGCGTTTATGTGCTTGGTTTGCGGGGCGCGCATGCCCCGGCCTTCCTGTTTCACTACGCGTATCAGTTGTTTCAGGATAACAGCCAGCTGCTGGACACCAGTGCAGGAATCTTCGCCGACCAGCTACGCGGCATCAATTCTGAGGACAGCTTGCTGGTGGTTTCTTTTCCTCCGTACACTCAGCTGACGATCGATGCCGTGGAGTATGCGGCCGAGGCAAGCGCGAGGATTATCGCTGTTACCGACAGCGTCGTATCGCCAGCCGCGAATGCGGCAGCGCACATCATCGTTACGAGAAACCAGTCGCCGTCTTTCTACCATTCATTCACCGGTGCCGTGGGGGTGATGCAGGCATTGATCACACTGCTGGTCACCAAGGCCGGCGGCGACGCGGTCAAGATTGTTGAGGAGGCTGAGAAGCGACTGTCACGCATCAGCGCTTACTGGTAATCATGAGCAAGGCATTACACCGAAGTTTGTTACGCAATCCGCCTCACGCCGTGAAAGGTGATGGCCCATATCTGATTGACGAAACAGGCAAACGTTACCTCGATGCGTGCGGAGGGGCAGCCGTGTCCTGTCTCGGGCACAGTCATCCGGATGTTATTACCGCAGTCCAAAAGCAGGTAGCGAAACTGCCATACGCACACACGTCATTTTTTACTACGGACGTGCTTGAAGAGCTGGCAGACACTTTAGTTGAAGGCGCGCCCGGCATGGGCAAAGTCATGCTGCTATCCGGTGGCTCCGAATCGGTAGAGGCGGCGTTAAAACTCTCGCGCCAGTATTTCCTTGAGTCCGGCGAGCCCGAGAGACACCTCTTTATTGCTCGCCGGCAGAGCTATCACGGCAACACGCTTGGTGCGTTAGCGGTTGGCGGCAACGAATGGCGTCGCGAATCCTTTCGCCCGTTGCTCGTCGAAGGACACCATATTGCACCTTGCTTCGAATATCGCGAACGGCTCGAAACTGAAACGCAGGATGAGTACTGCGAGAGAGTCGCTGTCGAGCTCGAAACGAAAATTATCGACCTGGGCCCCCAAAACGTCGCCGGATTTGTCGCGGAAACCGTCGTTGGCGCAACAGCGGGAGCTGTAGTGGCGACGCCAGGTTACTTCCGCCGTATTCGCGAAATATGCGATCGCTACGGAATCCACTTGATCCTCGATGAGGTGATGTGCGGTACAGGACGCACCGGATCTATGATGGCTTATCAACAAGAACACATCATCCCGGACATCGTCACCATGGCGAAAGGATTAGCTGCGGGGTACCAGCCGGCGGGCGCGTTGCTCTGCCGCTCGGAAATCGTCGACACCATTCGCAACAACAGCGGCTTCTTTCAGCACGGGCACACCTTCATGGGTCACGCCACGGCGGTTGCCGCGTCGCTCGCGACACTGCAGGCCATCAAGAAAGAAAAACTGCTGGAGAATGTGGTTAAGCGTGGCAAACAAATACGTGCCGGTCTCCGTGATGCGTTGGGTAACCACCCCAATGTCGGCGACATTCGCGGTCGAGGCTTGTTCATTGGTGTTGAGTTTGTAGCCGACAGGGAGACGAAAAAGCCATTTGATCCCGCCCTGAAAACGCACAACAAGGTGCAGCAAGCGGCGATGGATAACGGACTATTGTGCTACGGCATGGGCGGCACCATCGACGGTCGCCGCGGTGACCATGTCCTGATCGCGCCGCCCTACAACCTCAATGAGTCCCAACAAGAAGAAGTGGTGGAGAAGTTCTCCGCGTCAGCCACACAGAGCTTGCCAGCTTAGTGTACCTCGTCACAATATGAGTGACGAGGTACACTAGCTACCGTAGATTTTGTCCGGTAACCAGGTAACGAGTTCCGGAAATGCTGCGATGAGCAGCAGCGCCAAGAGCTGAATCGCGACGAACGGTATGGCACCACGGTAAATCTGTGCCGTTGTCACCGACGGCGGGGCAACCCCACGAAGGTAAAATAATGCAAACCCGAACGGTGGCGTCAGGAAGGAGGTCTGCAGATTTATCGCGATCATGATGCCGAGCCATACCGGGTCCAGTCCCATTGCGAGTAGCACTGGACCAACAATCGGGACAACAACAAAAGTGATCTCGATAAAATCGAGTACGAAGCCAAGCAGAAACATGACCAGCATGACGACAAGCACCGCGCCGATTACACCACCGGGCAAGGCCTCCAGGACCGCGCGTACACCATCGTCACCACCGTAACCGCGGAACACGAGTGAAAATATCGAAGCTCCGATAAGGATCAGGAAAACCATGCTGCTAATACGCAGCGTGCTGCGCATGATTTCCTGCAGTCTCCCGAGGTTCAATTCGCGACGAGATAACGCCATCAGCAAAGCGCCCATGCCACCAACTCCGGCAGCTTCCGTCGGCGTGGCATAGCCACCAAGTATCGAACCCAACACCGCGAATATCAGTATCAGCGGTGGCACCAGCGCGCGGATAACCTTGCCCAAAGAGATGTCCTCATCCGGCTCGCGATGATGTGCCGGCATGGTGTTCGGCTTGAAATACGCGATGCCGAGGATATAGACCATGTACAGGAACACGAGCAACAAGCCGGGAATCAACGCACCCGCAAACAGGTCGCCGACGGACACCGTTTTCGGCGAAAAAACCCCCATGTCCAGCTGCGCCTGCTGGTAGGCGGTTGTCATCACATCACCAAGCATTACCAGAATGATCGATGGCGGAATAATCTGTCCCAGTGTCCCGGACGCACAGATAGTCCCGGCGGCGATTTCGGGGGAGTACCCCCGCTTCAACATAGTGGGCAATGACAACAGCCCCATAGTCACAACTGTGGCGCCGACAATGCCCGTGCTGGCCGCAAGCAGCATGCCAACAAGGGTGACCGAAATACCGAGGCCGCCACGCAGTGACCCAAACAGGGAACTCAGCGTTTCAAGCAAGTCTTCTGCGATGCGGGCACGCTCTAAAGTAACCCCCATAAAAACAAACAGTGGCACAGCGACCAGAGTCTCATTAGTCATGATGCCGAAAATACGATTAGGTAGTCCGGATAACAGCGCTTCGTTAAAGCTGCCGCCGAGCACGCCGATTCCCGCAAACAACAGCGCTGTTCCGCCGAGCGTAAAGGCAACCGGAAAACCTGCCAGCAATACCAGGATAACGGTGACGAATAATAGTGCTGCGACCCACTCCACCTCAGTCGCCCCGCAATGTTCGGACGCAGCGAGACAACAGAGCGATGCCCTGCAGGCCAACCGTAACCGGCATGACAACGAGAATGGATTTCAATAGCGGGATCAGCGGATAGGGTAAACCGCCTGATTCGCGCGAAGCCTCCTGCAGTTGCCAGGACACCGCTACGTAATCGAAAGCCTTCCAGCCGAGCAATGCACACAGGGGCAACAGAAATACCGCAATGCCGATGAGATCAACCCACGCGCGGCGCTTCGGGCTCATCTCCCGGTAGAAAATGTCGACGCGAACGTGTTGCTCTTGCTGGAGGGTGTATGCGGCACCAACCATGAACACGAAACCGTGCATCCAGACCACCGATTCCTGAAGCCAGATCAGGCCCGCATCAAATACGTAGCGCAGAACCACAACAATGAAGGTCACCAGCACCATTAACAGCGTAAGCCATGCAGAGGCCTTGCCGAGAATCGCGCTGAAGCGATCCAGCACTAGTGACGCCAGAACATCGGCGTGATGAGTACCAGCAAAGTAAAGATTTCGAGACGGCCGAGCAGCATTCCGACAACCGAAATCCACTTCGCAGTGTCACTCAGCGACATGAAGCCGGATGCGACATCCCCGAGGCCGGGACCAAGATTGTTAAGACTTGCGGCTACGGCCGAGAACGCCGTTACCTGATCGAGGCCCGTCGACATCATTGCCAGTAACATAACGGCAAAGGCGACGACATAAACCGAGAAGAACCCCCAGACCGCGTCGACAACGCGAGGCTGAATAGCTGACGCACCCAGCTTCACCGGAATTTCGGCATTGGGATGCACAAGCCGCGCAACTTCGCGCGCGCCCTGTTTATAAATGAGCAACCAGCGAATAACCTTGATGCCGCCGGCGGTGGAGCCAGCGCACCCGCCAATAAAACTGGCGAAAATCAAGAGCACTGGAAGCGCCGCAGGCCAGAGCGAAAAATTCTCGGTCGTAAACCCGGTTGTCGTCGCAATCGAAACGGCCTGGAACACACCGTTGATAAAAGTCTGCCCTGGGTCGTTGAAGCCGCGAAATTGATACAGCGTAAACACGACAATGACCGATACGGTGATCAGGACAGCGCTGTAGGCCCTGAACTCAGGATCTTTGGCATAGTGTTTGATCGATACGTATCGCCAGGCGAAAAAGTGCAGCGAAAAATTGATGCCGGCCACGAACATAAAGACGATAGCAACACTGTCGATCAAGCCACTGTCGAAGTAGCCGATGCTCGCGTCATGCGTCGAAAAGCCGCCGATAGCGACTGTCGAAAACGCGTGGCAAAGAGCGTCGAACCACCCCATCCCGGCGACCCGATAGCTAACCATGCAAGCAACGGTAAAAGCTGCGTACACATACCAGAGTGCTTTCGCCGTTTCGGTAATGCGCGGGGTTAGTTTTGTGTCCTTGACCGGGCCGGGTGTCTCGGCGCGATATAGCTGCATACCACCAACACCAAGCATTGGCAGCACGGCGACGGCTAAAACGATGATGCCCATACCACCGAGCCACTGCAGTTGTTGACGATAATAAAGAATCGACGCGGGAAGCTCATCAAGCCCCGTCAGAATGGTGGCTCCCGTCGTCGTCAGTCCGGACATCGATTCGAATACGGCGTCGGTGAATGACAGGGACAGGCCATCCGCAAAATAAAGCGGTGCCGCACCGAAGGTGCCCAGTACCGTCCAGAACGCGGCAACGACGAGAAAGCCATCGCGAAGCCTTAAGTCTTTGCGTGAGCGATGCACGGGTAACCAGATCAAAACTCCGGCAGCCAGCGTTAGCCCAAATCCCTCAACAAACGGTAACCAGGAATGATCGTTGTAATAAAGGCTGAAGATGATTGGCGGCAGCATCGTCAGGCTGAACATCATCAGCAGTAGCCCGAGAATCCGCTGTACTACGGTCCAGTTCATCTAGACGAATGACACATCAACCTGAAAGAGACTCTCCAGGTGTTCGATCTTGCGACGGTCGGTCATAAATAAAATGATGTGATCATCGGTCTCGATCACGGTGTCGTGGTGCGCAATGATGACCTTGTCGCCACGAACAACAGCAACGATCGCAGTCCCCTTGGGTAACTCAATATCCGCGATTTGTCGTCCGACAACCTTGGAGCTGTTTTCGTCACCGTGTGCGATGGCCTCCATGGCCTCGGCGGCGCCGCGCCGTAGTGAATGCACTTTGACGACATCGCCGCGACGCACATGTGCGAGCAATGACCCGATTGTGATCTGCTGTGGCGAGATAGCGATATCGATGCTGCCCGACTCGACAAGATCCACATAGGAAGCTCGATTGATCAGCGCCATGACTTTGTGTGCACCGAGTCGCTTCGCGAGCATCGAGCTGAGAATATTGGATTCTTCAGAGTTGGTCAGCGCACAGAACACATCAACGTTGTCGATGTTTTCCTCAAGCAGTAATTCTTCATCGGCCGCGTCGCCAACCAGAACAATGGCTTTGTTCAGCTGTTCCGAAATATGCCGTGCGCGGACCGGGTCGCGCTCGATTAGCTTGACCTGGTTGGTTTGTTCCAGCGCAAGAGCAAGACGCAAACCGATATTGCCACCGCCCGCAATGACCACGCGTCGCACGGGGTCCTCGAGACGTCGCATTTCACTCATGAAAACGCGAATGTCCTTGCGATCAGCGATGAAGAATACTTCGTCGCCTTCCTGGATGACGGTGTCGCCCTTCGGGAGCATCGCCTTGCCTTCGCGGTAGATGGCGGCGATGCGGCCCTCTGTGTTCGGAATGTGGTCTTTCAGCGTTGCGATGTGCTGGCCGACCAGCAAGCCCTCCCGGTCGGCCTTCGCGCCAACCAAACGTACGCGGCCATCGGCAAAATCGAGCACCTGTGATGAGCCTGGATAAAGGATGAGTTGTTCAATGTACGAACACACCAGTTGCTCGGGGCTGATGCGCACGTCAATAGGGATCGCATCCTGCGTGAACAGCTTGTTCGCGTTCATGTATTCGGCGGCGCGAATACGCGCGATCTTTGTCGGCGTGCGAAAGCTTGTATAGGCGATCTGACAGGCGATCATGTTGGTTTCGTCAGTGTCAGTCAGCGCGACAACAATGTCAGCATCGCTGGCGCCAGCGCGTTCGAGCACGTCCGGATACGCGGCGTGACCAACAACGGTTCGAATGTCGAGCCTGTCCTGCAATTCGCGCAGCACGTCCGGCCGCATGTCGACAACAGTGACCTCGTTAGCCTCCTCACGCGACAAGTGATATGCCGCGGATGAACCAACCTGACCTGCTCCGAGAATGAGAATTTTCATCGCGCGTAGTTTACATCAGATCGAGATTCGCATAACTCAGAACGAGCCATTTTGTGCCGGCAGTCTCAAAATTGACTTCCACACGAGCGTGGGCTCCCTGACCCTCATAATTGAGAATCACGCCATCGCCGAATTTCTTGTGGCGAACGCGCTGCCCAAGCCGAATGCCAAGTTCGTTTCCGGCACCGGCGGCAGCCGTTCTTCGCTGTGTTGGCCGCGACGAGCGCAGTGGGCGTGCGACCTGAACGCGCGGGCGAATTTCCTCGACATGTTCGCTGGGGATCTCGGCGATAAACCGCGACGGCTGTGAAAAGTTGTCCATGCCGTGAAGGCGGCGTTGCTCGGCGTGCGTGATATAGAGTGACTGCATCGCTCGGGTGATACCGACATAGCAAAGCCGCCGTTCCTCCTCAAGACCATTCGGGTCCGCCACCGATCGCTGGTGCGGGAACAGGCCGTCTTCCATACCGCACATAAACACCAGCGGAAATTCGAGTCCCTTGGCCGAATGCATCGTCATCAATTGCACGCAGTCTTCCCAGGCATCTGCCTGACCCTCACCCGCCTCGAGCGCCGCATGTGA
The DNA here is from genome assembly GCA_021773155.1 of Woeseiaceae bacterium. GTDB lineage: Bacteria > Pseudomonadota > Gammaproteobacteria > Steroidobacterales > Woeseiaceae > UBA1847. The sequence continues at coordinate 7,920 of JAJFKQ010000207.1, read as the reverse complement.
CAGGAACTCGTCCAGCGGTAACATTTCCTCGGCAGGATCCGGTTCGAAACTCTTCGCAGCACTGACAAGTTCCGCCAGGTTCTCGATGCGAGTCTCGCCCTTCTCGCCCTTGTCCTTCTCGAAGTGCCCGATAAGTGCGCTCAGGTGAATGACATGATCAACTTTGTCATGCAGCTCGAGACCAGCGGTCTCGCGCACCATGCGTTCAATAAGAGACATAAACGCATTGACGGCATTTGCTGCGCGACCGTTCAGCTCATCGCTGGCGATCGCACCCGCGGCACGCCACAGGGAACAGGCATTAGTCCTGGCGTAGGAGCGCATCAGTTCTACGGTCCGCGCGCCAATTCCTCGAGTGGGTTTGTTAACGACGCGCTCAAACGAGCTATCGTCATCGCGGTTCGACGTCAGACGCAGGTAGGCAAGCGCATCCTTGATTTCCGCGCGCTCGAAAAAGCGCAGCCCGCCATAAACGCGGTACGGGATGCGTGCGTTAACCAACCCTTCCTCAAGGACGCGGGACTGTGCATTGGAGCGATACAGAAGTGCCGCGTCGACACGCGCATTACCTTGCGCTATCCAGTCACGCAGTCGCCCGATGATGAAGTCTGCCTCGTCTCGTTCGTTGTAGGCCGAATAGACCTTAATTGCCTCACCTTCTGTACCTTCGGTCCAGAGGTTCTTGCCCATGCGCGAACTGTTATTCGCAATGACGGAATTCGCGGCGTTCAAAATGGTTTGCGTCGAGCGATAATTCTGCTCGAGCTTGACGACGTGTGTGCCAGGAAAATCTTTTTGAAAACGGTGAATATGCTCGACACGCGCGCCGCGCCAACGATAGATCGATTGATCATCGTCGCCCACCACAAACGGCACACCCTTGTCGCCGGCTAACAGGCGCAACCAGGCATACTGAATGGCGTTCGTGTCCTGAAATTCATCAACCAGAAGATGTTGAAAGCGACGGCGATAATGCTCAAGAAGCTCTGCATTGTCGCGCAAAACTTCGTGTGCGCGCAGCAGTAGTTCCGCAAAATCGACCAGACCGCCACGGTGGCAAATTTCCTCATACGACTGATAGAAAGAAATCAGCCGGCGCCGGTTGGGGTCACCATCGTCATCGATGTGTTGCGGCCTTAAGCCTTCGTCTTTTTGCCCATTGATGAACCACTGAATTTCCTTCGGTACCCAGCGACTGTCGTCGACCTCCAGGTTTTTCAGCAGTCGCTTGATCAGTCGCAGCTGGTCGTCGGAATCAATAATCTGAAAATTCTGTGGCAACCCGGCTTCACGCCAGTGGCGACGCAGCATGCGGTGAGCCAGGCCGTGAAAAGTGCCGATCCAGAGGTGTTGCACTGGCACGTTGAGCAAAGATTCGATGCGGTTGCGCATTTCTGCGGCGGCCTTGTTCGTGAATGTCACGGCCAGCAAGCCATGTGGAGAGATGCCCTCTACATCGATAAGCCAGGCGGCGCGATGGACCAGTACGCGCGTCTTGCCGCTGCCCGCACCGGCGATAATCAGTGCCGGTTCTGAGGGTGCAGTGACAGCTTGACGCTGCGCGTCGTTCAGCTGGTCGAGTATGGGGGTGACATCCATCGGGGATTATTGCCGAGCAATCGAAAGCGCGGAAGTTTAACAGAGACTACTGTTCCCAGAGCACACTCAATGTAAACTGATTTTTCTCATACTGAATGCGCGTGTCATTCGAAACCGTCTCACGGTAACGTGCCGCACCAACAATACTCAGATGGCGAGTCATCTGAAAGGTACCGATGAGGTTAATCTCGGCAGACTCCTGAGTTTTGCGTCCAGCGACACGGTTGTTAAATGCAAACGCGTTCGGGTAGTCGTAGAGCTTGTAGATGCCATTGGCCTCAAATTCGAAGCGCTCGACAGGCGTCCAGTGAAGCTCGAGTCCGAAGCTGTCTCGATCATAGTCGTTGTAGCCAACGTATTGATCAGTACGGGTTCTTCGTTTGACGTCCATTCCAAACCAGAGACTGTCGAAGATCCGTTGTCGTGCCGTCAATCCAAGTGAGTAATAGTCGTAGCGTATATTTGGGTTGCCCAGCCGCTGTTGACCGTCCAGATCGTAGCTGGGTCGGTCACCGAAGCGCCGACTGAAACCTTCCAGCGTAACGCGCAGCAGAGATGTTGGGGTGAACTTGTACTGTCCATGAAGGCGTAGCAGAAAATACTCGTGATCGTACTCGCTAGTGACCGTTGTTTCTTCGTAGTTCCAGAGTTGCGCTTTCATCTGAAAGCCCAGCGACAGTCGGCTGCTTTTCTGAAGGAACGATAGCTCGGGCCCATAGCGCATGTAGTTCATGCGATCGCCAATATCGACGCCGCCGATGGTTCGGTCAGCGCCGTTGTCAGGGTCGTAGTAGGTCTCATCGTGCCGGGCGACCTTGAAAGCGCTTTTCACACGACGTTCGCGCTCGCCGTCTCGACGACGGTACTCGTTGCCGAAGCTCGCCTGATGTTGGTACTCGTTACCGTTATCCAGCTCCTTGTCCTGGTAGTAGCGACCAGCCATGCGGTACTCAACATAGAAACCCTCATACTGCAGGCTGTTGATCATGTACTTTGCACTCAGGCTCACGGGCATGAAAACACCCGACTGAACTACTGGTGTAATCAGCGGCAGCGTTGGATCGTTGAAGTCGACGTAATTCTGATCGGGCGAGCGGAAAATATTGTCGTCGGAGCCAAATCCCACTCGGGCGCGCAAGTTCAGGTCTGTGAATTTTTTCTTTTTCTTCCGTCCAGCTACGCGAACATCAAATTCGTCAGGTTGCGCTCGTTCGGATTGTATCCGCGAAATGGCAACAACGGCGAAGCGCCGCAGTTTGTCGCTTTCATTCTGGTCGCGAGCGAGGCGGAACCAGCGCAGCGCTTCATCCAGATCGCTCAACTGGTAGGCATTCAGCCCGAGATTGAAATGAGCTGCGACGCGCAATGTCGGGTCTTGCAGGGCCTTCAGTAATGCGTCTCGAGCACGTACATGCTGGCCGGCCCGGTAATGGGCGATACCCGTGTTGTAACTCAACAGGGGTGTGTCCATCCCCTCTTCCCGAGCCTGGCGATAGCGCAACAGCGCTGCCCAGTAGAGATCATCGCGGAACAGGCGATTGCCGTCCGAGAAATACTGGTCCGCGGTCATGGCGAAGGCGTTCTCGAGCGGCGCAAAGCCGCCGATAGCCACCAGTAAAAGCAGCGAACCCGTAAGATAAATCTGTTTGACCATAGGGATGGAATCGTTTCGCGTTATGTCAGATCAGAAGAGTACCGAGTTTATGGCCATGAAGACTATGACGTAGTCCAAAAAAATCCCCCCGAATGTGTCACAAGCGAGGGGATTTGGGTCTCTAGCGAAGATTCAGTCGATTATCCGTCAACACCGTCATCGTCGTCGTCATCTTCTTCGTCTTCTTCCTCGTCGTCAACTTCGTCATCGTCGATGTCGTCGCCGTCATCATCGTCAGCGTCATCATCGTCGTCCATGTCGTCGTCGCTATCCATATCATCCACATCATCCATGTCATCAGACTCATCGCCTTCATCCATGTCGTCTTCTTCATCGGCTTCGTCTTCAGAGTCGACCTCGTCAGCGTCAGATTCATCCGCAGAATCCAGATCATCGGTTTCATCGTCAGAGTCATCATCGTCCGACTCATCCTCACCGTCGTCGTCATCGTCGACCTCGTCATCCGGACCATCCATTTCAGAAATGGCAACACCGAGATCATCCGGATTGTCGAGGATCACCAACGTCACGTCGAGATCGTCCAGCCCATTATCCGCACGTGCTGCAGCGGGGAAGAAGGCAATAAACGTCAGAGCGATTACCGCCAAAAATATATTGAGCTGTTTCATCGTGTTACTCCGTTAACTGACGTCTACTCGTAACCGAAAGGTGCGGCCACGATTGTCGTGTCTTAAAGTTGCATAAACCTCGCCGCCCAGGGGCGATGTGGCAATTAATTTGAGTGGCAGCAAGTTCTTGCCGGTGCTCAGGCTGGTTTGCCAGGTAACTTCGCGCTGACCGGGGAAACCAGACATCTCGATACCGTCGGGTAACCGTACCGTCAGCGTCGCTGAATCCAGCGGCTCAGCGGATGCGAAAACCAGGTTGATCGTACGAGGCTCTTCCAGCGTCATCGTGATGCCGGGGATCGCGGGATCAGCAACCGGCAGGTCCGGCGTTGTCATCAAGAAGCCGCCAACCATCCAGAGCACCAGGCCCGCAGCAATGGCAGAACCAAAACCCGTCATGATCCAGCGATTGCGCTGCCGACGTGAACCTTCGTGCGTTGCTCGCACCAGGGCCTGGTCGAAAAAGCCTGCTGTCGCTTCTGGCATCGGATAGTCCTTTAACAATGCCAGGATCTCCTGATCCTGTTTCTCCGCGATTATGTCTATGTCGTTGTTTTGCATGATTTCGTCCTGCTTGATCCCTAACACGATACAGGTCAGGAAAAGGTTCCGTCTTCTGTCAGAATTTCACGCAGTCGGCTCCGGGCGCGGTGTAACCGGGACTTGACCGTGCCGACCGGAACGCCGATAAGTGATTGAATCTCTGTAAGTTTATAGCCTTCTGTGTCGTGTAATAGCACGATAAGGCGATGTTCATCGCTGAGCTTTGAAAGTGCCGAATCCAGCCTTTTCATGCGTTCCAGTCGCTCATGGTCCCAGGCCGGATCATCGGTACCGGGAAGCCCGGCGAGGCCATCCCCCGTCATTTCACCCTCTTCGACGGTGTGCATCCGGCGACGGGCAAAACGTCGCCGCTCGTCAATGAACAGGTTATACATGATGCGCGATAGCCAGGAACCTGGCTCGTCGATTTTTACGAGGTCATCGAGTTTGCCGTAGGCCTTGACCAGGAGCTCCTGAAACAGGTCCTCGGCCTCGGCCTTTTGCCCGGTAAGGCGCCACGCGAGGCGGTACAGCCGGTCGAAGTGTGGCCGTACAAGCTTCTCAAACACGTGTTGGTGATTACGGGAACTCATATCGGTCGCATTTTAGGGCGGTACCCGTTGGCCGCAAGGTAAAGACTCGCAGTTTATAAATCGAGTCGGGCTATTATAGACACACCAATGAATAGTATTTTTCGAAACTTGGGTTTTGTCGTGATTGCGTTAGCAGTGATATCGCTGCAGCAGGGCTGCGTTACATCCGGGAGTCTCGACAACGATCAGACCGCCGACATTCCGATGCAGTACCCCAGCGATTACGACGACTACAAGCAGCAGCTGGACAAAATTGATCTCGACCGTATCCCGGACCTCGAGATTGCTGCCGGCAAGGGCGATGCGGATGCGGCAATCCTGTTGGGTCTGCATTACTCACAGAAAGACAATCCGGAAGCAAACAAGGAAGAGGCGACCCGCTGGTATGAGACAGCCGCGCGTCGCGGCAGTGCTTACGCACAGGCGGAGTTAGGCTATCGGCTTGAGTTGGGAATTGGTGTCGAGAAGGATATGGGCGCGGCTGCTAAATGGTATCGTCGCGCTGCACGCCAGGGACATCCAGTCGCGCAATACAATTTGGGGCTGGCCTATGCGCATGGCAGGGGCCTCGAAAAAGACGAACATCAGGCGCTGATCTGGTACAGAAAGTCGGCGCTGCAGGGTTATCCGGACGCACAATCCCATCTCGCGTTTCTGTATCACGTGTCAGACGTAATTCCGAGGGATTGGGAGCTCGCAATGATCTGGTGGTTGCGAGCCGCCGAGCGCGGGCATGCAGAAGCCGCGCGCGTGGCCGGGATATTTTATGACGAAGGTCGACTTGGACCCCGAGACGGTGCAAAAGCACTGGCACTGTATGAACAGGCGGTTGATGGTGGCGACGGCATCGCGAAAGACCGCCTCGCCACACTGTATCTCCTCGGTGAAGACGTTGAGCAAGACCAAGCCAAAGCCGTCAAGTTATATCGCGCAGCGGGAGATGATGGGTGGATTGATGGCTATTGGCATCTGGCTGAATGTTATATCGATGGCGCGGGCGTCGAAAAGAACACGGCTGCTGCCTTGGTGTGGATGGGTCGTGCAGAGGGAAAGGGACAGTACAGGCTCGGCGAAATTTTTCTGGAAGGAGAACTGGTCGAAAAAGACGAAGAGGCTGCAGCCGAATATTTCCGGGCGTCAGCCGAAACCGGCTATGCGAACGGTCAGAATAGACTCGGCGTTGCATACCGACTCGGAGAAGGTGTCGAGCAAGATTCGGCTCTCGCGGTCTACTGGTACCGAAAGGCGGCTGAACAGGGCTTGGCCATTGCACAGGATAACCTAGGCTGGCTGACCTTGATCGGCGAGGGTACCGAACAGGATTTCGAGGCAGCCAGGCGCTGGATGTTGATGTCCGCAGAGCAAGGCCGCGCCAACGCACAAAACAATATGGGCACAATTTACTACGAGGGTCGCGGCGTTGATGTCGACTACGAGGTTGCTATCGAATGGTTTCGCAAGGCAGCCGAACAAGACCATGCGCACGCACAAAACATGATGGGTATTGTTTTCAAAGATGGTCATGGCGTTGATATCGACTACGAGGTCGCTGCCAATTGGTTTCGTCTGGCGGCCGAGCAGGGTGACGAGGCGGCGCAGGAGAACCTGGCTCAGATGTACTGGTACGCGGACGGTGTCGAGTTCTCGGCCGAGCAAACGATTCATTGGCTTGAAGAGGCAGCGAAAAGTGGCAGCATCAGCGCACCCGCCTCGCTGGGCGACATCTATTACGATGGCGAAAAAATTGCCATAGATTACGACCTTGCGTTCCACTGGTTTCTGCAGGGAGCTGAGCGTGGCGACCCCTATGCGCAGTACAGTGTGGCGGTAATGTACAAGGATGGTGAGGGCGTTGCAGAGTCGCCGGAGATAGCGCTTGACTGGCTGCGCCGCTCAGCTGATGGTGGTAATTCCGATGGACAAAATGGGCTGGGAATCGTCTACGGGGCTGGTGATGGCGTTGTGCGGAATGACGTGACAGCGAGTGAATGGTATCGACTCGCTATCGCTCAGGGACACCCTGACGCAATGGTTAATCTTGCGTATAACTACCGACATGGAGAGGGTGTGGCGCAAGACTTCGATGCGGCGCTGCGCTTGTACGAATTGGGTGTCGATGTCGGCTACTCCGGTGCACAAACCGGACTGGCGTATATGTATGCGGAAGGTGAAGGCGTCGAAATAGATCTCAACCTGGCGGAAAAGTTGTATCGAACTGCGGCTCGACAAGGGCATCTGACAGCACAGAATAACCTTGGTGATCTTTTGTGGCAGAAGCTAAAACCGAACAGTGACTACATAAATGCTTATGCGTGGTTCAAAGTTTCCGCTGACGCTGGGGATGGGTTGGCCAACAAGAATCTTGTCAATATGGCAAAGGAAATGACCGCAACGCAGATCGAGCAAGGAAAGATGGCGGCAGCAAAACTTGCCGCAGAGTTAGTCATCGAATAACTAAAGGCGCAGCTGAAAAAAGAAGTAATGATCGACCAGCAGCGCCGTGAACAGGAAGCCGAGATAGCTGATGGAGTACTTGAACATCAGCATTGGCAGTTCTTCGTCCTCATGATCGCGGTACATTCGAACAGCGAAGTAGAGGAAATACGCGCCAAGGCCGAGCGCGGCGACGAGATAAATCAGGCCACTCATGCCAATCAGGTACGGCATGATCGTGACCAGCAGCAAGAGAATCGAATACAGAAGAATGTTAAGCCGTGTGTAGGCCTCACCGTGCGTGACCGGCAGCATCGGAATATCAACTTTTGCATATTCTTCCAGCCTTGCGATCGCCAGCGCCCAGAAATGCGGTGGTGTCCAGACGAAAATAATCAAAAACAGCAGCAACGCACCGCTGGTAACCTCATTGGTTACAGTAGTCCAACCCAGCACCGGCGGCGCGGCG
>JAJFKQ010000206.1 GCA_021773155.1 Woeseiaceae bacterium | reverse complement strand
TCACCGAATACAGTCGTTATCAACGACCCTGACCGCAGTGTTGGTCTTGAGCTGTATTCATTGATCAGTCTGCGACACGCAGTTGCAACCTTCATTCGAGATCCGCTTGCTTTCAACCGGGCTGACCGTACAATCTGATACACTTTTTTACAAATCTGGTTGAATTGTGTATGCAAAAAAAGCTCGGAAACCTGGTACTGGATCAGTGGGTCGACGGCGATGGCGACGGCAACATTCTCACCAACGCGGTTAACGGCGAGCCGGTTGCCAGCATCACGAGCGCCGGACTGGATTTCGGCGGCATACTGAATCACGCACGCACGACGGGCGGCGCGAACCTTCGCAGACTCACTTTTCATGAACGCGGCGAGATGCTGAAAGCGCTGGCGATATATTTACAAGAGCACAAGAAGGAGTTCTACGCACTTTCGACTGCGACCGGGGCCACCCGTGGCGACAGCTGGGTAGATATCGATGGCGGCATTTCCACTTTGTTCGTCTATTCCGGCAAGGGTCGCCGTGAAATGCCGAATGATCACGTTTACCTCGACGGCCCACCTGAGCAAATATCCAAGAACGGCACTTTTACCGCACAACATATATTCACACCGAAACTGGGCGCGGCCGTACACATCAACGCTTTCAATTTCCCGTGTTGGGGAATGCTGGAAAAACTTGCGCCGACGTTGCTTGCCGGCGTTCCCGCAATCGTTAAACCAGCATCGAGCACCGCGTACCTGACGGAGCTGATGGTCCGGCGCATCAATGCGAGCGGCCTATTGCCGGAAGGTGCGCTGCAATTAATCTGCGGCAGCGTTGGTGATCTCTTTGACCATCTGATATGTCAGGACACGATCGCGTTTACGGGCTCCAAAAACACGGCTGAGTTCCTGCAGCAACATCCCAAAGTTATTGCCGAGTCCGTCGCATTCACGGCTGAAACTGATTCGCTGAATTCGTCAATACTCGGCCCGGATGCTGTACCGGGCACACCGGAGTTCGATCTCTATATCAAAGAGGTCGTGCGCGAGATGACTAGCAAAGCGGGCCAAAAATGTACTGCCATCCGCCGCGTCATCGCGCCGGCCAGAATTGCAGGTGAGGTCATAGAAGCCTTGTCCATCGCGCTCGGCGACATTCGAATTGGTAATCCGGGAAGCAAAGATGTCGATATGGGTGCGCTCGCGAGCCAGGGACAACGCGATGAAGTTCGCGACCGGGTAGCTGAACTCTCGCACGAAGCGGATGTTGTGTATGGCGGAACCGATGACTTCGATATTGTCGATGCAGATTCTCGAAAGGGTGCGTTTTTCATGCCGACTCTGCTGCATTGCGAAAGGCCAATGACGTCCAAATCCGTTCATGCGGTCGAAGCCTTTGGTCCTGTCAGTACCGTGCTGCCTTACAGGGATCTCGACGAAGCGATTGAGCTATCACGTCTTGGCGAGGGCAGTCTGGCCGGATCAGTTTTCACGAATGACGACCGGGTCGCACGTGAACTGGTTCTCGGCACGGCGGCTTACCACGGTCGTATCGTCGTGATAAATCGAGACTGCGCCGCCGAGTCGACGGGACATGGCTCCCCTCTTCCACATCTCATTCACGGTGGCCCCGGACGCGCAGGCGGTGGCGAGGAAATGGGCGGTATACGTGGCGTACTGCACTACATGCAGCGGACCGCCGTTCAGGGTTCGCCCGAAACACTCACGGCGATTGGTCATCGCTGGATAAGAGGTGCCGAGCAACGTGATCCAGGCGTGCATCCGTTTCGCAAAACCTTCGAGCAACTTGAGCTTGGCGATACTCTGATCACCGACTCACGTGAGGTCACACTGGAAAACATTCAACACTTTGCCGAGTTCACGGGCGATACCTTTTACGCTCATACCGACGAAGAAGCGGCAAAGAAAAACCCGTTTTTCGATGGTCGTGTGGCACACGGTTACCTTATCGTGTCTTTTGCTGCCGGATTATTTGTCGATCCGGACTTTGGACCTGTGCTCGCCAATTACGGCGTTGACGACCTGCGGTTTGCGCAACCCGTTAACTACGGCGACACGCTGAAAGTCCGGCTCTGCTGCAAACAAAAAACATTACGAGCGGGAACCGGTTACGGTGAAGTGCGGTGGGATTCCGAGGTTACCAATCAGGACGGTGATGTCGTTGCCCAATACGATGTCCTTACCATGGTCGCAACAGACGAGCACTGGGCATCTGTCAACTGAATGTGATGATTGGTACTTGATCGAATACGCACTTTCAGATTGCGTCGAGGCGGAGTTCTTAATCCGGCATCGGTTCAGGATAGCCGACGCCGTCTCCACGACACACAGTCAACAGCGTCGGCTATCCTGGACCGACACCTGCTGATTCTGACAGCTAAACTCCGTCACCCTTGTGGCAGCAGCTGAGCGTACGGAACAAATTCGATATATTGTGTGACCTATCCCGGCCAACACTTGCCCCTTGACCTTCCGCTTTACACCGGCAACCTCAACCGGCTGCTTTCGGGTTATCATGGACTGCTGCAGTTGACCCATTCAGTCATTGGTAAAATCGCGGGCCGTATTTGGTCGGTCGCCGAGAGGAATGATGGATGACGCAAAAAGTTAATGATTTGATGCTCAAAAATAGTGTCTTTATCTGGATCGCGCTTGCTACGGGTGCGGTATTGCTGGTCCCCTTTATCGCAATGCAGTTCACAACCGAAGTCAAGTGGGACGAGGCAGATTTCATTGTTATGGGATCTCTCTTGTTTGGCATTGCCAGCTTGTTTGTGATGGCGACGAGGAGAGCACCGCGCAAACACCGCTTGCTCATCGGGGGCATGTTTATAGCGGCTTTCTTGTATTTGTGGGCGGAACTCGCCGTCGGTGTATTTACGAATTTGGGAAGTTGATTGATCCGTCACGCCGGCGACTGCCTTTAAAGCGGCTTGATAAATGGCGCGCGCTTTCAAGCCCGCGACTTGATCGAAGCTTCCACTCGTGGCCGACCCCAGTCTGTCATAGTGATTTGTGGTGACCGGCTGGTAAGCGTTTGCGACTTCAACCGATCGATGCAACACATTGGTTAAATCGTTCAGCTGGTGTCCTGAAGTTTAGCGTTTTCCTTGGTCGTTCGTTGAGTTGTCTGGCAACAGCATTCAGTCTGTTCTGATGGATATTCGATAGATCCATTCCTTTCGGAAAGTACTGCCTGAGAAGCCCATTGGTGTTCTCGTTCGAACCACGTTGCCATGGACTTCTTGGATCACAAAAGTACACATTGATATCGGTGTCCAAGCTAAAGCGTTTGTGTTCGGCCATCTCTTTGCCGCGGTCCCAGGTTAGCGACTTGTAGAGTTCCCGCGGCAACTTGTGTGCCTGCTTGATCAGGGCATTGATGACCGTCTTGGAGTCTTTGCTCGGCACCCGAACCAACATGACGTACCGTGTTTGGCGTTCAACGAGCGTAGCGATCTGGCTATTGTTGCTACCGATGATCAAGTCACCTTCCCAATGGCCCGGTACAGCGCGATCTTCGACTGAAGCTGGCCTCTCCCGGATCGATACCGTGTCCTTGATGCGGCCATGTGTGGCCGTCTTCTGCGTGTTACTACGCCCGCGCCGCATCGCCCGCGTCCTGCGAAGGTGCTGCAACAGCTCTTTCTTCAAGGCCCCGCGGGCCTGAATGAAGAGGCTTCGGTAGATTGTCTCGTGCGACACCTGGTAGTTCTCATCGTCCGGATACGTGTACTTGAGCCAGCCAGCAATCTGCTCCGGCGACCACAGCCCCTTGAGCTTACGCGCTACGATACGGGCCAGCGCCCGATTCTGCACCAGTTTACAGGTCTTCGGACGGCGTGCCCGATCCCAGGCCACCTGGTCAGCCTTGTTGGCTCGATAGCGTCGGCGCCCGCCATTGCGCTTGATCTCACGACTTACCGTAGACGGTGCTCTGCCTAATGAAACCGCGATTGATCGAAGCGAATGGCCTGCCACCATACCGCGGGAAATATCCTCTCGCTCGGCTAACGTCAGTGCAAGTCGTGAGCGACTCCGCGGTCGCGGTCGTATACCACCGGTCTCTGAAAGCACACCTTGAATCTGCGGCTTCAACTGATCGATGCAACACTGCGCGCCGACCGGGGTGTTATCCTCTATTCTTGCAAGTAGATACGTAGTCAGGTGACTATTTTATGCGGCAAGGATCAAAGCGACGGTGGGTGTTCATCTACCCTTGTGTATTTGCCAGCATCCTGTATTTCTACAGACGAATTGAATCGGTAAGAAACTATCCGGTTGCCTACTCCTCAGCGCTAGTAACGGTTATTTTCGGCTTTCTGGTGATCGCCGCATCTTATATCGTCGAACGCCAAGATATTGACATTTCAATTGATCTAAGTCAGTTACGATCTAAATTTGTTGGCATGCTCGTCTTAGTTGTATTTTACTTGGCCCATATATTCATTGTTTCGATTGGCGGGTATTGGCGAAAGTTGTTAGAAGACTTTGATGGAGAAAGAGCTGCATTCAAACTTGGCGCGCACCTCTTAACAGTCATCGTGACAGGGGTTTCAGTGTCTTGGATGATATATGAGAATTCCCTAGCGTAGGCCTCGCATACCTACCACCTGACAGGGCGATATCCCTGTTGCGACGAAGGTCTGCCCCTGGCCGATTGCCGTCCTTATAGGTAAACAGTATCGACAGACTGCTATCTGCGAGAACTGACGCTCAGGCTAAACGATTTTATAATCTCTCGCCGAACGACGTTTGAGTTGGCGCGAGTCTGAGGCAAATAGAGACTGAAAAGCCGCGGGTCGGCAACTAGAATGGTGGCCTATATTCTGCAGTGCTGTCGGACAATAGATTGTCAATCGTTGGCCTTGGCAAGCGCGATCGAGAGTATTTCGTCCAACCGGCTACTAATACGGCAAAACTCCTGGTGGAAGTCGTGGCGTGCCCCTTCCTGGTTGGCCGCAAGTAGCCCTCTGTGGTCCGCGAGCTTAAGGCCGGTCTCGTATAGCGACTTCGAGATCGACTCGGCCGAGAACACGCGCCCCTGGAGTAGCTGCTGTTTGCCAGTCTTCAGGCATTGCGACAGGAA
>JAJFKQ010000205.1 GCA_021773155.1 Woeseiaceae bacterium | reverse complement strand
CGGTGAAAATGGAATCTGCAAAACATCGCTGATGCGGCTGTGGGTATAGTGCGCTTGCTGTGATGCAAGAATACGTTTTCCGGGGTGCAAGCGACTTGCGATCCAGAGCGCTTCGAGGTTGGCCATTGTGCCGCCGCCGGTTAGATGCCCGAGCGGGTTTTCCCAACCAAACATTGCACCGAGGTCAACGATGCATTCTTTTTCCATCGCCGAGCTGGCGCGTCCGCCGTCCAGTGCGTGATTATTGGGGTTGATCCACAGTGACATCGCGTATGCGATACGTGCGACGGGGTGCGGCGGTTTCAACATTTGCCCGGCGTACTGCGGGTGAAAATACGGATAGTTGTCCTGCATGCGCTCGGCGACCTCGCCGAGGACTCTGGCCAGTGCCTGTTCGTCAAACTCGGGAGTGAAGTCAGGCAGGTCGGAAAATCCGACCTCGAGTTTTTCGAGCGACTCTCGCAATAATTTAAGTTCGCTCTTATTGATCATCAATGGTCCAAGTTCAGGTTAAGATGCGCACATGAATTTGATCGCACTCGCTGTTCCGTTTTTTCTGGCCGCCTTGTTTCTGGAGCTGGCTGTCGACCGCTTCCAGCAGACCGGATACTACCGCAGCAATGATGCGATCAACAGCCTCAGCGCCGGAATTCTGAGTGAGTCGACCGGCTACTTCACCAAGCTGGTGCAATACGCGATCTGGGGCTTTGTACTTGGCGAGCTCGCATTGTTTGAGTGGCAGCGCAGTTGGTTCGATGCCTCGTTGCAGGGTGTCCTGCTGTGGGTTCTGGCAGCGGTGCTGTGGGATTTTTGTTACTACTGGAATCATCGTCTGGGTCATGAGATTTCCATCCTCTGGGCTGCACACGCGGTACATCACCAAAGCGAGGAATACAATCTATCGACGGCACTGCGACAAACCAGCAGCAGCTTTCTCTTCAGCTGGATATTTTACGTGCCGTTATTTCTGATGGGCATTCCTGCCGATGTCTTGATCACGGTGGCCGCGGCGAACCTCATTTACCAGTTTTGGGTACATACCCGCTTTGTGAATCGCCTCGGGGTTCTTGATCGGGTATTTGTGACGCCCTCAAATCACCGCGTACACCATGCGCAAAACGAACGTTACATCGACAAAAACTATGGCGGTATTTTTGTTCTGTGGGATCGAATGTTCGGTACCTTCGCCGAGGAGTCCGATGATGAGCCCGTCATTTTCGGCGTTCGTAAACCGCTGGCTAACTGGAATCCGTTCTGGGCCAATTTTCAGGTCTACAATAATCTGCTTTTCGATGCCAGGGAGGCGCGCCGCTGGCGGGATAAAATTGGTGTCTGGTTTCGCCGCACAGGTTGGCGACCTGCGGATGTAGAAGCGGCGTTTCCCAAAGACGTTGTCGACCTCGATAAATTTCAGAAATATGATCCGCAATTGACCGCCACCAGGCGGCGCTATGTAATGGTGCAGTTCTTTATCGTTGTAGCAACATCGCTGTTCATTGCCGAAGCATTCGCTACGCGAGGGACGCAATTCATACTTGTACCCTGCCTCCTGCTGTGGGCAAATTTGTACACATTGGGTCTATTGAACGAGGGCAGGGCGTACGCGTCTCGATTCGAGCTGATCAGGTTATTGTTTATCGTCCCTGTCGGTGTTTACGGATTGGATGCGACGCTCATTGAGAAGACGCCGACGGTTGCTCTGATTGTTGCAACTTACATCCTGGTATCTGCGTTATGGCTACGAAAAAGCTAGTTCGAACAGGAACGAAGTGGGAGCCGCTGGTCGGCTATTGCCGGGCCGTTCGAGTTGGCCCCCATATAGCTGTGTCGGGCAGCGCACCGGTTGACGAGGAAGGTCAGCTGGTCGGACCGAATGATCCTTATCTGCAGGCAAAGCGTTGTATCAAAATAATTGCAGCGGCGCTTGAAGAAGCCGGTGCTGGTTTGGAGAACGTAGTTCGCACACGGATGTTCGTCACGGATATTTCACGCTGGGAAGAGGTAGCGAGGGCGCATCAGGAGGCGTTCGCCGACATCACACCGGCGACTTCCATGGTTGAGGTGTCGCGCCTGATCGGGGACGGGATGCTGGTCGAAATTGAGGCGGATGCAATCGTGAGTGACAGTTGATCGATGTTGATGGTCGCTAACACCGAATGAGCCGACGAGTTAGTATCACTGCGGCTGAAGCACGAAGAATAGCGCTGGCGGCGCAGGGTTTTGACCGCAATCGCCCTGCAGCTGCAAATGATGTGCGACATTTTAGACGTGCGATGGCCGCCATCGCGGTCCTGCAACTCGATTTCGTCAACGTACTTGTGCCGGCTCATTTTCTGATGATCTGGTCGCGACTTGGACCGTATGATCGAAATCGCTTTGAACGCTTTCTCTATGATTCCGGCGAGCATATTGAGCAGTGGGCGCACGAGGCCTCGATCGTCGCAAGCAGCGATTGGCCATTGCTTGCTCATCGTCGACGAGAGTTTCAACCCTGGAAAAACAGTCCACTCAACAAGATGCCGGATCGAGAGGGGTATCTGGACGACATTCTCGATGTGGTAAAGACCCAAGGTGCTACGACGTCTAACGACTTGCCGGCGATAGCTGGCCCGAAACGAAAAGCGGGCGACTGGCACAGATCAGTTCCACGCTCGGCGCTTGAGTATCATTTTGGCGCCGGGCAACTTGCGGTGCGGCGGCGGTTGAAGAACTTTCAACGCGTTTACGACCTTCCCGAACGCATAATAAATGCTCGTCACTGCTCGAATACGGTGCAGCAGTTGGATGCTGAACGTGAACTCTTGCGTAAGGCGTCTGTATCGCTTGGAATAGCGACCAAATACGATCTCGCTGACTATTACCGCATGAGCGCGCGCGATTCGGAACCACGGATTCGGGAGTTGGTTGAGGAGGGCGCGTTGGTCGAGTTGAGTGTCGATGGCTGGTCCGACACGGCTTATCTTGCCGCCGGCGCCAAATCGCCTCGAAATATTCCCGGCGAGTCCTTGCTGTCACCCTTCGACCCCGTCGTCTGGTTTCGTCCGAGAGCGCAACGACTATTCGATTTTGAGTATCGAATCGAAATTTACGTGCCGGCGGGCAAGCGCCGTTGGGGCTACTATGTATTGCCATTTCGGCAGGGCGATGCCATTACAGCGCGTGTCGACTTGAAGGCCGACCGCAAGGAGTCGGTTTTGAAAGTTCAGAATGCGCATCTTGAGTCGACTGCAGATCAAGCCAAAACGGCGGAGTCGCTTGCAAAGGAATTATGCTCGCTGGCAACGTGGTTGAACCTTCAGCGTGTAGAAATCAAAAAGGCCAACGCTTTCGAAAAAGCGCTGGCCAATTTTCTTACGGCAAAGTGCTAACTTTCGGGCTGGTCAGTGCCGGGACGATCGCGATGACGTTGCTTTCCACCGTGGTCGCCACCCTTACCACGGTGTTCGTCACGTCGTGCACGCCGTTCTTCACTTCTTGCGAGACGCCGATCTTTGGCAGCTGCGCGTTCTTCGTCTGACATGGACTCCCAACGCTCACGCATTGCCTCGCGATCGCGTTTTCGGTCTCGGCCATCCCATTGTGCAGCGCGCTGTTTGTGAATCGCCTGTTTTTCTTCGTCAGGCAAAGCGTCAAACTCCGTACGCCATTGTTCCCGCTTTGCGGCCCGTTCTTCCTCGGACATGCTTTCCATATAGGCACGTCGGTCCTCAGGACTCATAGCGCGAATGTCGCTAATTGACTGTGCCGATGCCGCAAAGGGCAGCAACAGGCTCAGGCTGGAAACCGCCAATATCTTTTGTATCGTACGCATGTGTAAACTCTCCATTAATACCGCGATACTATATCAACGTGTTCCTTTGCTGCTGGTTGACCTATGTTCAGACGATCTTCACGATTATTGACCTACACCATTCTTCTCGGTGTCGTGTTGCTGTCTGGCTGTGGTTCGAAACCAGTACTCGTGTCCAAGCACGCTGGTGTGCCTGTCGGTGTAGATCTGAGCGGTCAGTGGCTTGTTCGTGATGGCTCTTCAGCCAATCGGCAACCGGTGCTTGGGGCAGGCGAAGGGATTCGAATTCCAACGGCGGGATCGCAACGTTCTGGACAGGGGCAAGGGCAGAGACAAGGACAAGGCGCACGCGGCAATTCTCGACGGGGAGGTTTAGGTGGTGCATCAGTCCGCGTATTTCTTGAGTTCGGCGAGTCGCTGAAGATCACGCAAACCTATTTCGGACTATTTATCAGCTACGACCGATCCGTGGTAGAGGAATACACATACGGTGAGAACCGGACGATGACGATAGGTCCGATCGAGGCGATTCGCGTTTCAGGTTGGGACGGACAGTCATTTGTCGTCGAGACGCTGGACGACTCGGGAACTATTTTATTTGAGACCTGGCATCTTGAGGAGGATAGCGAGGTGCTGATCAGGGATATTCGAATCAGCAAGGGCGAGACGGACAGCTTTGTTCGCCGCCAGGTATTTGACCGGCAGTAATCTGCAAAAAAATGGGCGGCGACTCTTTAGCTGGCCTGGCGGGAAGGAAAGACCTTCTTCGGAGCCGCCGCCCTGGGGTTCTACTTTTCGTCCAGCGTAAATCTGAACATGTTCTGGATGCCGTAGCTGGCCAGTGCCAGGCCATCGACCACGCGAGGTTTGAATTTGAAGCGTTCTGCGGCCTTGATGGCGGCACTGTCAAAGACGCTGTCGGTTGATTCGATAATGACGACATTTACTGCCTGCCCCTCTGCCGTTACGTCGAACTGCACGACGACATAGCCTTCAATGCCGTAGGTGAGTGCTCGGGAAGGGTAAACAGGCGCTACCCTGACTACTGCGACCAGTGGGCCGTCGGTGAGAACACCGAAAGTCGTAAGGTTGCTAGTGGTCGGCGGTGCGGGATCAGCGGTCGTAATGAACAGTGCCTCCTGTCCACCGGTTAACCTGGGTCGTACCGGAGGGACATCTGCTTCGGTCAATTTCTTTTTGTCGACGACTTCCTTCCGGGTCATTACCGGCGACTCAGGCGTTTCCAGCTTTATCCAGTCGATTGGTACTCGCGTTCGTGGCTCGGACTTCGCGCCTGGCTGCAGGCTGATTAGTAGCTGCATCACAAAGAGCAAACCGAAAGTAGCAAAAGTGGCGGTCGTAACGGCGGAAGCGTATCTGGCTAACATCATTGTTCTCCTCGTTTCTCCCGCTCTGCGATATGCCTTGAACTACGAGGTATAATACATACCTAGAACCACAAAGTAACCCTTGATATACCTTTTAGTTCAAGGTATGTTTCGGGGATGGCGCAAAGCAACCCACCATTCATGAGCGGCGTCCCTGAGCTGCTGTTACTCCGACTGCTGAATGAGCAGGAGATGTACGGCTACGAACTCGTGCGTTCGATCAAACAAGTGACCAAAGAGGCGATTTCGCTGGGCGAAGGTGTCATCTACCCGGTTTTACATAGTCTTGAACGTAACGGTGCGCTGAAATCCAGGCGCAAAGCGGTGGGCGGTCGCACCCGCGTTTATTATTCACTCACCAGGAAAGGGCGTGACCGCCTTGAAAAGCTCCGTGATGACTGGAGCCGTATTCAGGGAGGGGTTGCAACAGCTCTGGAGTCGGGTGCCAATGCGTGAACCGGATTTCAATGCTTTGGCAACGCGCTTGTTGAAGAGTGGAATCACGCCGTATCACACGCACCGGACAGTCAACGAGTTACGCGACCATTATGACGATCTGGTGGATGCTGCGGTCGATGACGGCGCAAATAGCAAAAAGGCGCGCCGTCTGGCTGCAACAGAGCTCGGAACGATGGAAGATTTTATCGTTGAGATGGCCTCACGACGCGAGCTTAAGACCTGGGCATTTCGTTATCCGCAGCTTGCGGTTGTCGTCTACCCATTGGCTTGTCTGGCCGTGTTGCCCGCTATGCCGGTTTTCGCCGGAATTGCGCACCGCACAACGTTGATGCGTTGGGGTGTCAGTTTGTTAGGGGCAGGGCTGGTAACCGCGTTGATGATGCTGGTTATGCAGTTGTCTATTATTCTCGGCTAAGATTCCTGGCCAGGCGTGTAGCTCACGAGCGTTGCGCGAAATTTCAGCTTTCCTTTTCGATGCTGCTCGATAATTACCGGTAAGTAGTCGAGTTCTTCCACACACCACAAAGTCGTAGTTCGCGACGAGCCTTCTTTTTGATGCTGAATACCAATGGCTGAGAACGTGCCTGCTTTGGTCTTTATTTTTTTCTCACCGGCAACAGACACGTTGGCAATTCGCATCTTGTTAACGTCAAAAAGTACGTACTGCTCGTCCGGCTCGCCGTTCAGGAGGTCGTGCATTAGTTCGTATTGAATCGATACGCTATCGTGAGCGATCCCCTCAAGCTGCAGCAGAACGTCTTCCTCACCGACTGTGCCGCTGACTTCATTGGTCGTCCAGTCGAATGCCAGGTCAACGTCCGGGTCA
Organism: Woeseiaceae bacterium; assembly: GCA_021773155.1. Taxonomy (GTDB): domain Bacteria; phylum Pseudomonadota; class Gammaproteobacteria; order Steroidobacterales; family Woeseiaceae; genus UBA1847. The sequence goes on along the minus strand of JAJFKQ010000205.1, from coordinate 9,893 downwards.
TCCCGGATTGTATCGGTCGACTGAAACCGGATGGGCTTTACCCCGTCTGCTTCGTTGGAAAAGGTAGATGTAACATCCATGGTCCCGCGCGTAATCAACCTGGAAATGCCTGTTGGCTTGATGACGTGTCTGGCCACATAGCCGTCTGCCGTTTTGCGAAGCTCTGTATTGAGTTGACCGGAAACGACCGAAATCCTGACCTTGTATTGCGCCTTATGCGGTGTCAGCGCTGTCTCGGCTGAAGCCTGGCTGGCGAAAAAAGCCACGATCAAGGCGAATGTTAGTGGCGCAAATCTCATACTCAGGCCTCCTCAGGACCATGTAGAGTGTTTTCAGAGTCTGCCATAAGGGACATGACTGCTTCCTGAACGGCGATTCGATGCGATTCCAGCCCGTCCAGGGGCGCGTCAGAGGGAATCGGGTAGGGTGCCCCGATTGCCAGCACTATGCGAGCAAAGGGCTTCGGTACCATGAAATCATCCCATCGATTGAGGTACCAGGCACGATCAGCCGCACAGCCGATCGGAATAATGGGAACCCCTGCAATTCTGGCCATTAGAATGGCCCCCGGTTTGAACTCATATTTCGGGCCACGCGGACCGTCGGCAGTAGTTACGATCGAGAAGCCGTTCTTCATCATGCGTTGCATATCGCGCAGCGCCAGCGCACCGCTCTGGTTCGCGGACCCACGGATCACTTCCGCGCCCCACGCTCGGGCGATGCGCTCGGGAACCTCACCATCCACGGACCCTGAGACCAGGAAACAAGCCTTAAAGCCGCGTTGTAGCCAGGATCGAATCAGCGTAGATCCGACGACGTGATGCTGATGCCAGTAGCACGGTGCACAAATAGCCTCGCCGCTTATGAAAGGCTCTATGTGCTCGGCACCGATAACGCGCTCAACCCGGTAAGTCGCCGTCAGCAGGCGAATCAGGCCACGCAGTACCGGAAGACCCAGAAAATAATAGAGTCTGCGAGCGCGGCCCATACGGCGGCGTGACGATGTACTGCGACGCGACTCGATCGAATCAAAGTCTTTACGGGGTGAATTGCGCAAAATGAAGCCTGTCTCGAATTGTCGGAAGATACTCTCGCAAGGCGGCATGCCGCCTTGCGAGACCGAGTTTGCAGTATCGAATCTGTGCCGGTCAATGTAATATTGCGCCTGCTTTTTCAATGCGATACCGCCGAAATTATCCTCCCATGACGTCTGTCCAGCCAAAACTCAGGAAACCGCCGGGTCCCGGAGAACCGGTGGCACTTGGTATCGATTCCGGGACGCTGGCTTCGCTGCAAAAATTGCGACTTGAATACGGCGATATGGTGAGTATCACGAAGCCAAACGGACGACTCGCGTACTTTATCAATGATGCGGCGGAGGTCCGGCGTATCCTGACCCGTCGGCATAGCAAATACCACAAGGGCCCAGGGTTCGAGCGCGTCAAGATGCTGCTCGGCAATGGTCTGATCGTCAGCGACGGCGATGTATGGCGCCGCTCCCGCCGCATGATCCAACCGGCCTTCAACCGTCAAAACGTGCACCGCCTGATGAAGGTGATGGTTGAATGCTGTGATCGCCGCGCCGTGCACTGGGCTGAGCTCGCCGCAAATGGTGAAAACTGCAATATCACATCGGAGACCTCTGACTTCGCGCTGGAGCTGATCCTGATCAGCGTTTTCAGCAGCGACTACGAATCACGCATCATGACCGAAGGGGAGAATCCTTTTGCGTTCCTGAGTCGTGATTCGACGCGGGACCTCAGTGTTGTCATGAAGGTCCGTCACCTGCGTGAGTTGCTGCAGAGCATTATCGATGACCGCCGTGCGGGCAAGGGCTCCACCGAATTCGATTTTCTGTCGATGTACCTGCAGGCTACCGATAAGGAAGGGAAGCCATTTTCGGACGCTGAGCTGCTCGATGAGCTGATGACTCTCATTGTCGCGGGCTTTGAAACCTCGGCGAATACCCTGAACTGGGTCTGGTACCTTATTGCCAGGCATCCCGAAGTTGAGGCGAAACTACTCGTTGATGCCGCGGAACACCTACCGAATGTATCGGCGTTAAGCGCCGAGTCACTAGCGGCTATGCAGTACACACAGCAAGTTCTGGAAGAGGCATTGCGATTGTATCCGCCGGTGTGGTTATTTACTCGTCGGTCGCACGAACTGGACGAGTTGGATGATTTCGATGTCGCACCTGACACCGACATTTACCTGTCGCCCTTCATATTGCATCGAACCGAACATTATTGGTCTGATCCGGAGCGATTTGACCCCGACCGCTTTGCGCCAACCGACAAACCCAAGAAAGACCGGCCATTCTTCCCATTTTCGCTCGGGCCGCGCCGATGTCTCGGCGAGTACTTTTCTTTTCTGGAAATGAAAGTACATCTTGGTTTGCTACTGCCGCGTTTTCGCATGCAGCTTGTTGACGAAGCTGAGCCGGAGCTCGAGCTCAGTATTAACTTGCGAGCGACTAAAGACATTTTCATGAAACCGACGGAACGTTAGAGGGCTGATGGAGCTATACAATACATTGACGGACTTGCTGGCCGACGCGCGTAGCAAGGATCGCGAAATTCGATTCATCGACGGCGAGAACGACGAAAGCAGCGTGAAGTTTGCCGATCTCTGGGATCGAGCACTTGCGTTGTTAGGCTCGCTGCAGGCTCGTGGCATGCAACCGGGCGACGAGCTGATCATATTCAGCAAGTCCAACGAGAGTTTTGTTATCGCGTTTTGGGCAGCTGTGCTGGGCGGTATGGTGCCTGTTCCCGTTGCGGTTGGGATTAGCGACGAGCATCGGCTGAAGCTGTTTCGAATTCTGTCGCAACTGAAACGAGCGACGTTGTTTACCGAAGCCGACCTGTTATCACGATTGCTCGAGTTTTCGACCAAGCGTGAGCTTGATGACATCACCGCGACGTTGAATACGAAAACGACACTCATCAGTGACGTTGATCCGGCGGCCAGTGGCGAGATTTTCGAATCGACACCGGACGACATCGCCTTCATTCAGTACTCATCCGGATCGACCAGCGATCCCAAGGGCGTCGTGCTGTCGCATAGAAATCTTTGCACCAACATTCGCGCGATCGTTGAGGCGTGCAACTGGACGAAGGACGACCAGAGCCTGAGCTGGATGCCGTTGACGCACGACATGGGGCTGATCGGTTACCACCTGAGCGTTCTGGGTGTTGGCATGAATCACGCGGTGATGGACACCAATGTTTTCGTTCGTCGACCGCTGCTATGGATGAGCAAGGCAAATGAGCTGCGTGCGACGCAATTGTGTTCGCCGAATTTTGGCTACAAGCACTTCCTCAAGCTGTTTCAACGAAAGGGCCTCCCGGACCTCGACCTGTCGTGTGTAAAACTGATCCTGAATGGCGCCGAGCCGATCTCCTGGGATCTGTGCGAGGAGTTTCTCGCTGCCTTGGCACCGCATGGATTGAAACGAACGGCAATGTTCCCGGTTTATGGTCTTGCGGAAGCGACCGTCGGCGTCTCGATCCCTGAGCCCGGCACTGAATACTCTCGGGTCACGATGGATCGTCACAGTATTCGCGTCGGTGATGCGTTTCGTGTGGTGGCACCGGACGCTGACGACGCTGTCAGCTTTGTTCGGGTAGGCAATTCGATTCGGGATGTCAGCATTCGTATTGCTGACGACAATGATGCAACCCTGAGTGAGGGCATTGTAGGAAATATCCAGCTGCAGGGCGGCAGCGTCACCGAGCGCATTTACGGCGATGAGTCAGCCATAACAGAACTGTTTACCGATGATGGTTGGTTACGCACGGGTGACTGCGGTGTGTTCGTCGATGAGCAGCTGGTCATTACGGGCCGGCAAAAAGACATCATCATTGTGAACGGTCAGAACTACTACCCACACGACATTGAGGAGATTGTCGCGCGGCTGGATGGTCTGGACCTCAATAAAGTAGTCGTTGCCGGTGCAACTCCCAAAGGCGGTCAGACCGAGGAACTGATTTCGTTCATCCTCTATCGCCAGGCCACGGAGGACTTCTTGCCGATGGTTGCGCAAGTACGTGACCTGATCGGTGAGCAGACGGGGCTGGAAGTTGACAAAGTGATCCCGGTCGCGAGAATTCCCAAGACCACCAGCGGCAAGGTGCAGCGCGCCAAGCTGCTGCAAGCGTATTTTGATGGTGAATTTGATGAAGTTCTTGACGAATTGCACCCGTCGGATACCGGCGCAAGTGATACCGACGAGGATCCGTTGGTCGCAGAGCTGGAGTTGATTTGTCGCGAATTCGCCAAGGACGGAACGATTGGACCTGATGACAATCTGTTCGAGGTTGGCGTGAGCTCGTTAACGCTGACGGAGATTGTTCTCGCTATTGACGAGAAGCATCCGGGCAAACTGGACATCAGTGATTTGTTTGACTACCCAACGCTCAGAGAAATCGCCGCATTTATAAAGGAAAAATCATGACGTATGCACGTATTGCCGGCATAGGAAGTTTCCTGCCGGAAAAGGTCGTGACGAATAAAGACCTCGAGAAAACGATGGATACATCGGATGAGTGGATTCGGGAGCGTACCGGGATCAAACGCCGACACCTGGTCGTAGACGGGGAAACCACATCCTCGATCGGGCTGGAAGCGGCGAAGCGAGCTATGACTGACGCCGGAGTGGGGCCGGAGGATATTGATCTTATCGTTGTCGGGACATGCACCCCCGACAAAGTGTTTCCGTCGACGGCCTGCATTATTCAACACGAGCTGGGCGTCAGGGGCTCGGCGGCGTTCGATATTAATGCCGCTTGCAGCGGCTTTATCTACGCTCTGGATATGGCCAACAGGTACATCAAGACTGGCGGTGCAAAGACAGCGTTAGTGATCGGCAGCGAGACGCTGTCTCGCATCACAAACTGGGAAGACCGCGGTACGGCAGTATTGTTCGGTGACGGTGCCGGTTGCGTCGTACTTCAGGCCAGTAAAGATCCAGGTATTCTGGCCACACACATTCACGCCGATGGGCAATACGAGGACCTATTGCAGGTGCGCTGCGGTATTTCGATCGGATACGAAACGACTCAAGCCGGCGGCGCATTCATCGAAATGAAGGGCAACGCAGTATTCAAACGTGCCGTTGCGACCTTCGATAAGATGGCCAGGGAAACGGTTGCCGATCTCGACGGCGAAATGGGTGACATCGACTGGTTTGTGCCGCACCAGGCAAATATGCGAATTATTAAAGCAGCCGCGAAGAAATTGGCTATACCGATGGAGCGCGTTATAGCCACTGTTGATGAACACGCCAACACATCCGGGGCATCCATTCCGCTGGCGCTCGATCAGGCGGTAAGAGAGGGGAAGATCAAGCGGGGCGATACTTTGTTGTTTGCGGCGTTTGGAGCAGGCTTCACCTGGGGTACCGCGATGATCAAATATTGAGTATTTGCTCTAAAGAAGACCTGAAATAACATTAAAAATGTCTCATAAACATATAATAATTAAAGAGAAACAGTATTTTTCTAATGCTGCTAGACTGTCCCCGACCGCAGATTAACTGCGGCAACAATAAATAAGACTTAAATAACAACAAAGCGTAAAGGGGAAATTCATGGGTGTTGGAAAAATCGTTCAGATTGTTGCTGTTCTTGCCGCTATCGTTGCGGGACTCTGGAGCGGCTTTCCGGAAGCCGGGATCGTTATCGCAGTTCTTGGTGCAGTAGCGGGTTGGTTTATTGCGGAAGAGGACCGGCAGAGAGTTCTGATCGCGGCCATCGCGTTATCGATTGTGAGTGGAGGCTTAGGTGCTATTCCGGCCGTAGGTGAGCATATCTCTAATGTAATGGGCAGCCTGGCAGATCTTTACGCTGCTGGAGCCATTGTAGTGATTCTCGTGACTTTGTACGAAAAGCTGAAGCCGTAAGGCTGCGGTTTACAGAAATCACGCTGTAAGAGGGCCGCTTCTTCGGACGCGGCCTTTTTTTGGCTGGCGCAAGGTTTTGCTTACATAGCACCTGCAAAAAACGCATTAATATCAGTCGTCATATCCAGATCGAGATAATCAATACTGCTTATAGCGCGATCACAATTACAGGGGTTCCTTCGCTGAATAACGCATTTTTGTATGTCGTTGCCGTCCTGATATGGGGTTCAACCTGGCTCGCTATCGAATTTCAGCTCGGCGTCGTGGAGCCTGAGGTTTCGATCGTCTATCGCTATTTGGCAGCCGCAGGGATCTTATTCGTATGGAGTAAAATCAAAGGCTTATCGTTATCATTTGATCTAAAAGCTCATCGTTGGTTCGGCTTGATGGGCCTACTGATGTTCTGCCTGAATTACATCCTGGCGTACCGAGCTCAGATCTATATCACCTCGGCGTTATCCGCGATCGCGTTCTCGTCCATGCTCTGGATGAATATCATCAACTCAAGGGTATTTTTCGGTGTCCGGGTGGGGCTGCGAATTTACACAGGCGCGGCGCTGGGCATAGTAGGAATTATCGTGTTGTTTGGGCCGCAGGTCACCGAGGTATCGCTGTCTGATAGCGTTTTTTATGGATCGCTTTTGGCTATCATCGGTGCGCTCATGGCATCTTTTGGCAACATGGCATCCCAAGCCGCACAGAAGCTGAAGTTGCCAGTGGTGCAGTCGAACGCCTGGAGCATGCTGTACGGTGGCTTGCTGACCGCTTTGGTCGCGTTGCTGCAGGGTCACCCTTTCACTTTTGACCCATCGCCTGGATACGTTCTTTCACTTGCCTATCTAACCGTCTTCGGCTCAGTCATCGCGTTCGGGGCCTATCTGACTTTGTTAGGCCGTATAGGTGCTCACAGGGCAGGGTATGCGACGGTCATGTTCCCGGTCGTGGCATTAATTTTATCAATGCTGTTCGAAAACCTGACGATGGATTTATACATGGTCCTGGGATTTGCGCTGGTCTTGATCGGCAACCTTCTCGTACTAAAGGTTAGTCGGAGAATCTAGCGAAGATGGTGCATTTGGCGACTCGGTAGCGCTACGACCAGAGGCGTCGTAGTATTGTGACCATAAACGTACTCACGCAAGTTCCAAAATGGAATCAAATACCATGAAGTCGAACGTGAATTTTTTGTTAGGTCTTACACTGCCATTGATCGTCGCTGCCGGATGCGCCAGTGAACCACCAGAGCCGGGCGCAGTCGCAGTCAACGATAACGGCCCGGAACGTATAATTTGTCACAACGAAGCCCCGGTTGGCTCACGCCTGCCAAAAAGGGTTTGTAAGTCGGCCAGCGAGTGGGACGCTATTGCTGAGGCAGAAAAAGAGGACAGGAGAAATCTGCGGCGGGGCGCAATCGGTCCGGGTGACGCCGGTCAGGTACCCGGGAACTAATTGCTCTTAAGAACGGGTCCGTTTTGCAGTGCGTCTTTCGTTAAAGCCACAATCAGGTCGATTTCTTTAGCGCTGACATCGAATACTGGGGTGTAGCGTAACGAACGCTCGCCACCATGAATGACGCCAAGACCGTTTCTTCTCAGGTAATCTTCTGTGCTGTTGGCGCCACAAGTCTTGTACCGAGGTGCGAGCGCACAGCTTGCCAGCAGACCTGTTCCCTGGGCGCTGGTTACGCTGCCATCTGTCTCGTCATTCAATGCGGTTAGCCCGTCGACGAGCTGCTTGCCACGCGCACGAATATTCTCGCGCCGTTCCGAACTGAATGAATCCAGAACCGCTATAGCGACATCGAGGGCGCGCGGGTTCGTTGTCATTGTGTTGCCATAAAGGCCATTGTGGTACATCGCAGCGGTTGACTCTGAAAGCGCGAGCACCGAGAGCGGATACTGGCCGGCATTCAATGCCTTCGAATACGACTCCATGTCCGGCGCATCAAGTTCCCGGAATCCCGGATAGTCGACGATGGATAACACGCCTCGGGCACGCAGCCCGGCTTGAATCGAATCCACTATTAACATCGTTCCGTGCGCTGCCGTTAGTTCTCTGGCACGAGCGTAAAACTCGGGCTCGACTGGCATGCCCGGGTTGCCTTCGCCCATGACCGGTTCCATGAAGAATGCCTCGATGAAGACGCCATCATTTTCAGCATCGGTAAAAACCGCTTCGAGTGCCTCGATGTTGTTGGGTTCAACCGTGACCAGGTAATCGTCGTCACGGTACGACGCCAGGTATTTCTTGTACGCCGTCGCACAAGAGTCCGAGAAGCGAGCAGGGCGCTCAGTGCGCCCATGAAAACTTCCCTGCAACGTCATCCCGCGCACCTTGCAACCCTCGAATCGAGCGCCAGGGTCAGTGAGCATCCGGGTATTGATGTCGACGAACCGAGAAGCCAGCGAATTGGCCTCGGAACCGCTGTTCAGGCAGAGAAAACTGGCGAAGGGCATGCCGTCCTGTCGAGTGTGTCCAATTTCTACCCTTAGGCGATCGATAAAATCAAGCTGGCTTACGCTGGCCGTCATGATGTTGGCCATGACGTGTGGCTGATTCATTGCCTCCAGAACGGCTTCAGGTGCATGCCCGAGGCCCAGCATGCCATAGCCGCCGCAATCGTAAATGACAGCACCTTTCAAAGTGATGACCCACGGTCCGGCGGCGCTCACCGCAACGTACGGATTGACCGCGTCGTTGGCGTAGAAATTCGTCAGCCCGCCGTGTGCCTGGCTGATCTGATCGCTCTCGCTCAGCACGAGAAATTCTGCGTGTGACTGCTTGTACGCCTGAAAACCCGCGTAAGCGCGTTCAATGGCGACTGACAGGTCACGGTAGCCGCACTCGAGGAAATCTCGAATGACTTCATCGGTAAGCCCGGTGGTTAAAGCCGCACCGCCAAAGTCCCTCATTTCTCCGAGGCTGGCGAGATGCGTTTCGATGAGGTTGGTTTCGACTACGTGGGCCATGGCGCTTATCCGTACTGGGTAATCGCAAATTGTATCAAAGGAAACGCTTTCGATTCACCAAAATCAGGCCGAGCAGGGCGAGCAAACTTAGGGCTCCGCCACCACCGCCACCGTCAGCCGGGGGAGGCGTGGTCCCGCCGCCGGTTCCGCCAGCCGTAGTAGGCGTTGGATTAAGGCCAGCCGCACTAGCACTGTCGACCGTCGAATCGATGACTGTGATGGCTGTTACGATAATGAGGTGACTGTTATCGACAGCCAGACCATTCGTAAAATCGGTGCTGCTGTAATTTTGCAGTGGCAACTCACCCAATGGTGATGCGAACGCAAACGTTGGCAGCGCAGCCAGAGCATCGATTACATCCATGCCAGTTCCTGTGACTTCACCGAATACTGTAAAGCCGCCATTTTGGCCATCAAGATTTGACGCGTTATTGGCCAGGTTAATGAACCACTGGTTAGTCGCGCTGTTTGGATCACCTCCCAGTTTCGCCATCGCGATCGTGCCACGAACATTGGAATAAACCGGCTCATTGGCAACTGCAGGGTTCGCGGGGATATTCGTGATTTGCGCGTTCAGGTCCGTACGGAATCCGCCACTTTGCACAATAAAATTGGCAACAGAACGGTGAAAAATCGCGTCGCTGTAATCGGCATTCTGAACGTAGCCCAGAAAATTCGTCACCGTTGCCGGCGTCGCGTTGTCGTACAGATTTATCTCAAAGTCTCCCAAGACTGTTTCGACGCGAACGATGGTCGCATTTGCGGTAGTTGGTGCTGCTGCGGTAACCGCAAGCAGCAGGCTCGCCACAAAGACGAACAAAATTGGTTTGACAGACATAGGAATTACTCAGTTGATTATGGGCGGTGCGAAATTGCAGCCGGCGATTGTACACATATCGACATGGGGCGACAGTGACTTGAGAGCAATGAGACAGCTACCGTTTGAGAAAATTCCTATGCCTTTGCTTCGTACCAGGGCTTGGTTCGATTAACGATCCAGACCACGGACAGCATGACGG
>JAJFKQ010000204.1 GCA_021773155.1 Woeseiaceae bacterium | reverse complement strand
ATCGCAAAACCCGCTGCAACGGACTCTAACGTACGTATTGCCATCGCCCGTGATGCTGCTTTCAGCTTTTATTATCAGGATGATCTGGAAGCATTCGCAGAAGCCGGCGCTGAACTTGTACCGTTTGACACACTTAACGATGACACACTGCCAAAGGTGGATGGACTCTTTGTTGGCGGCGGCTTTCCTGAAACTCACTTGCCAGCTCTGACGGAAAATCAGAGTTTGCGCGAGGACATTCGGCAGCAACTCGCGAAAGGCATGCCTGCGTATGCGGAGTGTGGTGGATTAATGTACCTCTCGCAGAATATCAGTTGGCAAAATGAAGCCTTCGATATGGTCGGAACGGTGCCCGGTGACATAACTGTTGAGACACGCCCACAAGGTCGAGGGTATGTCGTCCTGCAGGAAACAGGGCAAGGTCCGTGGCCCGCAGCGACAGACGCTGCCGACGAATCAGGAAGCCGCATTCCGGCGCATGAGTTTCACTACGCCCGACTCGATTTGCAGGGCATTACCCCTGACTATGCTTATGATGTTATCCGCGGAGAGGGAATCGACGGGCGCCATGATGGCTTGATCATCGGCAATCTTGTAGCTGGATTCGTCCATCAGCGAAATACACTGGCAAACCCCTGGGTAGACCGTTTTGTCGCATTTGTCCGGGAAAAATCCAACCACAGTGGAATAAACACCCAGAACGAAACGTCTCCTTAAGCCTATGAGAAATAAAATTATTGTTTTGTTTTCCCTCATCACAATGGCGCCGCTCGCGTTGTCAGAGGATGTACTGAAGCAAGGAAAGAACCTGGCTTTAGAAAGAGGCAAAGGAAACTGCCTTGCCTGCCACTCAATCGAAGACGGCCAGTTGCCGGGAAGTCTGGGGCCACCACTTCTGGCAATGAAAGCACGATTCCCGGACAGAGAAAGGCTGAGGCTGCAAATACACGACGCATCCTCAAATAATCGGCATAGTCGAATGCCGCCATTCGGTCGTCACCAGATTCTGACGGCTGAGGAAATAGAACTGATCATGGACTACCTGTACACCTTGTAGTCACTAAAGTTACGCGGAGATTGAATATGAACATTGGGAGACGATTTTTCTTGCGCACAGGCATTGCGCTGACCGCCTTGGCAGCATTGCCACGAGCGCTGCTCGCCGCCGCCTGGCCGGAAAAGGCATTCTCGGCGCCCGCCGCCAGCGGAGCACTTATTGACCTGTTTGGATCGGAGCAGACAGCGCCATCAGACAAGATCAGCCTGAAGGCACCGGAAATTGCGGAAAACGGCGCCGTTGTCCCTCTGAAGATCAAGACGACGTTGGAGAACGTCGAATCGATCAGCATCATCGTTGAGAAAAACCCGCGGCCACTTACGGCCACCGTCGAAATCTTGCCGGGAACACTGCCAGAATTTTCATGCAGGATAAAAATGAGGGAAACCTCGGACGTCATGATCGCTGTCAAGACAGACACCGGCGTATACACAACTGCAAAAGAAATTAAGGTAACGATTGGCGGCTGCGGCGGCTGAAGTCGAAATTTTCGGGAGATAGACGATGACAGGTTCAATTAAAGTTAAAGCTGAAGTATCAGGAAACATCGCGGAAGTTAAAAGCCTGATGCTCCACCCTATGGAAACCGGCACACGCAAAGATGCGGACACCGGGGAACTGGTTGCTGCAAATCACATCACTCAACTGACGTTCACCAATAACGAAAAACTCGTCATGGTGGCAAATTTCAGCACTGCAGTTTCAAGAGACCCCTATTTCAGTTTCAAGTTTGAAGGCGGCAAAGTCGGCGACACTTTAAAGGTTGCGTGGGTAGACAATACCGGCGGCAATGACGAAATCGAAACCGCACTGGAATAGACGCGTGAAAAAGTCGAGCACTGTCAGGCTGACGAGAATACTGGCATCAATCATTCCAGCGTTACTCATTCAACAGGACGCAATGGCCGGCCCGGAGGAAGACAGATTGGCATTTGTCGCGTTTTTTCAGGCGCGCTTTCCGGAGATTCCTCTCGCCGAATTTGCCAACGGGATTTACGCGATCGATAGTGACGCTCGCGATCAATGGCTTGATATTGAAGATTTCCCGCCATATGAATTCACGATCGATGCCGGCGAAACATTGTGGCAGGACCCCTTTGCCAACGGCAAAACATATTCGAACTGCTTTGCAGATCCAATTGAAGACATCCGGCCACAGTACCCCCGGTTTGACGCAGGCAGCGGCGAAGTCGTTACCCTGGAACTGGCGATCAACAACTGCAGGTCGGCGAACGACGAACCCCTCTTTGCCTACGACGGCAAAGAGATCACCGCTATCACGGCTTTTCTGGCGTACGAATCAAGAGGACAGAAACTTGATATACGCGTACCCGCAGACGACTCACGCGCCCTGGATGCCTATGAAACCGGTAAACAGTTCTATTACACCAAGCGTGGACAGCTAAACTTTGCCTGCTCGGATTGCCACGGAATATCATCTGGACAGTACGTCCGGGCGGATCGTTTGAGCACCGGCCTCGGCCATCCCACGCATTTCCCCGTCTACCGATCCAAAACAGGCGGTATGGTGTCTCTTCACCAGAGATTTTCAGGCTGCGTGCGCGATGTTCGAGCAGTCCCGTTCGAGCTGCAGAGTATCGAGTTTCGGAACCTGGAATATTTCCTGGCCTATATGAGCAACGGCTTTGAGGTCAACGGCCCCGCTTCGCGAAAGTAACTCCGCACCGGATTACAGCGGCTTCAACTCCAGTTCTTCGGCGGTCGCCCGGACGAATCCGTACTTTTCGTAAATTGCCTGAGCAGCGTCAGAGGCTAAGTAGGCGAGATAAAGCGACGCATTATCTGCATTGCGACCGTTCTTCATAACCCCGATTGCGTAATTAACCTTGTCCAGTTTGTTCAGCGGTGCTGCAATCTGAACACCGTCAATCGGCCGCCCCTCCGCTTTCGCATGAACAACCTCCGTTGTCCAGACGATACCGACATCGGCTGTTCCTTTCTCAATACGGTCGGGCGTTTCCCGGTGGTGACGCGAGGTAAACCAGGTCTTGCCTTCCACGGCCCAACAGCTCTTGCATTCAGCACCGCCGGTGACTTCTTCATGCAGTCCAAGATCCGCAAGCATTTCACTACCGTAGAACTTGAAAATTCCCTCAGTCAACGGATTCGGGTGCGACTGGACGATATCGTCGCGTCCCAGGTCTTCGGGCCCCTCTATATTTTTGGGATTGCCCTCAGCAACCATGAGCTCGAGCCGGTTATGGATATAAATCGCGTACTCGTCCATCAGGTTCTTACTGTTGAGCTTCCTGAGGTGGCCGATGTTGACGCTGGCGAACACATCAGGATTCATCGCAGTTTGTTGCCCCTCAATTTCACCCTGTTTGAGCAACTGGTTCTTGAGGATCTGCCCGGGTGGAATCGTCTCAACATAGACTGATTCGACGCTCGGGTTTTTTGTCTGAAAATCGGTGATCAACGCCTGCATCACCATAAACTGGTTACCGGCAAGATACATCACCAGGTCCGCAGTATAGGAATCGTCTACTGAGCCATATTCCACTTCCCCATCGGTGTGGAACGTTCGGTAGTCTTTACCGTGTCCGGCATCTTTTCCCTGCGCCAGAGCCAGACCCGTGAATCCTGCCGTCAAAATAACAAGCCAGCCCGTTGCTGCATATTTCATGCGGATAATCCCCCAAATGTACGCGAAATCGAACTAAATCTTGATGTACTCCCAATCGTCCTGCATCCTGAGGACAATTCGGTCGAGCGCCGTAAACGTTTGATCTGCATTGGGCAAGAGATCCACTTCTACACCCTTTTCCTCAAGGCGTTCAACCGTTCTGGAACAGGCATAAAAAACAACATCATTTTCTTGCAGCAGCTGCACTTCATTTGCATATGGAGTTACGTCAGACCGCAACAAATTGAGCCCGCTCTCATTGGCAACTATTTCAACTTTGTTAACCTGGCCGGGCGCGGCCGAATCAAGCAAATACCGCGCCGTCTCTATAGCTGCGAACATGTCCTCACTCTGGCCGCTGGCGACATGCAATATGTATTTGCGTCCACCAACCACAGGATGTGAAACAGATTCGACCGACACTATTTCCAAATCGGACTCCGGCACAATGTGCTGCTGTCCGGTGTACTCCTGGGCGTAAAAGCCGATAGCGACCCCCAGCATGAGCAGAATGCTGGCGGCCATGGCATTGCCCCAGAAGCCTCGTTGCAGCTTACGCAAGTCTTGCTTACGCACCGGCGCCGGCACGTCAACGTAGGCGTGCTTCACAAGTTCTTTCAGCTTACGCTGCTGACACAGCCGTCGATCCAGTTCTTCGGATCGCTGTGACTCATTGAACACACGACTTTTCTCATCGGAATCCAGTTCGCCGTCTACAAAAGCGTTCAGTTGCTCTTCAGAAAATTGATCAATCTTATCCATGACTATCTCGTAATTGTCTGATTCTGGTAATCGTCCCTGCCTGTTCGTTTGGCAGCTGCGACTTTGCATCTAATAAAGTTTTCCGAAGCGCCGCACGTCCCCGGCACAAGCGGCTCATAACGGTTCCAACCGGTATTTCCAGGGTTTCGGCCACTCTTGCATAGGTAAACCCTTCCAGATCAACCAGGGTAATAACCTGACATTGAGCCAGCGGCAGCTTACTCACCGCCAGGCGCACGTTCTCCACCAGCTGCTGCTCCTGCGTCTCTGTCTCCGGCGTTACGTATTCGACACGCACCTGATCGTCACCGAGCAATACCTCTCGCTTGGCCCGATAGTGATCCTTCAGGCAATTGGCCAGGATTCTGAACAGCCAGGCGTCAGCCGCCGCCATGTCCCTGAGTTGCCTCTGATTGTTCAACGCCTTGACCAGCGTTTGCTGCACCATGTCATCCGCGAGGTATGGATCGTGTGTCCATGAATAGGCCATTCGGTACAGGCGCTTCCTGCTGTTGCCCAGCATCTTCTTGAAAGCGCGGCGTTGGCGAAATCCGAAAATCGTATCACCGACCATATGACAGAACCTCTGATTATTTGGCGTACCAGGGAAAGACGTTGCATCAACGCCTTTTATTCCGTTCATCCTACTCAAAATTCGAGATCAAGGGATTATTTTGGCTCGCCCCAACGTCATTACCTCAAGAATAACCAGCTTGCGCCTCATAAAAGCTGTGGATTCAGCCGTTTACAGGCTTTTCATCCTTTCAGGAGATCGATATGAAATTTCGGAATATTTTGGGTCTTGGCAGCTTGCTGGCCCTGCTTGCGGTTCTCGGACCGTCTCAAACGTTGCTTGCTCAGGAAGCGAAACCCTTTGCAGAGCACAAGTTCGTACTCCAGATCAGCGATATGGATCCGAGCAAACAAACACTG
>JAJFKQ010000203.1 GCA_021773155.1 Woeseiaceae bacterium | reverse complement strand
TGCGAGTTCACCCTGCACACCGCTTACGATATGCATGACATGACTGTAGCGCTCGATGGCTCGATAGGGATCGACGTGTACCGATCCAGCACTTGCAACACGCCCGAGGTCGTTACGGGCAAGGTCCACAAGCATCACGTGCTCCGCCGCTTCCTTCGGATCGGCGAGCAACGCCGCTTCATTTGCATCGTCTTCTTCGCTTGTCGCACCGCGCGGCAGGGTTCCGGCTATGGGTCGCAGCGATGCCGTAACGCCATTGAGCTTAACCAGCGCTTCCGGCGATGATCCGACAACCTGCAGGTCGTCGAAGTCGAAGAAAAACATATACGGCGACGGATTTAACAATCGCAACGCCCGGTAAACTTCAAAGGGCGGTACATTCGTTTTGCCGCGGAACAAAACAGATAAAACGATCTGGTAAATATCGCCCGATGCGATGTACTCCTTACACGCGTTTACGCGCTCGGAAAACTCTTCCTCGGTAAAGCTCGCCTCCGCTGGCGAAACGGAGACATTGTCCGGCACCGCCGGTATGGCCCCACGCAACAGTTGAATGACGTCAGCCCTGAGTCGCTGCCGCTCTTCTTCGGGACCGTCATGTAATAAGGCGACCCTGCGCGTCAGGTGATCAAATACCAGCAAGGATGCGGGCGCGACAAATGCGGCGTCTGGCACATTCGTTTGCTTCTCCGTATCCACTGGCAGTTTCTCGAACAGACGCACAACGTCATAACCCGATACGCCGACCAAACCACCCGCAAATGGCAGCCCGTCGTCAGGCTGCGGCCGCGGTGCGATCTCGAGCGCGCGGCGCATCGCACCCAGATACTGTTGCTGGTTCTCGGGCCGAGCTTCTTCCTTTCCATCAATACGCAGCGACGTCCCATCCATGCGCACTTCAACAGCATCTCCGAAGCCGAGGAATGAATAGCGGGCCAGCCGTTCACCACCCTCCACACTTTCAAGAAGAAAGCGCGGCCTTAGCGAACCAAGCTTCAGGTAAGCGGATACTGGCGTATCCAGATCCGCGGCTATATCGAATGGTGCTTGCATAGTGTCCTTCCAAAAAAAAACCCATCCCTGATTTCGGCAGAGATGGGCTTCGATGTTCTTTGCTCAGCTAATAGTTAGCCAGCAGCCCCCTCTTTTGTGGGCTGCCACCACCAGTTGTTGATGATTGAAGCATTCATGCGGCTGAGTATTACCGTCGCTACTGCCAGCGTCAAG
Source organism: Woeseiaceae bacterium (assembly GCA_021773155.1). Lineage (GTDB taxonomy): Bacteria > Pseudomonadota > Gammaproteobacteria > Steroidobacterales > Woeseiaceae > UBA1847. Next base: position 7,975 of record JAJFKQ010000203.1, on the reverse strand, counting down.
CACCGCAACAGTTACAACTGATACAACATAGGCAGTGCGATCGAGAACCCGACCCACATGATTATCGTCAGAGGAATGCCAACGCGCAGGAAGTCGGCAAACTTGTAACCACCCGCACTCATTACAAGCAGGTTGGTCTGGTAGCCGTAGGGTGTTGCGAAGCTCATATTGGCGCCAAATAGTACGGCGAGAATGAACGGCTCAGGGTTGACCCCCAATTGCTGCGCGATACTGATCGCGATCGGTGTACCGATGGCCGCAGCGGCATTGTTTGACACAACGTTAGTCATGATCGTCATGAGCAACATGAAGGCACTCAATATCATTGGCACTGGCAGGCCTGCCGCGGTGTTTACAAAACTGACCGCAAGGTAATCCGCCATCCCCGTTCCCATCAGCGCTTTACCCAACGCCAGCGCGGCCACAATAATCATAATGACCGGAATCGATAGCGCGCTCGCGGCGTCCCGCCATGCAAGACACCCTGTAGCGATCATAAGACCCAGGCCCAGTATCGCACTGACAGAAATCGGCATGATGCCGAGGGCCGCCAGCATTACCACGCCACCCATAATAAACAGCGCGCGCTTGGCATGGTGCGTTTGCGGCAAGGCAGTCGTGCCATCAAGCACCAGCATTGTGCCGCCTTCCTTGAGGTTCGCGATCGCTTCCCCGGACCCCTGTACCAGCAGTACATCACCGGCACGCAGACGAATCAGATTCAGGTCTCCGGTCACTTGCGAACTTGGCGCACGCGCCCGATGCAAGGCCAGCGGCAGCAGTCCATAGCTGGTGCTAAAGCGCGCAGCCGCAAGGCTGCGTAAATGCAGCGGCGAGCCACGAGTTACGACAACCTCGGCCAGTTGCTGTCCCTCGGCCCGTAGTGGCGTTTTCTCATCGATAGGATGTTCGATGTCGGAAATATTGAACAGCGTCGCGCCCAACAGTTGCTCGTAGTGCTTCAGGTTTTCGGGCGAATCTTTGACGAACAGCCGATCGCCGGGTTGGATTACGACTGAGGGAAGCTTCGCGAGAAACAATGACTCGGTGCGTTGAATTTTATCGATACGCAAGTTGCCGTCTGCTTTTGCCAGCACCTCCGACAACGACCTGCCATCCGCAAAGCCGCCTTCCTTGACGTGCAGCTGTGCACTGAAAATACGCGGTGATGTGTCAGCCATGGGGGGTGTGCGATCGGGCAGCAATTTGGGCGCAACCAGCCACAGGAAAAGCACACCGACACCACCAACAATTGCGACGGGTAGCACCCACTCAAACAGACTGAACTCGTGCTGGCCCATGTCATGAGCGATACCTACAACAAGCAGGTTCGTTGACGTGCCAATGGTCGTCGACATACCACCAATAATCGTCGCAAGCCCCATCGGCAGCATGACACCTGAAACGGGGAACTTGGCTCGCAGCGATGCGCCAACCAGAATCGGCATAAGCAGGACGACAATAGGCGTGTTGTTCATGAATGCGCTAAGAATCGCGCCCGCGACAAGCGTGGTTGCGAGCGCGAGCACCGGTCGAGTTGACCAGGCTTTACTGACGACATTCGCCAACGGCTGTAGTGCGCCAGTCGTTTCCAGTGCCTTGCCGACCATCATGAGCGCACAAATTGCTATCAATGCTTCATTGCCGAAGCCCGCAAAAAAGTCGATCGGGCCCAGCACAACTTCACCGGCTTTTTCATAGGGTACGAGCTGAAACCCGGCGACCAGGAGTATCAGGATGGCGAGCGACGATGACTCGAGCGGAATGTTGTCACGCGTAAATAGAAACAGCGCGATTACTGTCAATATGAGTACGGCAATTCCGTGCGCATCAGGTGTGATTGCTTGCAATACGTCTTCTCAACCAGGCTTTCGCCATTTCCGGCGACGACCGTAAACCGTATCCTAGTTCACACCTGCTTCGCAATGAGTGTTGCACCACCATTGCAGCGTACAATCGCGGACAGTCGCTCATGGAAGCCCTTGAAATCATTGACCTCCCAGTGCGAGATACTCACATCACGCTGAAATGACAGTGAATCGGCGAATCGGGTCAATGGCAGCAAGTCCGCATAGCGCAGATCAGCCCGCTTTTGCCGGGGAAATACGTCCCAGGGCGATATTGTCGTGAGATTTCGATGCCGGACTGCGACATCCTGAACTGCTTTTTTCCAGCGACGCCCCCACGCCCGCGATTGCTTTTGTTGCATGACCAGTGCGCCCGCTTCATCAAGTGCGGGACACCAGTTTCTCTCCCTGGCCAGGTGTCGTGACCGATTATGCAGCGTCAGACACGCCCACTCGGCGAGCTCCTCCATCTCCCGGAGCGTCTGCAAAGAACAGGGGTCAGAGCCCTTTTTCTCAGCAATGTCACCCCAACCACGTAGTGCAATCGCGAGCCGTCGGTTCAACCAGCTGTCGTACTCAATTAGCGGTTCACCCCACTCTGTCTGGTCGTGCAGCCGATCGCCATCATCAACGCAGGCTATCAACGCATTCTCCAGAGCGGTCATGGCGATATCTCCGCTTGGGCCCACATAAGCTGCCAAATCCAGCGCCTGGGGTATCCAGGCTGAGTGCCGGGGAACCTGCATGCAAAGCTGCGGGGAAAAATCGCTGGCCGCCTCTGCCGGCAACAGTGGGCAGAGCGAGGTAACAACCGCAGGTTCCAGAACAAGATACATCGCGCTATCTTGCATCGACATCGCCTCGCTGGCCGCAAACGTTACTCGGCAACTTGTACAGTTTTCAGGTTCGCTATTACTTACAGGTCTGGCGTGAACACCGCAGCAGGTGTACCTTTCGCCTCACATTGATACAGGTAAAGGCAGGACCTGATATGCCCTCTTTTGACGTTGTAAGTGACTTCGATTCCCATGAGGCAAATAACGGAGTTGACCAGGCGAATCGCGAAGTCAACACACGCTTTGATTTCAAGGGGACCGGCTCCAAATACGAAATCGAGGAGCAGGTCATCACGATGACCACGCAATCCGATTTCCAGCTGAAACAGATGCTCGACATCCTGCATCAGAAACTGTCCAAGCGCGGTATTAACATCGCCTGCCTCGAAGAACAGGAAGCAGAAGTCACGAACAACGGCGCTCACCAGCAAGTCATCCTGCGACGCGGGATTGATGCAGACCGGGCGAGGAAACTCGTCAAGCAGATAAAGGCGAAGAAGCTGAAAGTACAAACGGCCATCCAGGGTGACAAGCTTCGGGTCAGTGGCAAGAAACGTGACGACCTGCAAAACGTTATTGCCATGCTGAAAGAATTCGAGATTGGCCTACCCCTGCAATACGAAAACTTTCGCGACTGACTGGAAGCCACCGCAATCATGGAAACCGGAGATTACAGCTCGTTGCGCCGTCAGGACATCACGTTCGAAGACAAGGACCAGGCGCTGCGGGACGATGTGCGTACGCTTGGTGCGATGGTCGGCGACCTGATCCGCGAACAAAGCGGGGATGACCTTTACGAGTTTGTCGAAAACGCGCGTCTGCGCGCCATTCGACGTCGCGAAGGCAACGAGAAGCCGGGCGAAGAGCTTGCGCAGCTCGTCGATGACCTCGATCCAAAAGCGGCGTTACAGGTAATTCGCAGCTTCTCAACCTATTTTCAAATGGTGAATACGGCAGAAAAGGTGCATCGTATCCGGCGCCGGCGAGACTATCTGCGTGATGTTGTTCACTACCAACCGGGCGGGCTCGAAGACACCTTTATCAAGCTTAAGGCGTCCGGCATGGACGCTGCGGGCTTGAAAGACCTGCTCGCCACTCTGTCAATTGAACCGATCTTTACGGCCCACCCGACAGAGCCGACAAGACGAACGATGCTTCGCAAGGAACAGAACATCGTCAAACATCTCGTCGATTTGCTGAACCCGACGATGACACCACAGGAAACCGATGCCGCGCTGAAGAACATTCGTATGCTGGCGACGACGGGTTGGCAGACCGACGAGCATCCATCCGAACAGATGACGGTGGCCGATGAGCTCGAACACGTTCTGTTCTTTGTTACTGATGTCCTGTATCGCACGATTCCACCGTTCTATGAAGACATAGAAAGCGCGGTCACAAGAATTTACGGCGATGAAGGCGACAATGTTGAAGTGCCGAGCCTTCTGCATTTCGGTTCGTGGGTTGGCGGCGACATGGACGGCAACCCGAACGTCAACGCGAAAACCGTTCGGGAAACTCTTGCGCGCCAACGCTCACTGATCCTCGATTTGTATTTCAAGGAATGTGCTTCGATAGGAGCGAAGCTCAGCCAGTCCGAGGATCGCGCCAGTTTCGGTCAGGGCATGCTCGACAAGATAGATGAATACCGCGGCGTGTTTCCGAAGGCGTACCACGCGGTGCCCGCACGTCACCGAGACATGCCGTATCGGGTGTTCTTGCGCCTCGTGCAACAACGCCTACAGAACACCTTTGACGACGACATGCTGCCTTACGAGAAGGTCGGGCAACTGATCGACGACATTCAGCTTATTGCCGATAGCCTCGCAGAGAACAAAGGCGAGCAAGCCGGTCTGTTCGCGGTGCGGCGCCTGTTACGGCGTATTAATACGTTCGGCTTTCACATGGTCACACTCGATGTCCGGCAGGATTCAGAAGTGCATCGTAATGTTATCGCCGAAGGCCTTGGCGAGGACGACTGGGAGGAAATGCCGGCAGATAAACGCACGGCCCGCCTGATCGAAGCAATTACGACGCGCGAAAGTGCGCCAATGACATTGAGCACACAAGCGCGCAAGACTATTGCCGTATTTCAGGCCATCGCGTTCTGCCGCAGAAAGTATGGTCCGGAGGCGATTGGGCCGTTCATCGTCAGTATGACGCAGGGTGCTGACGACATTCTTTCAGTCATTCTATTAGCTCAGTGGGGTGAGCTGCACAACAAGCGCGGTGAGGTACCGCTCGACATCGCGCCGCTGCTGGAAACAGTCGACGACTTGCGCAATGGCCCGGCCATCCTGAAATCACTACTGTCTACTGATCTTTATCGCAAGCATCTCAAGCGCCGCGATAATCGTCAGACGGTCATGATCGGTTACTCCGACAGCAACAAAGATGGCGGCCTGGCCTCTGCCCGATGGGCACTGCAAAACGCACAGGAAGTGCTCGTCAAAGCAGTCGCAGCAGAGGGGATTGAACTAACACTATTCCACGGACGCGGGGGTACGATCAGTCGTGGCGGCAGCAAGACACATGTCGCTGTTCTGGGGGCTCCTCCTGGCACAGTTAATGGCCGGCTTCGCGTCACCGAACAGGGCGAAATCATCAACGAAAAATACGGACTGCGCGGCATCGCGCTCCGTACGCTTGAGCAGATGACGGGCTCGGTTGCGCTGGCTACAGCGATGCCGAGACATCGTGGTAACGACCAACCCGAGTGGCACGACATGATGGATGTCATCGCTGCCGAGAGTCGCCGCGCCTATCGCAAGCTAGTTTACGAAACACCCAACTTCTACGAGTATTTTCGTAAGGCGACGCCGATTGATCTCATCGAACGCATGCGAATTGGGTCAAGACCGTCATCTCGTCGCCATCAATCGGGAATAGAAGACCTGCGTGCGATTCCATGGGTTTTCTCATGGACACAAGCCCGCTTTTTGCTGCCGGGCTGGTATGGAATCGGCAGCGGTCTTAGGAAAGCTATCCATCAGTTTGGTGACGAAGCGATTGGTGAGATGGTCAGAGAGTGGTACTTCCATCGTTCACTAACCGCGGACACCGAAATGGTACTCGCAAAGTCTGATCTTGGTATCGCAAAACTGTATTCCGCGCTCGCAGGCGATGAACTGCACAACGAGTTTTTTCCGATCATAAAAACAGAATTTAATCTGACCCGTGACCTGATCCTGAGCTACTCGGAGCACGATGAGTTGCTGGAAGGAGATCTCACGCTGCAACGCGCGATCATGCTGCGGAATCCTTATGTTGATCCCATAAGTTTAATGCAGGTGGATTTGCTATCCAGATGGCGGGAATCGAATTACGAGGATAAGGATGTTTTTGATGCGTTGTTGGCATCGGTTAATGGGATTGCGCAGGCGCTGCAAAATACCGGTTGAGTTACGTTACCTTTTTCACAGGGACGCCGAGCGGGAGACTGCATACTGGAATGGCTCGCTTCGCTGCGCTTTATTTCCTGTATGCAGTCTCCCGCTCGGCGTCCTCACAACCATGGTGGTGCGTTACACCTCTATGAATGACGCGTATTCTTGAAGTGACTTTCGTTTTATGTCCGGGACTTCGGCATCATCTGCTGGATAACCTACAACCAGTAGTAAGAATGGTCGTTCGCTTTTTGGCCTGTCCAGGATTTCGTTCAGGAACTTCATAGGGCTTGGAGTGTGGGTCAGCGTTGCCAGGCCGGCGTGATGTAGTGCTGTAATTAGTATGCCCGTCGCGAGGCCTGTCGATTCTGCTGGATAGTAGTGTTTTACCTTGCGGCCATCCGGTAGTTCGCCGAATTTTTGCAGGAATATAGCGATCAGGTACGGTGCCGTTTCCAGAAACGGTTTTCTGTCATCCGTGCCTAATGGTTCAAGCGCCGCCAACCATTCCTCTGATGCCCGGTGTTCGTAGAACTCTCTCTCTTCTGCTTCTGCGGCGACACGAATCTTCTTCTTTGTTTCCAGTCCGCTAACCACGGCGAAATGCCAGGGTTGCAGGTTTGCTCCGCTGGGTGCCGTGTTAGCTGCCTTCAGCGCCGTTTCGATGATGTCTCGTGGAACCGGCCTGTCCGAAAACTCGCGAACGGTTCTCCGCCTGTCGATATCTTCGTAGAAATCATTTAGCCGCTGTCGCATCTCATCGATCGGGTATTCGCGATACTTCTCAAGTGGAATGGTTGGATAACTCGTCACATCAACTCCTTTTCTGCAAAACGCTCCATTCATCCGTGTCGCTCTCCGAGACTGCTCGTCCGAGTACCGAGATACCGGCTTCGTGAACGCTTTCCGGGCGACCGGAAACCAGCGGATGCCAGGACGGAAGATCGTTACCCTCCGCTACCAGTCTGTATGCGCAGGTGGTCGGCAGCCAGTGAAATGCTTCTGGCTCATCCAACGACAGCGTCAGGCACTCGGCGACCTTTTTCGCGCGGTCCGCATAGTCTGAACAACGACAGGTATCGAGATCAAGAAGCCTGCACGCGACATCCGTATAGAAGACCTCGCCAGTATCCTCATCTTCCACTTTGTGCATGCAACACAGAGCACAGCCGTCACACAAAGACTCCCATTCCGTGGGCGACATTTTCGACAGTGATTTGCGTTTCCAAAACCGATCGTTCATCGTCCAATACTCTGCGCTACTACACCTTTAATAGCCATATGAAAGCGGTATTTCTTGATTTCGGCACGATGGGACCCGGTCTTGATATTAGCGGCATGCATACGCTACTTCCGGAGCTTGAGGTATTCGAGGTCACCGAAGACAGTCAGATTGCCGAGCGCATCCAGGATGCAGAGTTCGTACTGGCCAACAAATCGCATCTCACCGAAGAATTACTGCGAAGCAATCCGAAACTGCGATATATCGGACTAACCGCAACCGGCACGGATAACGTCGATCTAACAGCCGCAAGACGAAACGACATCGCTGTCTGTAATATTCAGGCGTACTGCACGGAGTCCATTGCAGAGCATGTTTTCGGCTGCCTGCTCAACCTCACACGCAACCTTGCACGTTACGACGCAACGGTCCGCTCTGGCCTGTGGCAGAAGTCCGAGGATTTCTGTTTGTTGTCGCTGCCCATTCGCGAATTATCCGCGATGACGCTTGGCATTGTCGGCTATGGTGAACTTGGCAAAGGCGTCGCGAACATTGCCAGAGCTTTCGGTATGGAAGTTCTCATCTCAGCGCGACCGGGCACTGAAACTATCGACGACGACCGGGTTGCATTCGATGAGCTGCTGCAACGCTCCGACGTCGTCTCCCTGCACTGCCCGCTGACAG
>JAJFKQ010000202.1 GCA_021773155.1 Woeseiaceae bacterium | reverse complement strand
CCGAATACGTTGAACAAGACATGGATCAACGCTGCGCGAAGCGCCGGACGTTGTTTCCGTATGGTCGCCAGTAACGCCGTCACACAGGTGCCAATATTGGCGCCGAACACGAGGGGGATGCCCTGCTCGAGAGAGATGAGGCCCTGGCTGGCAAGCACGATAATCACGGCCGTCGTTGCCGAAGAACTTTGAATCACCGCTGTGAAACCTGCACTGATGAGTACCGCAATATAGGGGTTGTCCATCCGTGCCAGCAGGTCGACAAACGGCGGGTAGTTGCGCAATGGGAGGGTCGCGTCGCCCATCAGATTCATTCCGTAGAACACCAGCCCGAGACCGAACAACATTGTCCCGTAACGCTTCACGCGCACGTGGTCGAAGAAGAACTGCATCACGAACCCAATGACGACCGCCACCAACGCATACTGGGTCACCTTGAATGCGATAATCTGGGCCGTCACCGTCGTGCCGATCCCGGCTCCCATGATGACGCCTATGGATTGCTGCAATGACATCAGCCCCGCAGACACAAATCCGACAACCAGCACGGTCGTCACGGACGACGACTGTATGACGGCCGTTGTGAATCCGCCTGCAAGCACGCCCTTGAAGCGATTGGTCGTAACCCTGGCCAGCAGATCGCGCATTCGTGTGCCCGTAGAGGCCTTGAGCATGTCGGTCAACTGATCGAGACCAAACAGAAATATCGCCAGACCCCCTAAGAGCTGGAGGATCATGGTCCAGGTATCAATGGTAACGGTATCCAACAAAACTCCCCTTTTCTTCTTCGAGCTCGATTACTTCGCCCCGACAACGATAAACGACCATACCGCGGTTTTTGCTTTAGGATAGCGGGACAGAAACCAAACGATTTTCTCACAGGACTGCGACCACTTGAAAGACTCGCTGATTGCGTTATCGAAGGACGCTCTGGGCAGCCTGCGCGACCTGCTGCCGATCGCGCTTGTTATCAGCGTTTTTCAGATCTTCGTGTTCCGCGAGCCCGCTGCGGCACTTTTTTCCATGATCGCTGGTGCGCTACTCGTTATTGCAGGCCTGACGTTCTTTATCTTCGGTTTGCGTCTGGCGCTATTCCCGATCGGTGAGGGGCTCGCGTACGCGCTGGCTCGTAAGGGCAGTGTGTTCTGGCTGGTCGTCTTCGCTTTCGTACTTGGTTTCGGGACAACCATCGCCGAGCCTGCACTCATAGCAATTGCCGCCGAGGCGGCGGAAGTCGCAGCCGGAGCTGGGGCTATCGCGTTGTCCGACGAGGCAAAAGACGGCTATGCGCTCGGATTGCGGCTGACTGTAGCGCTCGCTGTCGGCGTTGCGATCGTCATTGGTGTGATTCGTATTCTGGCCAACTGGTCACTGCCTTTGATGATTATCGCTGGCTACTGCCTGGTCGTGTTGCTGACAACTATTGCGCCACCAGAGATTGTTGGCGTCGCCTATGATTCCGGAGGCGTGACGACTTCGACGGTGACGGTACCGCTGGTCACCGCACTCGGCGTGGGTCTAGCGAGTTCAGTCAAGGGCAGAAATTCCATGACCGATGGGTTCGGGCTGATCGCTTTCGCCTCGCTCGCGCCGATTTTATTTGTTCTCGCTTACGGCACGATTCTGCAATGGACTTAATCATTAGTAGCCTTCGTTTTATTGTCGATAGCGCTATCGATGTGATGCCAATCGCGGTTTTCCTGTTCGCCTTTCAACGACTCGTCATCGGTAAGCCGCTGGTAAACAGCAAGCAAATCGTAGTCGGTTTTATTTTTGTCGTTCTCGGTCTTGGTTTGTTTCTGGATGGTTTGGAACAATCGCTGTTTCCGCTGGGCAAGTTGATGGCTGAACAACTGACGGACCCTGCTTTCCTGCACGAGACGGCAGGAAAAGCAACGGCGAACCTGGTTTGGCAGGACTACTACTGGGTCTATCTGTTCGCCATTGCAATCGGCTTCAGCACGACCCTGGCGGAACCGGCTCTTATTGCCGTTTCGATGAAGGCAAATACGGTATCGGGTGGAGCGGTCCGTGTCTGGGGACTTCGAGTGGCCGTTGCTATTGGCGTTGGGGTCGGAGTTGGTCTCGGTTGCTTTCGCATTATTACCGGTTACCCGCTGCATTACTTCGTTGCGGCCGGGTATTTCGTGGTGATTATCCAGACCATGTTCGCCCCAAAACTTATCGTACCGCTGGCCTATGACTCCGGCGGCGTAACTACATCAACCGTGACCGTGCCGTTGATCACTGCACTTGGTCTCGGCCTGTCTGAGGCCGTTCCTGGTCGTAGCGCGTTACTTGACGGATTTGGTCTGGTAGCGTTCGCGAGCCTGTTTCCGATTATCTCGGTACTGGCGTACGGTCAGCTGGCGGTTTTGAGAGAACGCGTTTCGGTTTTCGAACCGGATACGCGAAACCCTGAAAAGGAAGAGTAAAATGCACTTTAAACTGATCATTGCCTTCGTTGAAGACAACAAAACGGACGACATTATGGAGGCGGCACGCGAAGCGGGTGCGACCGGTTGTACTGTCATCAATAATGCTCGCGGCGAAGGTATTAATGAGAACAAGACCTTTTTTGGGCTTACACTCGCGACGCAACGAGATGTGGTCCTGTTGCTTGTTGAACAACACCTGAGCCGCGATATTCTCGAGCATATCGGGGAAGTTGGCGAATTTGACGCGAAACCCGGCACAGGTATCGCCGTCGTTATCGACGTCGAAGATGCTATTGGCGTATTGCATCAGAGCGAAGAGCTCGGCGACGTCGTGGAGGAAAAAATATGAGCACGCGAAATTGGGGGAAAGTGCGCGACTGTATGCGCAAAGAGGTAACCGAGGTCGACGGAAAACTGGATGTGTTGTCGGCGCTAAAGGTCATGAAAAAAGTCGGGGCAACCAGCCTGATCGTCAAACGTCGCAATGAAACTGACGAATACGGCATATTGTTGTTCTCTGATATCGCGAAGAAAGTTATCGCCAGAGACCGGGCGCCAGAGCGTGTGAATGTTTATGAAGTCATGGCGAAACCGGTGCTATCCGTGAGGCCGGATATGGAAGTCCGCTACTGTGCTCGCCTTTTCGAGAACTTCGGCATCAGTCATGCACCAGTTGTCGAGGACGGCAAGATCGTCGGAATCGTCAGCTTTTACCTGCTCGTGCTGCACGCCATCATGCCGGATCTTGACTAGCCAATCCGACGGTCCAGCCGGTAGATCTTTCTTAGTACCGGTGACTGGAAAAGCAGTGCCGAGCAGAATGTTACGGCCGCGACAATGCCAAGGATGACGATCATGCGGGTGAAGGGCTGGCCATGCGCGGCACGTACTTGTACCAGTTCGTAGAGTGTATGAATCCACTCAAGCGCGCCCAGGATGAGGGCGGCCTGTATCAGTCGGGCCACCCATGGTCGACGGACGATAAGAAGAGCGATCAGCAGCAGCGACCCAATAACGCCGATTGAATCGCCGTAGCGCATGAAATGGGCGCCGAGAATGACAAGGCTGAGGACGACAGGGAGGTAGAGCAACACTTTCTTCATGGCCGCATGATGGCAGATGATGCCTTTTCGTGTACGCCTCGATGACCGGCGACATCTCCTGACCAAGGGACTGAGCGACTGATTGATGAGCGTTCATTCGTCGCGCATTGTCACTCAGTTGCTGTTAAGTTTTCAGTACCCTCGCAGGAGCACCCCATGGCCGCGACTACGAGGCGTCCTTCGCCGCGACGTTCGAGTAGCCGCTCTCGATGCCACTGCTATTGATCGACGTGGCGACGAAGTAGTAGGTGTCCGGCACCAGGTTATCGACAACGTAGACCGTGACGCCTGGATTTTCGATCACGATCTCGTTCGGATAATCACCTTCGGTGACACCGTAGTAGATTTTGTAACCGGCCAGGTCATTAAGAAAACTGCCATTGGTGTTTTGAGTAGGCGCCGTCCAGGACAGCGTGACCGAGGCATTGCCGGTATCGACGACATTAACCGTGAAACCTGACAGCGATGCGCTCAGGCTGCCATCGCTGACGCTGACGGAGATATTGCTGTAGCTGCCGACATCCCCGACCGACGGGTTGCCGGACAACTCGCCCGTGCTCGTGTTGAAGCTTGCCCAGACGGGCAGGTTTTGTGCGCTGAAGATCAGTGTGTCGCCATCCGGATCTGATGCCGACGGCGCGAACGAGTAGCTCGTGTTCACCATCGTCGTGTCCGCCGGCGTGCCGGAAATTGTCGGTGCGGAGTTGCTGTTACCGCTCGGCGGAGGATTGCTCACGGCCGAGGTGCTGTCCGTGCTGCCGGTGCTCTCATCGCCGCAGGCGCAGAGCAGGCCGGTTACGATCATCAGCGTTGCAATCGATTTGATCTGTGTGATTGCGCTCTTCATTGTCTCAATCCCGTCGTCAGTACTGGTAACCAAGGTCGAGTCAAATAAGCTCGACCGCCGCGACTGAAATGCCACGATGGATTGGGAAGAGAGATCAGCGGATGCCGCAGGGCCATGTGCAGCAAGTGCGCGTTAGGCCATTCACCAGCGGTGAAGGCTGGTGAGCTGTCTTGGCAACCCCGCTATCTTAGGTTTCCCCGTAGATCGGTAGCTTTGCGTCCCCGCCTTTCGACGGGTTTGCCGTTTCAGTACGAAACCCAATATACAGACTGCGTCACGTCTAGTGGTGTCGACTACGTCACAGAATTGGGCTCGCACCGGGATTTCGGTCGCGCGGCGGATCGCTTGGGTATTTGTATTTCATTGACGGTAAGTGCGTATATCCATTTGGTGGACAGCAGCGGTTCAATTCATATGAGTACATCACGGAGTCCGTTGATAATGTCTGAGTTGTTCCAACCGATTACTGCGGAACAATTATGCGCGTGGGTGTTCTCTGAACTGGATACTCGTGATTCTGCTTTTGGTATTCCCCGCCAGCACTTCTTCACCCCCCGTGAAGATGACCGATTTCGCACCAGCGCTTACGGCCATCTCCTGGAAACACCGTTCGGCCCCGCCGCAGGGCCGCATTCTCAAATGGCTCAAAACATCGTGGCGGCCTGGTTGTGCGGTGCGCGCTACATCGAGTTAAAAACCGTACAAACCCTCGACGTACTGGATGTGCCGAAGCCGTGTATCGACATGGAGGACGAGGGCTACAATGTAGAGTGGTCGCAAGAGTTGAAGGTCCATCAGTCCTTCGACGAGTACCTTCGTGCCTGGGTGCTGATCCACGCCCTGCACCACAAGCTCGGCTTCCCGGGCGACTCGCCGGGCGTCGTGTTCAATCTCAGCGTGGGCTACAACCTCAAGGGGATTCACCAACCGAACATGCAGTGGTTCCTGAACCAGATGCACGACTGCTCGGAATACAAACCTGCCCTTATCGACGAACTCGCAAATTTTTATCCCGACGTCCGGGATCTAAACATTCCAAATTGCCTCTCCGACAACGTAACTCTTTCAACCATGCACGGCTGTCCACCCGAAGAGATTGAAAGCATCAGTACCTACCTGCTGCGAGATCGCCATCTGCACACGCTCGTAAAATGCAATCCCACGCTGCTTGGCCCTGAACGCGTTCGAACGCTGCTGAACGAGGATCTGGGCTACAAAGACATCGTAGTACCGGACGCGGCGTTTGAGCACGATCTGAAGTACTCGGACGCCGTGCCGATGCTGCGCAGCCTGAAGAATGTCGCTAGTGAATGCGGCCTCGACTTTGGTGTAAAGTTGTCAAACACGCTCGAAGTTGAAAACTCGCGCTCAATCTTCGATGCGGCGGAAAAGACGATGTATCTCTCCGGCCGACCGTTGCATGCAATCACGGTCAGCCTTGCGCACGACCTGGCCAACGAGTTCGACGGTGAGCTGCCCATGTCGTTTTCGGCGGGTGCGAATTGCTTCAACGCGCCAGCCTTGCTTGCTGCGGGGATGCAGACCATCACAGTATGTTCCGATCTGCTAAAGACCGGCGGTTACCTGCGCTTGCTTCAATACCTTGAAACTGTCGACGCGGCACTCGACGAGGCAGGCGCGGCCAGCATCAATGAATTTGTTATCAAGTCAGCGGGATCGGACGCCTCCCGAACAGATGTACGGGCGGCCGCTCAACTCAATCTCGGTCGCTATGTCGAGCAGACATGCCGTGACCCGCAATATATCAAGAGTACGTTCGACACATCGCACACCAAAACGTCACGCGAGCTCGGTTTGTTCGACTGCATCAAGGCGCCCTGCATCGACGAGTGCCCGGTGAATCAGAACGTACCGCAGTACATGAGCGCCGTGCGTGACGGCGACGACGCAGAAGCACTGCGCGTAGTCCGGGCCGACAATCCCATTGCCTGCATACTCGGCCGCGTCTGCGATCATTTATGTGAGCAAACCTGTGTTCGTAGTCACCTGGATGAGCCGGTGGCAATCCGGGACATCAAGCGCTTCATTATGGATCTTGAAGAAAGACCCGTGGCCGGGAAGCAGGCAACTCCCGCGGGGCCCAAAGTCGCGATCATCGGGGCTGGCCCCGGCGGCATGGCGGCGGCATCCGAACTGGCCCGGGCCGGACTCGAAGTCGAAGTGTTCGAACAGCATGCCTACGCCGGTGGGATGGTCAGTGGTGCCGTTCCCGAGTACCGCCTTCCGCAAACGGTGTTTGACCAGGACTTCAGGTTGCTGCAAGACCTCGGTGTCAAATTCCATTTCGATGCGCAAGCGGGGCGTGACTTCAGTCTCCCTGAGCTGCGCAACGATGGCTTTGAGCACATCGTCATCATGGTTGGGGCGCAGCTCAGCAAGACCTTGGGACTCGACGGTGAGGACAGCGACGGGGTAATTGACGCGCTGCGATTTCTTCGCGACGCGCGGGAAGGCAACGTGATCGACTTTGGCCCACGCGTCGGCGTCGTCGGCGCCGGGGATACGGCTATGGATTGTGCGCGTGTCGCCCGTCGTCGATCCGGCAGTCAGGTCAGTCTGATCTACCGTCGCACTATTGATCAGATGCCGGCAGATCGAGAGGAAGTGAAGCATCTGCTCGACGAAGGCATCGACGTTCTCGAACTATGCAAGCCGCAGGCGTTAGTGTCTGACGACGGCAAGCTGAGCACGCTTATTTGCCGGCGCATGGTCTTCAAAGACGACCGTGACGCCAGTGGGCGCAGGATTCCACACGAGACTACGGACGCCGATTTTGAGGTGCCGCTGGATACCCTGATCCTGGCTATC
Organism: Woeseiaceae bacterium; assembly: GCA_021773155.1. Taxonomy (GTDB): domain Bacteria; phylum Pseudomonadota; class Gammaproteobacteria; order Steroidobacterales; family Woeseiaceae; genus UBA1847. Next base: position 311 of record JAJFKQ010000202.1, on the reverse strand, counting down.
AGCCAGAACGCGGTGCTCGACTTCCTGGTTCAAGAAGGCAAGTTTCAGGAACCGATCGCGATCAACGATCGTGGATATATAGAAGTAGACCCAATCACGTTCGAGACTTCAGTGCCCGGAGTTTATGCCGGTGGCGACGTGGCGAACGAAGGCCCGTCGTCGATCGTCAAGGCGGCGGCGGCTGGAAAAGCTATCGCCGATAGCATACTGGGTCGCCGCTTATCCGACGCTGAGTCGACGCAAGTCATGCCGTTCGATACAGCGACTCTGCTGCGTCGCCGCAGCCACCGGGAATGGCGGGTGCCTGCACC
>JAJFKQ010000201.1 GCA_021773155.1 Woeseiaceae bacterium | reverse complement strand
GACTGATACGCATACTCCGTGACAGGCACTTGCTCTGTTGGTTGGCAAGAGATCGGGATGATGACAGCAAGGGCGAGAAAGGCTGTGCGCAGAGAACAGTGCTTCAAGTCGAGTCCCTAATTCCCGAAAGCTGCTTCAAAGCTAATGGTCGCGAAAATCGGATAGCTCGACAAGAGAGGATCGCAGGTCGCTTGCATGGATGACCGACTGGTTCGTGACATCATTAGTCGAAGCTCTTAATGGCATCCAGCGCTACTTTGATCATTGTATCGAAGCCGGACTGCCGTTCCTCAACAGTCAGACCCTTACCGGTCAACACCTCATCACTGACAGTGCACATTGCTACGGCTTGTGCGCTGTATTCCGCTGCGACTCCGTACAACCCGGCAATTTCCATTTCAACGGCGGGAATATTGTACATATCCAATTCCTCCCATATTTCGGTATTTTTTGGCGCATGGAAAAAATCGGACGTGAAGACCTGCCCTACGAAATGTCGAATCTTCGCTTGCCGTGCAGCGTTTACAACCTTCTCCAGCAACTCGTAATTCGCCACCGCTGCGAGGTCTCGTCCGCCGAACCGGATACGATTAACGTTTGAATCGGTTGAGGCGCCGAGGGCGATGACTAGGTCGCGCATCTTCACGTTGTCGCTCACGGTACCGCAGCTGCCCACGCGTACCAGTCGCTTTACCCCGTATTCTACGATCAGGTCAGTCGCGTAAATCATCACCGACGGGATACCGATGCCGTGCCCGACAACACTCAATGCCTTACCGCAAAACGTGCCCGTGAAGCCGATCATATTGCGTACATTCGTTACTTGACGTACGTCGCTTAAATAGGTTTCAGCGATATATTTGGCGCGTAGCGGATCGCCCGGCATGAGAACGGTTTCGGCTATTTCGCCGGGCTTGGCATTTAATACAAATGCGGACATGGTTTGTTTCCTCAGTGCTCAGTTGCGTCAGCTAATTTTGCCAACAGTTATATCTTATCCGGCTGGGCGCCCGAGCAGGACGATATTCCGGGTGGCATGCCGGCGCAATGCGGCGAGCAACAGTACGGTAATCAATACAATTATCTGAATGATAAAACAGGCATACAATGCCGAAGCGACAGTACCTGTGATCGCAACGATTTTACTGCTGAATATCGGTGCGATTGCGGAACCGACACCACCGGCCAGCAGCACAAAAGCGACGTTCTTGTGCGTTGGTGACTGCACGAAGCTCAACCCGAATCCCATATAACCGTTGAAAGTAGCCCCCACCGATGCACCAACGGCATAGCCGAGTAACAGCACGGTGTGAAGATCGGACGCAGCTAGCATGAACCACATTCCGGAAGCTCCGATCAACAACATGCCAGCCAAAAAATAATCGACCCGGATTTTTGCGACAATGTAGGTTCCGATTAGCGAGCCCCCAAGTGCGCCGACAAATATGTTCTGCATCAGGCGGCCACTCTGACTGATACCCGCGTCAAACGTCTGCTCGACGTATTGTGGCATCCAGATGAATATCGAAATTTTTGCTGTCAGAAAAAGAAGAACACTGAAGCCGACCGTAAGGATGCCAATGTTCCAAGTAGTTGCGATCTCGGAGTCGGACCCGCGCTGGTGTTTCTGTTCGATCCGCGTCGTCGCTGCCGTCAGGCTGATCAGCAAGGCAATACACGCAACGACCAAATACGTCGATGCCCAGTGAAACTCCCGGGAAAGGAAAGCGGTGGTTATGGCGGTAAATACGATACCGCCTGCATTGAACATCGCATCCTGTGCGAGCAGTACGGATTGTCGTGATTTACCGTCCCAAAGCCAACTGACCAGCGTGCTGGCACCACAAACCTGGATGCTTGCTGCGACACCGACCAGGAACAGGCATACGGTAAATACGAGAAAGTGATCAAAAAAGTAAAGACATGCGATGGACGCCGCGATGATGAGGTAGCCGATTACGACGACATTTTTGAGCTTCATATAGTCGAAAATATAAAAAGATGCGATATAGCCGACAAATACTCCGATCGTAAAATAGCCGAAGCGAGCAACGGCGATTGTCACAGGAATACCAAACGACTCGGCCACCGAGCCACCGATCAGTCCAATCGGATTTAGCAGCCCTGAAATGACAAATGAGGCAAATAGACAGACAACGATTGTTTTCAACCGCTGTAGCGATACCATCACGTGATGATCTTTGTCGCCGTGCCTCAATTTGTGGCCCGACCAAAGTCTGCAACGAAGTTCGCTATGGTTTTCGCATAATTCTGCACGTCCTTTATCGTCGCCTCTTCGTCGGCATACAGGACCTGTCTGTCGCGCATGATCAACCTGCCATTTACGATAGAGTGCCGGACATCGCTGGCGTATGCTGAATAGACCAGCGCTGCATACACATCATATATCGGTACCATGTTGGGTGATCGGGTGTTGATGACAATGATGTCGGCGAGTTTCTCCGTTTCCAGAGACCCTGTTTCCTGTTCCATATGCAATGCGCGTGCTCCGCCAATAGTTGCCATACGAACTACAGTTCTGGCGGGCATCGCTTCTCGGTCACCGCTAATCAGCTTATGAACTTTCGCGACCTGGCCAAGCTCGTCGATAATGCTCAACGTATTACCGGACATAGGGCCATCTGTGCCGAGACCGACGCGAAGATTACGTGCATTCATCGCCAGGACTGGCGCAACGCCTTTAGCCGATTTTATGTTTGCGCTCATATTGTGGGCAATGCCGACATCGGCATCCTGCAAAAGCTGCAGGTCATCGTTATCGACG
>JAJFKQ010000021.1 GCA_021773155.1 Woeseiaceae bacterium | reverse complement strand
TTCTGGGGCATGGCCGTAAGCGCAGCATTCGCCCTCGGCCTCGCCATCAGCTTTCTGTTGTCGGATGACGCCCCATCAAGCGTACCGTACGTTGCCGTAAACGAGACACAGCCGGACGTTATTCCTGCTGCGTTTACGCGTGGGCTGCAGGTTCACCTTCGCGACAGTCGGCAACAACTGACTAACATGGACGGCGCTGACGACACAACTTTGCTGGTGTTGAGCATCATCGAGCAAAACCGCCTGTTCGAATCAGTAGCCAACAAAAATAATGCGCCAAAACTTGCACGAGTGTTACGGGCTTTTGAGCCGATACTCCTGCAGCTTGCGGCGACAGACATTGCTCCCGAGGATGCTGATGCCCTTCGAGCGCAACTCTCTTTTGAACTGAATGTAATGCTAACGAAGCTGGCACGTGAAGCGTCGAATGAAACACATTCAACCTGATTTAGGAAATTACCAATGAAGACCCTGGCAAAATATATATTGATCACCGCGGCATTGCTGCTATCAACGCCGAGCATCGCTCAATCGGATGTTAGTGATGTTTCAGAGGAGCTGAAAATTGCAGCCGTTGAGGCGCTGATCACGGCCCCGGCCGACAAAGCGTTACCTCTGGTAACCAAGGTGCTGGAAGGAAATCACAGCAATGAAGTCAAAGAGCGTGCCTTGTTCATTCTCAGCCAGATCGATCACCCTGAGGCGCAATCAACTTTGCTTAAGGTTGCCCGCGAAAACCAGGACGATTTAGGACTCGAGGCAGTACGCATGATTGGTATCGGCGGCAATGAGGAGTCCCTCGCTAGTCTGGTTTCAATTTATGAGAACGGCGACAGTGAAGCACGCGAAGCGGTTCTTGAGGCCTACATGATCGCGGGCGACAAGCAATCGGTATTCAATATCGCGATGACCGCTGAAGGTGATGATTTTGATGCGGCCATCAAGATGCTCAGTGTCATGGGCGCTCGTGAGGAACTTCGCGAACTCCGTGGCAAAATGGGCGTGTCGGAGGCGTTGATTCAGGCTTACGCGATATCGGGTGACTTCGAGTCGCTACGCGAGCTGGCACTGGACGGAAGCAACGTTGAGTTACAAACGCAGGCCATAGAGGCGATGGGGATCGTCGGTGGCGAACAGGTCGATAGCACTCTGGTCGAGATATACCGCAATGCCGCGTCTGAGGGCGTTCGGGAAGCCGCCCTCCATGGCATGTTAATTTCGGGACACGATGCTGGGGTCCTGGAGCTGTACCGCTCGTCGCAAGATTCGTCGGAGAAAAAACAGCTGCTCAAATTCCTGGTAATGACTGGCAGCGATGAGGTGTGGAATATCATCGACTCAACGCTGGACGGTGATCAGTAATGAAGCTCCCGAAGTTCCTAATGTATGGCGTCTTTCTGGGCACCGTCATCTGGAGCGGCAACTCTGCCGCTGACATCCTGCCCGCTGGTACTGATGGCTGGCACACCTGGCAGGTCGACGAGCCCGGCGCATCGACCGAGATGTGTTGCATCACGTGGAAAAGTGGCGATCGCTCGCGTGAGGGCTGCAACCTTGATGGCCGAAGCATTGCGTTTTCAGACGATGGAGACTGCTCTGCAGCGCCGGGAACCGTCCAGGTTTATGCGCGGCTGGATAACGGCGTTCCCAAAGACATTCGTGTACTAAGCTCCAATTGTCCGGTTTCAACCGAATCAGCTGTCGCCGACCATGGCCTGGTTTCTGTGACGGAAAACATGCGCTGGTTTCGGACCGTCATTGAAGACAAGGGCCTTGCAAAAGACGTACGCGAAGAGGCGTTGTTTGCCCTGGTGAATTCCAGTTCGGATGCTGCGTATGCGTACTTGGACAAATTGTTATCCAGTAGGTAAAACGTCGAAAGCGCCCTCTGCCGGCGCTTGGTGATAGTCTGTCCCGAATAATCATAAACGGGGCCCACAATAATGACATCGACCGACAAGCCAATCATTGCCGAGAAAAAGCCGGCTAAAGCGAATCTGAAAGCTGGCGAGAAATATTTCTGGTGCGCTTGCGGTCGATCATCCTCACAGCCGTTCTGTGACGGCTCGCACCGCGGGACGGAAATGACACCACTGGCGGTATCGGTAGATGAAGACGCGGTGGCGTTTCTTTGCCAGTGCAAGGCGACCGGGAATCCGCCCTACTGCGACGGAAGCCATACGAGACTCGGATCTGCTGAACCCGGGAACGCTGCACCGCAGGCGCAATCCAATGGGCCGCCAAAAGCGGTGCCAACACCGGAAGAACCGACCGTCGCTCGTATCCATGCAATGGCACGCGATGGGCTCACCAAGACCGGCCATCATGGCGAGATGGGTGCCATGGGAGTGCCGCTGACAGAGTTGCCGCGTTGGGATGACATTCAGTTCGTAACAGCGCAATTCGCAACCAAGCCGCTGATGGACGATGCAGTCGTCGGTACCGAACTTATTATTGGGCCGCGAGCTAAGAAGCCGCTGCAGCTGGACATTCCCCTATTCGTATCCGACATGAGCTTCGGCGCGTTATCCGAGGAGGCTAAAGTCTCGCTGGCCAAGGGAGCGAACCTTGCCGGAACCGGTATTTGTTCTGGCGAAGGCGGTATGTTGCCCGAGGAACAGGCTGAGAATTCCCGTTACTTTTATGAACTTGCCTCCGCTGAATTCGGTTGGGACCTTTCCTTGGTCGAACGCATTCAGGCCTTTCACTTCAAGGGAGGCCAGGGCGCCAAGACCGGCACCGGCGGCCATTTGCCGGGCAATAAGGTAACCGGCAAGATCGCCGAAGTTCGCGGGCTGGGCGTCGGTGAAGATGCGATCTCTCCACCGACATTTGGCTCGATGACGGCGACGAAGGATTTCCGGAAACTCGCCGATGAAGTGCGTGAGCGCAGCGGCGGAATTCCCATCGGCTTCAAATTATCAGCACAACATATCGAGGACGACATCGACTTCGCACTCGATGCGAGCGCTGACTACATCATTCTCGATGGTCGCGGCGGCGGCACCGGCGCTGCGCCTCTGTTGTTCAGGAATAACATTAGCGTCCCAACCATTCCCGCACTGACGCGGGCTCGTCGACATCTCGATAAGCGATCTGGCCGCGAGGTTACGCTGATAATTACGGGTGGACTGCGCGTCCCGGAAGACTTCGCCAAGGCGATGGCAATGGGTGCCGACGGAGTGGCAGTTTCGAACTCCGCACTTCAGGCGGTCGGTTGCATCGGCGCACGCATGTGCAACACCAACAATTGCCCGACTGGGATCGCAACTCAGAAACCTGAGCTACGTGCGCTGCTCGACGTCGACACTGCAGCTTCAAGACTTGCGACGTTTTTTGATACGTCGGTACAGCTAATGCAAATCCTCGCAAGAGCGTGCGGTCACGATCACTTATCTATGCTGACCCGGTCCGATTTGACGACCTGGAAAAAGGAGATGGCCAGATTAAGCGGCGTTGCGTTCGGCGGCGTCGACTAGAACGTCAGACTAAAGGTCGCTCCGCCTTTGTCATTACGAGTCAAACGAATAAAGCCGCCATGAGCAATCATGACCTGTCGTGCCAACGCCAGGCCAACTCCGGAGCCTGATTCCTTGGTTGTAAAAAACGGCACGAAGACTTTCTTGGCGATTGCATCCGGTACTCCCGGCCCGTTATCACTAACTTCAATCACGACGTTACTGCGCTTGTTCAAACGCCCTTGCAGATGAATTTCCGGTTTTTCAATATTCAGCGTGCTTTGCCACGCGTTGCGTAGAATATTTAGCAGCACCGGTTCCAAAAGATCCCGGTCGGCATAAACATCAAGTTCTCTCGGCATGACCTCTATGGAAAAATTGACGTGGCTGTCTGGCCATTCCGCGCTGGCGAGCTTACCAACCGATTCGAAAAGATCACCAAGTCGAACGCGCTTTTTCTCCGGTGGCGCCATTCGGGATATCTGTCTATAGCTTTCAACAAACTGCGTCAGACTATCTGAACGACGTGCAACAGTTGTGATCGCATCACGCAAGTCTTCCAGATCCTCACCAAGCGGATCACCCGCTTTGTCTTTCTGCACAACATCATCCACGAACTCCACAGCCGTTCTGGCAAGCGACGTAACGGGCGTAATTGAATTCATGATTTCATGAGTCAGCACACGCACCAGTTCCTCCCACGCCTGCGCCTGCGTCGCATCAAGTTCCGACTGGATATCCTGCAGTGATATCAGACGCTCACTGTTGCCGGCGATAATGATCTCGGTTGTGGCGAGCGTCAGGTGATACTCGATGCCCTCAACGTCAAAGGTAACCAGCTGTCGATCGCCGGGCACGGCTGTGGCGACCGATTCTGCGAAGCGGAAGCCGAATTTCCTGAGATCCCGTAACGTCGTTACGTGCTCCGCTCCGAACAAACGACGCGCCGCATTGTTCTGCAGCGTTACGGCATTATCACTATGAAGCGTGAGCAGCGGCACCGGGATATGTTCTATAAGCGCTCGCAGTCGGCGCACCTCCATCTCATGGCCTGTGCTGCGCTCACGCATGCGTTCAATGATCGTCGTAAACGCCTCACCGAGCGCCTTGAACCCTGCGCCATCCTTCTCAAAGTCAAAGCGTTGCGAATAATCAGCATATTTTGCCGCGTCGAGAAATCTTGCTACCTCGCGATTCGTTCGACTAACGAACTTCCACAGTTCGGCGATGAGAATCAGCAGCGCAGCGGAGGCGATTAACGTCGCACTGTGAAGCCCCGGCTGCAGCAATAGCCAGATCACGGCAGCCATCACGCCACCCACCATCGACAATCGCACAGCCAGCAGAATCGTGAAGCGCCTAAAGATCATGTTTTTCCATGCGGCGATAAAGCGACGCCCTGGTCAAACCGAGTTCGTTGGCTGCCCTGGAGATATTGAAGCCATGTTTGCGCAACGCCTTTTGAATCGTGTCTTTCTCCATGTGGTCAAGATTCAGGATCGTCGGCACGACGCCGATGTTCTGCTGTTCTCTTGAGGAGTCGCTGTAGTCGAGCTGTAAATCGGTGGGTTCGATTACCTCGCCTTCAGAAAGGATGATCGCTCGCTCTACCGCATGACGTAGTGCACGAATATTCCCCGGCCATGTGTAGTCATGTAACGCCTGCCGAGCGTCAGATGAAAATGTTCGTGTCGTGCCGCCGTACTTCTGTGAATAGATCGTGACGTAGTGATCCGCAATCGGCAGGATGTCGTCCTTGCGATCACGTAGTGGTGGCACCGTAATTTCTACTGTGTTTAGTCGAAACAATAAATCCTGGCGAAAGTGATCTTCATTTTTAAGCGTTTCCGGCGGGACATTTGTTGCGGCAACCACTCGCACATCGATATCTTGTGACTCATCAGACCCTACCGGAGTGACTTTGCGCTGCTCCAGTACACGCATCAATTTCGCCTGCAGATGCAGTGGCAAGTTTCCGATTTCGTCCAGAAATATCGTGCCGCCGTCGGCCGCCTGAAAGCGACCGAGCCTGTCTTCGCGCGCATCGGTGAATGCGCCTTTCTTATGACCGAATAATTCCGACTCAAATAGTGATTCGCTGATCGATCCCATGTCGACTGTCAGAAAAACATTATCGGATCGTCTGGACTGACGATGTAGTTCGCGGGCAATGAGCTCCTTACCAGTACCGTTCTCGCCGAGAATCAGCACATTGGCATCAGTCGGCCCGGCACGTTCCACAACATCCATCACCTTCCTGGCTTCAGCCGACTCACCAATTATCTGGCTATCCACGCCGGCCGTCTGCTTGAGCAACACCTTATTGGTCTGCCGCAAGGTTTGCGTTTCCTTGCGGCTGCGGCGAAGCTGAACTGCCGTCGACACTGTGGCGACAACCTTTTCGTTTTGCCAGGGCTTGGCAATGAAATCAGTCGCGCCGCGCTTCATGGCTTCGACTGCAGTATTCAGGCTGCCATGGGCTGTAATCATTACGACGACGATCTGTGGGTCGATTTGCAGAATCTTCTCGAGCCAGATCTGCCCCTCTTTGCCGCTCGACTCACCGGGCCCGAAATTCATGTCCAGCAACACCACATCGAAGTCGTGTTCGGCGAGCAAATTGGGTATTTCCTGCGGGTCGCTGCAGGTCGAAATACTGGCAAACTCGCGCCTCAGCAACAGGCGACTCGCTGTCAGTATGTCCTCATCATCGTCGACGATAAGGATGTTGCCGGTTTTGCTGACTTTCGAATTCATAGAGTGTTCGAAATCGTACACTTACTGTCCGCCAGCGTACAGTTTTGATCATCTCCAATTTATAGTTTGCAATAAAAACAATGCCTTATAAGTTGGCACGCAACTTGCTATTTAACAGGCATGGATAAGATCAGACAGCTCAAGAACCAGACCCAGCCTGCCGGCATGGGCATTTCCGGTCAGGGTATGGATCGCAAGGTTCAAAAGAAAACACCGCTGACGACCAAGGCTGCTTACGCAGCGGCGGCCCTGCTCGTCGTCGCCTTCGCCTGGTGGTTCGTTGATACCCTGTTGGGTGGACGCAGCCTGAGCGTTAACTCGCAGCGAATCATCGTATCGCCGGTCACCGTCGGCACGTTCGAAGACTTCATTCCATTGCGCGGCCGACTGGTACCCAGGAGCACTGTTTATCTTGACGCGATCGAAGGTGGCCGTGTCGAAGAAATTCTGGTTGAGGATGGCACGGTCGTGGCCGCCGGCGACCTGATCGCCGTGCTCTCTAACACCAATCTGCAACTCGAAGTGCTGGGGCGCGAAGCTGCAGTTACCGAACAGCTCAACAACATGCGCACGATCGAGCTGCAGCTTGAACAGAACCGGCTATCACACAAGCGCAACCTCGTTGAGATCGACTATCAGATCAAACGCCTGCAACGCGCTGTTGAAAGACAACGAGACCTGGTCTCGAAAGACCTGGCTTCACGCTCAACCATCGAGGAACTCGAAGATGAGCTGACCTATTACGAGAATCGGCGTGGCATCACGCTTGAGAGTCAGGCTACTGATACGCGCATGCAGGAACAGCAGCTAACCCAGTTGCGAGAGGCCGGTGCACAGTTACAGGCAGGCCTGGGCTTTGCGAAGAAAAACCTCGACGACCTCAATGTCCGTGCGCCACTGCCGGGCAAACTTTCCGGTTTCAATATCGAAATTGGACAATCTATCGCTCGCGGCGGACGACTCGGGCAAATAGATGATCCGGACGGCTACAAGCTCAATGTAAATATTGACGAATACTACCTGGGTCGGGTTGACCTGCAGCAAATCGCCGTAGCCGAACATCGCGGCACTGATATCGACCTGCGAGTTTCGAAGATTTACCCACAAGTCAACGCCGGTCAGTTTGAGGTCGATATGGCGCTTGCTGAACAGCCGACAGGATTGCGACGCGGCCAGACGATGCAGGTACGGCTCACGTTAGGCGACAATTCCGACGCAATACTGATCCCGAACGGCTCCTTCTATCAGGACACCGGCGGCAATTGGATATTCGTAGTATCAGCCGATGGCAGCGAAGCCGTAAAGCGCCCCGTGAGTCTCGGCCGCCGCAATACAGAATTCATAGAAGTACTCGACGGGCTGGAGCCCGGCGAGAAAGTAGTTACGTCACCTTACACAAGTTACACCGATATGGACCGACTGGCGATCGACGACAACTAGTCAACGACACCAGCCAACTACCCAACAATATCAGGGGAACAGCAATGCTCAAGCTTCACAATATGTACAAGGTATACAGCACCGATGAGATCGAAACTGTCGCACTTAATGGCGTCAATCTCGAAATCGAACAGGGCGACTTCGTTGCGATCATGGGCCCTTCCGGCTGTGGGAAGTCAACTCTGCTGAATATCATCGGCATGTTGGATAGCCCATCGGACGGCGACTATTTTTTCTTC
>JAJFKQ010000003.1 GCA_021773155.1 Woeseiaceae bacterium | reverse complement strand
ATTGTTGATGCTTGTGAGCGCCTGCCGGGTCTCATTGCCAGCCAGGTTAGTGCCGACGCCACCGGCGAGCAGCTCGGTAAATTCGTCACGACGATAACAGATGCGATCACACGACAGCTTTGCCGCATCGCCGAAGCAGAGATCGGCTTGCCGCCGTGCGATTACGCGTGGGTCGCGATGGGTTCTCAGGGCAGACACGAGCAGTCGGCCAAGAGCGACCAGGACAACGCGCTATTGCTCAGCGATTCCGCACGCACAGAAGATGACGGTTACTTCAAGGCGCTGGCGAAGATCGTCAACGATGGCCTCGATGCCTGCGGTTTCGTTTACTGTCCCGGTGACGTAATGGCGTCGAACCCTAAATGGCGGCAGTCGCTCAAAGTCTGGAAAGGCTACTTCTACAAATGGATTACGGTACCGAGCGAGAAGGCTCTGATGCACGCAAACATATTCTTCGATTTGCGTTGCGTATACGGTGATACGTTGCTGGTCGACGACTTGAAGAAGAGCATCCGCAAAGACGCCAAAAGAAACGAAATATTCCTCGCGCTCATGGCGAAGAACGCGATGAATTTCCAGCCGCCGCTTGGGTTCTTCCGCAAGTTCGTGTTGCAAAAATCCGGGGAACACAAAAATACCCTCGACATCAAATTGCACGGCATCATGCCAATAGTCGAAATCGCGCGAATCAGAGCACTCGCAGCCGGCGAAGTGCGAATCACGACCAGAAATCGACTGCGCGCTGCTGCCAAGGCCGGGGAGTTGACCGAAACGGACGCCGCAAACCTCATTGATGCGCTCGACTTCATCGAAAAGCTGAGAATGGAACATCAGAACCGACAGCTGCAGGCAGGGAAGAAGCCCGACAACCATCTTTCGCCTGACGAGCTTTCACCGCTCGTGAGGCAAAATCTCAAGTCCGCTTTCTCGCAGGTGAGCGCCAGTCAGGCGGCCTTGCTGAACCGCTTTCATCTCCCATGAGCGGTTTCTGGCTTGCGGCGAGACGTTTGCAAGCCAAGCGGCGGAGCAGCGATCCGATCTACAAGGCCTTTGTCGAATCCCCACTTCCGCAGGGCGGGACTCTTTTTGAAGACGCGGAACTGGTTTGCCTGGATGTCGAAACCACGGGGCTCGATCCAGCGAGCGCCGATATGCTGAGCGTCGGTTGGGTGCTCATTCGTGACGGCAAGGTAGATCTCGCTACCGCCGAGGCCCATTTCGTAAAACCGGAGAGTGATGTCGGCCAAACTGCCTCAGTACACGGGTTAACGGATACAGTCGTGGGGCAGGGCGTGGCGCCAACCGAAGCAATGCACCGAGTCCTCGAGGCGCTGACCGGCAAGGTGCTGGTCGTGCACTATGCGGGTCTCGATAAGAACTTGCTGGACCGACTTTGCAAGGAGCAGTTCGGCGACAAGTTACTGATGCCGGTGATCGATACGCTTGCTCTGGAGCATCGCCGCAAGTCACGTCACCACCATCTCAACGATGCCCGCTCACTGCGCTTGCCGGACCTCAGAGAGCACTACAACCTGCCCCGATATGGCGGCCACGATTGCCTGATGGATGCCGTGGCGACGGCCGAGCTTCTCATCGCCATGGTGGCTACTCGAGCGCACGACCGCCAGATCACACTCGCAGATCTCTACTAATAGCCGTTCGCTTTGCGCCTTTTGTCGAATGGTGGCGCGAGTACAGCTCTTCTACAATGGAACAAGCTAAAATTACTGCGAGCTGGCCATGAGTAAATACACGGACATCCATCAACGTTCGATCGAAAACCCCAACGAATTCTGGGCGGAGGCGGCCGAACAACTCGTATGGGAACGTCGCTGGGATCGCGTTCTCGACGATTCAAACGCGCCGATTTACCGGTGGTTCACAGGCGGGCGCCTCAATACCTGTTACAACGCGGTTGACCGTCATGTGGAGAATGGTCGCGGGGAACAAGCTGCGATCATTTATGACAGCCCGATCACAGGGACAGGTCGCCAAATCACTTATCGCGAATTGCAGGACCAGGTTGCGCTCTTCGCGGGTGCCCTGGCGAGCAACGGTGTTGGCAGAGGTGATCGCGTGATCCTTTATATGCCGATGATCCCCGAAGCGATCGTGGCCGTGCTTGCCTGCGCCAGGATCGGTGCGGTGCACTCGGTTGTGTTTGGTGGATTCGCGCCTAACGAACTTGCGACCCGTATCGACGATGCCAGGCCCAAGGCTATCGTTTCCGCTTCCTGCGGAATCGAACCGTCACGGGTGATCGCATACAAGCCGCTACTCGACAAGGCACGAAGCCTGTCAAAGCACAAACCAGATTGCTGTATCGTGTTTCAGCGGCCAGAGTTGCAGGCCGAACTGAACGAGCCCGGCGATCTTGACTGGCACGACGCAATGTCGAATGCCGTGCCTCATGATTGCGTGGCGGTTGAGGCGACCGATCCGCTGTATCTGTTGTATACGTCGGGCACCACTGGCCAGCCGAAAGGCATAGTTCGAGATAACGGCGGCCATGCTGTCGCCTTGCACTGGACGATGAAAAACATTTACAACGTCGAGCCCGGAGAAGTCTACTGGGCGGCATCCGACATCGGCTGGGTTGTAGGCCACTCCTACATCATTTATGGCCCGCTGCTAAGCGGCAATACGTCCGTTCTTTACGAGGGCAAGCCAGTCGGGACGCCGGATGCCGGCGCGTTCTGGCGAGTAATCTCTGAGCACAAAGTGGCAACGATGTTTACGGCGCCAACGGCGTTTCGGGCGATCCGCCAGCAAGACCCGGAAGGCGACCACATTGAGAAGTACGACCTGTCATCGATGCGTGCGTTATTCCTTGCGGGAGAACGTTGCGATCCGGACACGCTGCACTGGGCGGAGGAAAAGCTTGGCGTTCCCGTGATCGATCACTGGTGGCAGACAGAAACAGGTTGGTCGATCGCTGCGAACTGTCTCGGCATCGAGCTCGCACCGGTTAAAGCGGGATCAGTTGGTCGTGCGGCGCCGGGGTGGGAGGTGCGGGCTCTCGATGACGCTGGAACCGACGTCGCTGTCGGTGACGTTGGTGCGATTGCCTGCAAGTTGCCGTTGCCGCCGGGCACGCTGCCTGGTTTGTGGAATGCCGAGGAACGCTTTCGTAGTTCCTACCTGGAAACATTTCCGGGTTACTATGAGACCGGCGATGCGGGATATATCGACGAAGACGGCTACATCTTCGTGATGTCGAGAACTGATGACGTTATCAATGTTGCAGGTCACCGTCTGTCGACGGGCGCTATCGAGGAAGTCCTCGCAGCCCACGAGGACGTCGCGGAGTGCGCCGTGATCGGAGTTGCCGATGAGCTGAAGGGCCAGTTGCCGGTCGGTTTTCTGGTACTTAAGGCCGGTGTCGAACATGATGAAGCGGACATTGTTGCCGATGTCGTGCGTATGGTCCGCGAGCGTGTCGGGCCCGTCGCGGTATTCAAGAAAGCGACTGTTGTTCCACGCCTGCCAAAGACACGATCCGGAAAAATTCTGCGCAGTACTATGCGCAAGATCGCTGATGGAGAGCCTTATACGGTGCCCGCGACGATCGAGGATCCTGAGGTTCTCGACAACATCGAAGTCGCCCTGCAGTCGGTGGGCTACGCGCCTTCCTCGACGTAGCCCGTCATCAGCGGCTAAAGAGCGGAGCCGCCATGAGCAAAAAGACCCGAAGCAATCAAGTGGACGCGGAGAACCGCTACAGTCGAAGTAGTCTTGTCGCGCGGCTGCCGTCGGGGTTCTGGTGTTTGCCGTCGTAGCAGCGACGTTCCTGTACGAGAGTGACGACCGTCAGCCTTCGCAGACCGAGGCGACGTCGCGTTCCATTCCGGCTCCGATTACGCAGTCAGAATCCTGGAAGCGAATCGAGTAGATTCGTCCGGCGTCGAGGAAATGTTTATGCATGCGGGACTGTATGACGATAGCCCGCGCTCGCGCGAACTCGTCTGGATCCTAGTGCCATCGCAATAATGCCGCAGCACGAGGTCGATGTCCTTAGTGATCTGCTGAAAAAGGAATCGCCGATTCCTTAGTCCTGTTAGCGGAACGGTAGTACTTGCCATCAGCAACTTTTCGTTAACTTCTTTAAGGTCCGAGTTTCTTAGCAGAGGTTCGTATCTACGTTTGAGAACGTTCAGCAAAAAAAGGCCGGAGCTATCAAGCCCCGGCCTCCTACAATCAAGAAAATTTACCGTGGTCTGACAGTGACTACGTTGGAGGCATCCCCATCGCCCAGCGCGTTG
>JAJFKQ010000200.1 GCA_021773155.1 Woeseiaceae bacterium | reverse complement strand
AGGAACGGTATGCCTGCGGCAAGGTTGCGGCGCGTGATGTCGACGGTGCCGTGACGATCTTCAAGAGCGGCAATGAGTTCGGCGCTCAATTGCCGCGTTATCGAACCGTCCTGTCGGCCGCTCGAGTTGAGTTCAAGTATTCGCAGGGTCTTTTCAGTCATTTTCGTATCTCCGTGGGCTCTGGCCCGTTGCATTGACTGTAGTTTCACTGTTGACATGAATGAGATAAATAGTAGTTTGTGGATAAGATTGTTGAGAAATAAGCAACAGTATGGATAAATTCGAGGATATTCAGGCATTTATCACTGTGGTCGATGCCGGCAGCTTCACCGCGGCGGCGGAAAGGCTGGGTGCTGCCAAGTCGGTAGTCAGCCGGCGGGTGTCTGCGCTTGAGGAGCGCCTCGGTGTGCAGTTGCTGCATCGCACGACCCGGGTCCTGAATCTTACTGAGACCGGGCGCAGTTTTTACGATCATGGGACGCGCATTCTCGCTGACCTGGCAGAGGCAGAAGCCGCCGTACAGCAGGAGCATGGCGAGCTGCGTGGAACATTGCGCCTCGCGTTACCGCTATCATTCGGTGTACGGCATATGTGCGGTCCGATCGCGACCTTCAGCAAGCAACATCCCAAGGTCAGGTTCGATCTGGATCTCAATGACCGGCGAGTCGATTTGATCGAGGATAATTTCGATCTCGCCTTGCGGATCGGGCGGCTAACCGACTCTTCTCTCATCGCACGGCGACTGTTCGATGTGCGCGCCGTGGTCTGCGCCTCACCGCATTACCTGAGCGTGCATGGCGTACCTGAGACACCTGAGGATCTTCAGGATCACCAATGCCTGGTTTACTCGAATCTGAGCGACCCGGAAAAGTGGAAATACGAGGATGGTGACGGCAATCGAGGCACCGTTAAAGTAAAACCATCCATGTTCGCGAGTAGCGGTGATTTTCTGAGCAACGCGGCTGCCCATGGAATGGGTGTTGTCATACAGCCGACGTTTATCGCATCAGCAGCCATTCGCAGCGGTAACCTGACTCCAGTCCTGACAGACTATAACTGGCCCATATCTCCCGCTTATGCCGTGTACCCGCCAACCCGACACTTGTCCTATCGGGTGCGTGCTTTCATCGACTTCCTCGCAGAAAAGTTCTCAGGCACGCCTCAGTGGGATCGGGATTGCGACACACTAAGCGCCAGGCACAGTTGACCGGCGTAGTAGAGCGGCAGTCCCCAGACGTAAGTTGGAAAATCCGTTTGTACCAGCCGCAGGGCAGCCACGGACAGGTCGGACAGGAAGAACAGCAACGCGCCAACCAGAATCAGCACCGGGCCACCTTTTCCGCGCGTGCCGAATGCAGCAATGACCATGCCGGCAATGACGATCGTGTACAGGCGCACGGGCAGCGACAGTTCCGGCGGGGTATGCGGTGCAAGCCACATAGCGACGCCTATCGCTACTCCTGTCACGGGCAGCGCGGCACCAGACAGCCATCGAAGGCTGACGCCATTAATGATGAAAGCGCTCACGTACGCCATATGCGCAAATAAGAAGGCGGCCAATCCCCCCAGGAATGCCTGTCGACCCTCGCCTATAAGAAGTACGTCACCCAGGAAAGACAGTGCGAGCCCCAACAACAGGACCTTGCCGTACAGAGAGCGCAACGCACCACCGAAAATGGCGACGCTGATAAAACCACAAGAGGCAATCACTTTCGCGATAGCGGCGGCCGAATGCATTCCGACCAGTAACGCGCCAACGAGGATGAGACAAGTTACGCCGGTAACTATAACGGCGGTTTTTATTCGATAGTCCATAAGCTAAGAGTTTACATCGTCGCACCTTGATCGGACCGCGTAATATATCTGGCCAATGGCAGGTCTTGTTACAAGATGACAGCGAAAATCAAAAGCGGCTTTAAATTCTGGATGCTGATTTATGTGGCATTCGTCGTTGCGCTGACTTCAGCGGGCACTGCCGGTGAGTCATCGGCGGCATCTGTTTCGCCCGGAACCTATCCCGCTGACACTCGCGCGGACAAAGTGTTTTTCGCGCCGACCATCGAACGGCCCCGCAGAAACGATATCTAACTCCCCTAAAGCGGCACACGGAAGTGCCGTATCTTTCCCCGACGTACTATAATCTCGCGGTTTCCGTAATCCGGGATTTGCCAGTCTCGAAGGAGACTGTTAGAAAGAAAGAACAGGTGCGGGAAAACATCTACCGGAAAAACAAGACTATGAGAAAACTTGCACTGATTGCAGTGTTGTTGATCACGTCCGTGAATGCACAAGCCGTGGAAACCGTGAAGGTATTCAAGGGTACGGGCAATACGACCACGGCCATATTTACTGTTGAAGCACCGTGGCTGCTCGACTGGAATCTCAACGGTGACTACGACGCGATTGTTGCGCTCGATGTCACATTGGTTGAAGCGCACACAGGCCGCCACGTTGGTCGAATTTTGCATACAAAACGCAAAGGTAATGGTCTGCAGCTTTTTGATCAGGCCGGGCAGTTTCAACTGCGCGTCAGTTCTACACTGGCGCGATGGACGTTGAAGGTGCAGCAACTCGAGCCCGAAGAAAAAGAGCTCTATACACCAAGGAATCCCAAGTAATCGCGTGAACGCCTCAAGCATGAACAAGAGTAGTGGGGCGGTAACGGCCGCTGCCGTCGTTGTTGTGATTTACGGCATGCAGATGGCGAAAGTATTGCTTGTGCCTTTTCTTATAGCGGCGTTTCTCGCGCTCATCACCATACGGCCAATGTTGTGGTTGCAGCAAAAGCGTGTGCCGAGCTTTCTTGCGGCACTCATCATCGTTTCCGCTATTATGTTTCTGATGGCGGTTGTTGGCACGATTCTGGGCGGTTCGATTGCCGATTTCACAGCGGCGTTGCCTGAATATCAGGCGCGGCTGGATGCGATTGAGGAAGGCCTTCTCGAATTTGTCGGTCAACATTTGAGAGGCGATCAGTCGATAGAAAGTCTCGGCGACATGATCAATCCGAGTTGGGCGATGGGTCTGGTCGCAACCATTCTCAACAGCCTGAAAGATGTGCTCACCAATGCCTTTTTGATTGTTTTCACGATGATTTTTATCTTGCTGGAAGTGTCGAGCGTCGGCACCAAAGTAGAGGCAGCATTTGGACGCAGTGCGGAGTCACTTGGGCGTCCAAAAGCTTTCCTGCAAAACCTTGGGCGTTACCTCGGCATCAAGACTGTCGTAAGTATCGCTACCGGATTTTGTGCGGGTACTTTGACCTGGTCACTGGGCCTGGATTTTCCATTGCTGTGGGCGATGCTCGCGTTCCTTCTTAATTATGTGCCGACTATCGGCTCGATCATTGCGGCAGTGCCTGCTGTATTGTTGGCGCTGGTGCAATTGGGGCCGGGTACCGCTGGTGCTACGGCCATTGGCTTTGCGGCGATAAACGTTGTGTTCGGCAACATCATCGAACCACGTTTGATGGGTTACGGTGTTGGTATTTCGCCGTTAGTCGTTTTCGTCGGATTGTTTTTCTGGGGCTGGGTGTTCGGACCGGTCGGCATGCTGTTGTCAGTTCCGCTGACAATGATTCTCAAGCTGGTACTGGAGAGCGACGAGAATACGCGATGGATTGCGATATTAATCGGCTCCGAACGCGATGCTCAATACGCGCTAAAAAGGCGGGCGGCCGAACAGGACTAAGTGATCAGGCGACGTCTGGATCGTCAAAATCGTCCTCGTACGGTTCCTCTGATTCGAGTTGCTCCAGCAAGTTGATAGCGACAGCTACAAAGTCCGTTTCAGTGATTATTCCAACGAGTTGGCCGTCACTCATTACCGGCAAACAGCCGATCTGGTGTTTTTCAAGAAACAGCGCTGCCTGTCTTAAGCTCGCATTGACATCGACAGTTGCGACATCCTTTACCATAACTTCGTCGACAAGGATGTCATTCGCATGAATACGATGTTTGTCATCGCGCAAGAAAGAATCTGTCGCCGCAAGTACGTTGGTTAACGTCACCAGTCCGACCAGAGAATCGCCGTCGGTAACTGGCAAGTGATGTATACGATGTTCCTGCATTTGAGTACGGGCCTCAGCCAGCGTCGCAGAGGGCGGCATCGTAACCAGACTGGTGCTCATGATTGCTTCGATACTGAACATGGCCTTCTCCTTCAATTTCAGTCTAGCCAAATCAGGCGGTTGGACCATTGCGATAAACACGTATTAGGCAGAATTTGGGGAGTGTGAAATACTAAACAGCAATACTCCGGACGGGTCAATTCCAGTATGAGCATGCGATCGTTCTTCTTGTTGATATTGCTCGCAATTTCGGCTCCGGGCAGTGCCGAAGAGCGCGATGCAAAGACCATTGTTCGTGATGCCATCGATCACTGGCGCGGGATTTCTTCCTACACTGAAATGGCGATGATTATTCACCGTCCGGACTGGGAACGCTCGATGACGATGCGGGCCTGGACTAAAGGTGATGATCATTCGCTGGTGCGTGTCATAGAGCCGAAGAAAGACCGTGGCAACGGAACGCTTACGGATGACAACAGCATGTGGTCTTACTCCCCCAAGATTAATCGCGTCATCAAGATTCCTTCATCCATGATGGGACAAAGCTGGTTGGGCTCCGACTTTTCCAACAAGGACGTTGCGCGCGCGGACGAAATCATTGATGACTACGAACATAAACTACTTGGCACAGAAGAGGCCGATGGTATCGTTGTTTATGAGATCGAAGCGATCCCTCACGAAGATGCTGCTGTCGTATGGGGCAGTGAAGTGCTTCGAATCCGCGAAGATCACGTTGTGCTCGAGCACTCGTTCTTCGATCAGGATGGCGAGCTTGTCAAAAGTCTGCAGACCATGGAGATCACCGACATGGGCGGTCGAACCATCGCAAAACGGCAGCGGATGAACAAGGCGGACAAGCCCGACGAGTGGACCGAGATTCAGGTTATCAATGTTGATTATGACGTCGAGCTCAAAGACAGTCTGTTTACACTTTCCAACCTTCGGAACCCGCGAGATTAAGTCGTGAAAATAGTGTTACGTCTGGCGTGGCGAAATCTTTGGCGACATCCCCGCCGAACCTGGTTGACGACCGGGGCGATGGTGTTTTCGAATATCTTGCTGGTGTTCATGATCTCCCTTCAGTTCGGTATGTATGGACTCATGATCGATAACGCTTTGCAGATCTTTACCGGCCACATGCAAGTACAGGCACCGGATTACAAAGACGATCAGAAGATGCGGCAGATCGTGCCGGACATCGTGCCGCTCGCGAAGACCATACGGGAAGAGCTGGATTCGGAGATGGTTGCGGCGCGCGGCTTGACTTTCGCACTGGCATCAAGCGAGGAACGCAGTTTTGGCATCGGCATTTATGGTGTCGAACCGGAATTCGAGGCGCGTGTTTCGAATATTCCGGGCCTCGTTTCTACGGGACGATACCTTGCAGAAAGCGATGCCGCGGAGATTGTCATTGGTGGTGTTCTTGCGAGAAACCTTCGCGTGGGGGTTGGTGATGAATTGACGTTGCTTGGCAGCGGCCTGGACGGATCGTTCGCTGCCACTGTTGTCGATATCGTCGGCGTGTTCGACAGTGGAGTGAATGATATCGATCGCAACATCGCGGAAATTCCGATTGGTCTTTTTCAGGACACCTTCTTTATGGAAGGTGCCGGTCACCAGATAGTGATCGTTGGCGACGGTCTGGGTGCGGTGCCCGAGTTGCAGGCTCGTGTGCAGTCTGTTTTGCCGGCCGATAGTAATCTGGTCGTGCCGGACTGGGACGAGCTACTGCCAGGTTTAAAACAAGCGATTCAGGCGGACATGGGTAGTTCGTTCTTTATGTATTTCGTGCTGGTCGTGCTTGTGTCTTTCAGCGTGCTCAATACACAGTTGATGTCCGTGCTCGAGCGTACTCGCGAATTTGGCATCGTCATGGCGCTGGGGCTCAAGCCGGGCAGGTTGGGACGCCTTGTCGTTCTGGAAACGGCGATGATGGGCCTGATCGGCACGGCAATCGGAATTGTGGCGGGCGGTATCGTGACGTCGTGGTTCACGACCAATGGTCTGGCTTTCCCCGGAATGGACGAAATGGCAGCGCGCTTCAATCTTCCAGCGAGAATGTACCCGGAGATCAACGCGTTCACGTTATTGGCAGGTCCGGCGATCGTTTTCATATTTACGATGCTCGCAGCTATTTATCCGGCTGTGAGATTACGCTGGCAAAACCCCGTCGACGCGATGCGGGTTGCTTGATGCGTATCTTCGGAGTCTTGTTTCGATTGGCATGGCGCAACCTGTGGCGTAATCATCGGCGCACGATCATCATGCTCGGCGCCATCGGTGTTGGCGTGTGGGCGATGATTTTCATGACGGCGCTAACGCGCGGCATGGTTGATCAAATGATCACAGACAGCATTGGCGTACTGCCGGGTCATGTGCAAATGCACCACCCTGATTACCAGGACGACCCGAGCATCGCTAACCGGATATCGATTTCAGACGCCGATCTCAAAGACAAGTTCGATGATGCTGGTTTCGAAGCGTGGGCGAGTCGTGTAAGGGTGCCCGCTATAATCACCAGCGAACGAGAGTCGCGTGGTGTCACGCTGCTCGGGGTTGATCCCGCCGCAGAGAGCGAAATATCTTTCTTCGATTACGAGGGAGTGGAAGGGCGCTTTCTTGATGACGCGGCGGACAAAGGCATCGTCATCGGTGAGGAGCTGGCGGACACGCTTGAAACCGAAATCGGCAAGCGCGTTGTTTTGATGAGCCAGGACCCCGACAATGAGATTGCGGATCGCGGTTTCAGGATTGTTGGTCTCTACTCAGCCAGCACAAAAGCCGTCGAGGAGGCCTATGCGTTTATTGGCAAGACGACGGCGCAAAAAATGTTGCATATCGATGATGCGACAACTGAAGTTGTTTTTCTTGGTGACGATTACAGAAATGTGGAACCGATATACGATGCCGTAACGAGTGCAGTGGATGACAGCGTGTCGGTAAGGCGCTGGTATGAGATTGACACCTACCTCGGCACCATGATGAATGTCATGGATGGTTTTGTTCTCGTCTGGGTTGTCGTAATTTTCATGGCGCTGTCTTTTGGCCTTGTTAATACGCTGGTTATGGCAGTGTTCGAGCGCGTGCGTGAAATTGGATTGATGCTGGCGCTGGGAATGAAGCCGGGAAGCATACTGGGCCAGATTATTATCGAGTCGATGCTGTTAATGACACTGGGGCTGGCGGCCGGCAATTTTCTCGCATGGGCCACAGTGACTCCACTGGAAAGTGGTATCGATGTATCCATCGTCTCAGAGGGAATGGAAATGTGGGGCGCGGCGAGCGTGCTTTATCCGAAGCTATATGCCAGCGACATGATTCTGGCAAGCGGCGTCGTCCTGCTGCTTGGATTCCTGGCAAGTCTTTCACCAGCCTGGCGGGCATCCAGATACGAGCCCGTCGAAGCAATTACAAAGGTCTGAAAATGAGTGCTGTTCGTTGTGTGGATTTGTGTAAGACATACCGTCAGGGTGATCAGGACATCAAGGCTCTGGATCACGTTAGCATAGAGATCGGCAAAGGTGAGTTTGTCTGCCTGTCAGCACCATCAGGTGGCGGTAAGACGACATTGCTAAACGCGATTGGCGGTCTGGATATTCCCGATAGTGGCGAAGTGTATGTCGACGGAGAGCGCATCGATAATTTGAGCAAAGGCGAGTTGGCCGATCTTCGGCTCCAGCATATCGGATTCGTTTTTCAGGCCTACAATCTGATTCCTGTGCTATCGGCGCGCGAGAATGTTGAGTTTGTGATGCAGGTTCAGGGCATGCCCGCAGCTGAGAGGCGAGAAAAATCGAACGCTATACTAAAGGAAGTCGGACTCGAGGGTCTTGAAGGCAGGAGACCGGCGGAAATGTCAGGAGGCCAGCAGCAGCGCGTTGCCGTTGCACGGGCGATAGCTTCAAGACCCGCATTGGTACTTGCCGACGAACCGACCGCAAATCTCGATTCAAAAACGGCAGACGAATTGATGGAGCTGTTCACGCTGCTCAATAAACATCACAACACGACATTCGTAATCGCAACGCACGACCAGCGGGTAATGACATACGCCGGTCGATTGATTCGCATGCTCGACGGACGAATCGTCGATGACATTGACCAGCGTGCTGCCTAGGCAACTCATCCTGTTACTTGCCTTTCCTGCATTGGCAGGTGCGGCGGACGGCAACACGGAATTTGGCGGCCACACAAAACTACGAGTGGTCGGTCAAACGTACCCATCCGATAGCCTGTTACGCGATCTGTTTGGCAGCAGTTCTATCGATACTCAAGGCGACCTGAGATTGAACCTTGAACATCGGCAATCCGGGTGGACCTTCAACACGAACTACCAGCTTGCTGCGCTTAACGGCGAGACGTTCCTGGTGCCTGATGACAGCAGGCACCTCTTCGATCTTACATCTGTCGTCGATCAAGGTAGTGAATCAGCGCTGGTGCACCGGCTGGATCGGCTCTGGGTTGGCTATAGCAGCGAAAAGACCGTGGTCCGATTCGGACGCCAGGCGTTGTCGTGGGGCAATGGCATGTTCTACGCACCGATGGATCTCGTAAACCCGTTCAACCCGGCAGCAGTCGATACGGAATACAAAGCAGGCGACGACATGTTGTATCTGCAGTACCTGCGGGACAGCGGCGCCGATGTTCAGGGCGCCTATGTTATCCGTCGCGGTTATCTGAGCGGCGATGTAGACGGCGACGCGGCAACGATCGCAACGAAATA
>JAJFKQ010000199.1 GCA_021773155.1 Woeseiaceae bacterium | reverse complement strand
GCCGTGAAGAAGCCATAACGCTCGATGAACGTCGGGTTTTTCTGTCCGGTACCGACGCTGCCGCGCAACGTAGTGGCTTCCGTAACCGGGTAAGACAATGCGAGGCGACCATTGACGGCATCATCGAAGTCGCTGTTACTGTCGAAGCGCGCGCTGACGATCCAGGTCAGTTTTTGTGAAAGACCCTGGTACTCGCCGACGATGCTTGTCGCGTCTATTTCCTGATCCTGATTGGGGTCGCCGAAACCGATAGCACCGCGTTGTTCGAAGTTAGTCTTGTCATGCTCCAGACCCAGCGATGCCTTGTTGTTGCCAATCTGGAAATCAGTTTGCCAGGCAAATGTCATGCGCTCGGAGGCCGTTGATGAATCCTCGATTCCGTCGGCAAGATTTTCATTGTCGGAGTCGAAATAACGTACGTTCACGCGATGTGAAATGCGGCCGCTTGCGGGTGAAATGTCGGCGCCAACATTTGCATAGAGGTTTGTCGTATCGGTTGCGACATCGCCATCGACAGGCAAGCCCGTAACAAAAAAGTCGACCGGGTCAAACTGGGAGTAGGCGTCTATAGCACGCAGTCCGGCGCGAAGTGTCACAGCATCGCTTGCCGCGATTCGAGCAGACAGAGCTGCCGTTGTTAGTTCGGCACCATCTTTTTCGCTGCCGGGTCGCGAGATATTCTGGCCGTCGGTTTGGTGGTTTTCGATGCTGCCGGTAATCGACCAGTTGTCATCACTCAGTGCAGCATTGAGTGCCGCATTAGTTGTATCAAATGAGCCGCTCTCAACGTAGCCGTCGATCCCTTTTCCGGAGTTCCCATCGCGAGTGATGATGTGAACGACCGCGGAGACGGCATCACTGCCCCACAGTGAACTTTGCGGTCCGCGCACAATTTCGATGCGTTCAATATTGCCGGTGCCCAGGTATTCCCAGCGAAATTCGTCGCCAGTAGCAGGATCGTTTGCACGTACTCCATCGATCATGACGAGAATATGATTGGCTTCGGCACCACGAACACGCACCTGTGTTTGTGATCCACTTACGCCGGTGTGACTAACGGCAAATCCGGGCACAGAACGAAGCAATTCGGAAACATTCCGAGCCTCGCGGCGTTCGATCTCGTCGCGTGAGATCACCGAGATGGTGCTGCCGAGCTGGTTGATCGTCAGCGGAGTTCGCGAGCCCGAAACGATGATCTGGTCGAGCTTTTCTGAGGTGTCTGAATCGGCGTTGGCGAGGTGGCTCAGCAGCAAGGTGCAACCGAGGGTAATTGCGATAAATGGGTAAGTTTTGGTTTTCATGACTCTCTCCTGCCGATATCCCCGTACCGACAAATGCGTCGATCAGTGGTCGGGGAGAGGAGAGAATTGAATTCCCGTGAATCGCCCGCCGCGATCGAACAGTGGATTGTCGACGGGCCGGTCTCCGGACTCATGAGTAACGTAATACTTAACGCGATACGTTGATGTTAATCGCCTTCCCGCGCATCATGCGCAGTGACTTATTGATTAACTAACTCATTTACCGTTGCGGGGGCAGTGACGGGATTGCCAAATCTTTGAGTGGCGCACCGTCTTCCCGTTTAATGCCTGTTGCCAGACATTCACCAGTCGAGGTTGGAGCGAACTTTATCCCAGCCGGGCGCTCGAAGTAAACACGACGGCCAGAAATTATTGCACTAATGCTGGTTCGCACATCTCTAACGTATGACAATTGTATGCAAATCGGTAGCTTGGAAACTGGAACCAACAAATGACTCAAAATTTACGACTTTTCGCTCTGGTGATATTCACACTTGGGTATGCGTTTTCCGCAGCAGCTGCGGATGATCTGGAAACACAGATCGACTTGCCCTACGAGCGATTCCAGCTCGAAAATGGTCTAACCGTGTTAGTGCACTCCGATTACTCAACGCCGACCGTATTTGTCGGTATGTGGTACGGCGTAGGTTCCAAAAACGAGCCCGAAGGCAAGACCGGATTCGCGCACTTGTTTGAGCACCTCATGTTCCAGGGCAGCGAGAATCGGGATGGCGAGTTTTTCACGCCGTTCACGGATGCTGGTGCCACGGGTATGAACGGCACTACGAACGAAGACCGAACCAACTATTACGCAACCGTTCCTACCGGCGCTCTGGATATGGCGTTGTGGATGGAAAGCGATCGAATGTCACATTTGCTTGGAGCAATTACGCAAGAAGCGCTTGATGAACAACGTGGTGTCGTACAGAACGAGAAGCGTCAGGGTGAGACGCGACCCTACGCCCAAATGTACGACAAAATTCGGGCAGGTATTTACCCCGTTGACCATCCGTACCGCCATTCTGTCAGTGGCTCGATGGATGACCTGAACGCTGCATCATTAGACGACGTTCACGAGTGGTTCAATACGTATTACGGTGCGTCCAACGTGACGCTGGTATTGGCAGGTGACGTGTCCCTCGAAGATGCGAGGACAAAGGTTGAGCATTACTTCAGCGAAGCGCCAGTTGGCGTACCGCTGTCACACCCAAAGAGGTGGGTTCCAAATCTTACAGAGAATCGTGAAGAAAATATGTATGACAACGTTGGCCAGACTCGAATTGCCCGTGTCTGGGCCCTGCCGGGTTTGAACGACAAAGACACGTCACTCATGTATCTCGTCAATGACTCGCTGGTTGCCAACAAGAATTCCCCATTACGCAGAAAGCTCGTAGATGAGTTGCAACTGGCGACGAGTATTCGAGGTAGTGCACACGGGCGCGTTATGAGCGGTGAGTACACTCTGACGATTGACCTACGGCCAGAGGTCACGCCCGAACAGGTCATGCCAATCGTTGATGTGGTCATTGCCGAGTACCTCGCAAGTGGCCCCGATGAGCA
>JAJFKQ010000198.1 GCA_021773155.1 Woeseiaceae bacterium | reverse complement strand
CATATCCGGGCTTTCTGCAGCGACGAGATCAATCAAACGCTCGTATTCAGCATTGCTCGAGTAGACGTTGGCATGTATCAGTTTTAGTGGTTCACCAACGACGGCTACAGGTTCTGCGAAATACCATGGCAGCACAAACGTCGCGTTGAATATAGCCGCGATCGCGAGTGAGCCGATATAGATGTAGTGACGCAGAAACGTGAATACTGCCAGCAAGAAAACCGAAACCACGAAGTACTGCAGGCGGAAATGTGAGAACAGTTCGATATCGTGCTGCGGAATATCAAACCCCGTCAACAGCGAAATGATGACCGTCAAAACCGCCACGGCTCGCATCAGCCCGATGATGTTTACGCTGCCGCGTTTCCCGCGCACGTCGGGCAGTCCTCGCGTTTTTGAATCTTGATAGTGTGGAATTCGGTCGCTGCGGCGTCGTACAGATGCAGCAAGGTTGTGTCGGATTCGATGCCCGCGAAATACTTGAGGGCCTCGACAGCCATCATGGTGCCGATGACACCCGGAACAGGAGACAGCACTCCATTTCCCGCGCAGCTATCTATGGACTCGTCAGCTTCCGTGTACAGGCAGCGATAGCAGGGATTGTTGTCATAGTCAGGGCCAAATATGGCCAGTTGTCCTTCCATGCGAATGGCAGATCCGGAGACCAACCGTCGCCTGGCGGCTACGCAGGCATCATTGACCTGGAACCGGGTCGCAAAATTGTCGCAACCGTCCAGAACGACATCGGATGACTCAACTGCTATCCCCAGCGCTGCACCCTGCAGACGTTCTGTGATTGGCGTTATTTTGATGTCCGGATTAATTGCGCGCAGACGTATTGCCGCGACCTCAGCTTTTTGTTGGCCAACGTTGTCCGGTGTGTACAGCACCTGGCGACCGAGATTGGTTTCGTCCACCGTGTCGAAGTCCGCAATGATGAGATGACCGACGCCGCTGGACGCGAGGTAGGCAGCGGACGCACAACCGATACCGCCGGCACCAATAAGCAACACGGTGCCGGCAGCGATTCGTTGCTGACCATCGGTGCCGACCTGCTCGAGAGCAAGGTGACGGGCATCGCGGCACAGCATTTCTACATTACTCGGCTATGGTGACTTCAATGATCGTCACGGTATCGAGTGGCACGTCGCCGTGGCCGCCCTTATTGCCGGTTGCTAAGCCAGCGATCACATCAACAACGTCCATGCCATCACTAACCTGACCGAATACGGCGTAACCGAAATCGCGGTCACCGTGATTGAGGAAGTCGTTGTTGTTCAGGTTGATGAAGAACTGCGATGTCGCGCTATCAACGACGCCGGTTCGCGCCATGGCAAGTGTGCCGCGCTCGTTCTTTTCGCCATTGTCAGCTTCGTTCTTGATCGGGTCGCGTGTTGGCCTGGAGTTCATGCTTTCGTCCATGCCGCCGCCCTGAATCATGAAGTTAGGAATGACGCGGTGAAAAATCGTGCCGTCAAAATGGCCATCTTTGATGTACTGGAGGAAGTTCTCGCAGGCAACTGGTGCTTTTTCGTCGAACAGTTCGACGCTAATGTCGCCGTGATTGGTTTTGATGGTGATCATGATATTTCGTGATGTCTCGCAAAGTTAAAGTGTGGGCGCCTATTTACCACTCCGGCGAGCCACTGTCACGCGGGGCTTGCCAGCGAGGTCATTATGGCACGTGATGTCGACCCAGCCAGCGGCTTTGAGGATGTTGGCTACATCGGACTGCTGGTCGGCTCCATGCTCCAGCATGAGCCAGCCATCCGCCGCGAGTATGGCCGCGCAGTCGCTTGCCAGAATTCGAATATCGTCCAGCCCGTCTGCGCCCGATGCGAGGGCGGACGAGGGCTCGTGCTGCAGGTTCTGCAGAGCTTCGTCGTCTTCCCGGACGTAGGGCGGATTGGAAACGATGATATTGAACTGCTGATTGGCCACGGGCTCGGTCCAGGCGCCCGGGACGCAGGTGACATTGGCCAGATCAGCCTGGCGCACGTTTTCCGCAGCGATAGCCAGGGCATCCGGGCTGACGTCAGTTGCGGTGACAGTGCAAAGCAAGCGCTCCGCGGCGATCGAAATTGCGATAGCGCCGCTGCCAGTGCCGAGATCGAGTATCTGCCATTCAGCCCTGCGAGGAATCTCGAGCAACGCCAGCTCGACAAGCAGCTCGGTTTCAGGTCGTGGCACCAGTGTTGCGGGGCTGACAAGCAGCTCATGCGACCAGAATTCTTTGCTACCCGTGATGTAGGACATAGGTTCCCCGTCAATACGCCTCTGCAGCAGCGCCTCGAACCGGTCTTTGCTCAGGTCGTCGAGCTCGTCTTCAGGATGGGCAAAGAGATAGCTGCGCGGCATGTCGATCGTCTGGCACAGCAAGATCTCGGCGTCGAGTCGCGCAGAGTCGCTGGCGGGCGTGAGCCGTTCAACTGCATCCGTAATGGCCGTATCGAGTCTCAATGAAGGGTTCCTCTAGTGTAAACTCGCCGAAAATTACCAATGTAACTGATGCGCCCATGAACGTGTATTCCAACATTCTCGATATGGTCGGCGAGACGCCGATGCTCGAAGTTACCCACATCGATACCGG
This sequence comes from Woeseiaceae bacterium, assembly GCA_021773155.1. Lineage (GTDB taxonomy): Bacteria > Pseudomonadota > Gammaproteobacteria > Steroidobacterales > Woeseiaceae > UBA1847. The sequence goes on along the minus strand of JAJFKQ010000198.1, from coordinate 3,470 downwards.
CCCCTGTCGGCTGTTCCTCAAACTCGAACTCATGAATCCAGGCGGCTCTATTAAAGACCGTATCGGCATCTCGATGATCAATGAGGCTGAGAAGCGCGGCGACATCAAAGCCGGCGATACGCTCGTTGAAGCAACGGCTGGTAACACAGGTCTTGGCCTTGCGCTGGTTGCTGCGCAGAAGGGCTACCACCTGATCCTCGTTCTGCCGGACAAGATGAGCCAGGAAAAGATATTCAATCTGCGCGCGATGGGCGCGGAAGTTGTGCTGACGCGATCTGACGTGGGACGTGGGCACCCCGAGTACTATCAGGATCTCGGCAGGAGCATCGCGGAAGAGAAGGGCGCCTATTTCATCAATCAGTTCGGTAATCCGGACAACCCGCTGGCGCACGAAACGACGACAGCACCTGAAATCGTCAAGCAGATGGGCGGCGATCTTGACGCCATTGTACTGGGCGTCGGTTCGAGCGGCACCGTTAGCGGAATCGGCAAGTATCTCGCAGAGAAAGCGCCGCACGTCGATATGATCCTGGCTGATCCGGTCGGTTCTATTCTGGCGAACTACATTAATAAAGGCGAAATGGGCGTCGGAGGAAGCTGGCTCGTTGAAGGCATCGGGGAAGACTTCATTCCGGATATTGCCAATTTCGACAAAGTAACCAAGGCATACGCGATCAGCGATGCAGAATCGTTCGCCGCCGCACGGGAACTCCTGAAAATGGAAGGCGTACTTGCCGGTTCATCATCAGGCACGAACATGGCGGCCGCGCTGAAGTATTGTCGCGAGCAGACAGAGGCGAAAACGGTTGTCACATTCGCTGCGGACACCGGTAACAAGTATCTATCCAAGCTCTTCAATGATTTCTGGATGGAAGACCAGGGATTCATCGAGCGGGAAAAGTTTGGTGATTTGCGGGACCTCGTCGGTCGACCGCACGGCGAGCGAGCTACGATCACGGTTGGACCAACGGACATTCTGACGACGGCACACAATCGCCTGCGTAACGCGGGATTCTCACAGTTGCCTGTTATGAATGAGGGTGAGCTGGTCGGTGTAGTCACGGAAGACGCCATCATTCAGTTCGTCTATGGCAAACCAGAGCTCATGACGGCACCCGTTCAGGATGCGATGGAATCTGCCTTCATCAAACTGGATAGAACAGCGAGTTTGAATAACCTGGTTGCGATGCTTCGCGTACAGCCTTATGCAGCGATCATGGACGGTGATGAGTTTGTTGGTCTTATTACTCGTTCAGATGTATTGAACTACCTACGTCGTCAAATCTGAGGTTTCCATGAAAAAAATAGTAATAATGTTTGTCGCCCTGCTGTCTTTTTCCGCGATGGCTTTCGCACAGGACGTTAATTCCGAGCACGCCCAAAAAACGCTGGAAATCTACACGCACATCATCAGCGTGGAGACATCCAAGAACCTCGGCAACGTGCCCGAAGTTGCAAGCTATCTGGCCGATGAACTCATCGCTGCCGGTATTCCCGAAGAAGATGTCGAGGTGTTGCCGGTTGGCGAAACAGCGGCGCTAATCGCCAGATATCGCGGCGACGGATCTTCAGGCAAGGCCCCCATTCTGTTATTGGGACACATGGACGTGGTCGAGGCACGCCCTGAGGATTGGGAAAGACCGCCGTTCGAATTGACGAAAGACGACAACTATTTTTTCGCGCGAGGCACGATCGACAACAAGTTTGGCGTCGCTCAGCTCACATCAACGTTTATTCGTCTGAGGAAAGAGGGCTTTGTTCCCAATCGCGACCTGATCATTGTTTTCTCCGGCGACGAAGAAAGCGGAATGATCAGCACTCGCAAGCTGGCCTACGAGCGCGAAGACCTTGCTGAAGCCGAGTATGCGCTGAATTCCGATGCTGGCGGCGGCACCCTGAGTAAAGACGGCAAAGCGATCGTGTTTCGCATCCAGGCCGCTGAAAAAACCTACGTAACCTGGGAACTGACGGTTACCAATCCCGGCGGCCACAGTTCCAGGCCGCGCCTGGACAATGCCATCTATGAACTGGCTGACGCAATTGGAAAAATTCAGGCGCATCGGTTTCCCGTTCGCTGGAGCGACATGACGCTGGAATACTTCGCGGAGACGGGCAGGCAACTCGGAGGCGAGGTCGGCGACGCGATGCTTCGGTTTGCTGAGAATCCTGAGGACACTGCTGCGTCTGATCGACTGGCGGTCGAACCATCCTACGTCGGCACGACGCGAACCACCTGTGTGGTCACAATGTTGCGAGCCGGCCATGCGGAAAATGCTTTGCCACAATCGGCCACGGCCACCGTCAACTGCCGCGTATTTCCCGGCGTTCCGACCGCTGAGGTCCAGGCGGCCCTGCAAGAGGCAATTGGCAACGATGCGGTTCAGTTCGAAGAGACTTACCCTCCAACTGAAAGCCCGATATCGGAACTGCGCGAGGAGATTCGTGCGGCGATTAGTGAAGCAGTTCATGTGCGTTATCCAGGCGTAAAGCTGATGGCCTATATGGAATCCGGTGGCACCGACGGCATGCATTTTCGTAAAGCAGGAATTCCGACCTGGGCGATGAGCGGCATCTTCATGAATCCCGATGAAATGTTCGCCCATGGGCTTAACGAAAGAGTGCCCATCAAGGCCTTTTATGACGCACTGGATCACTGGAGCATTATTATCAAGGATCTGGCGAGCGACTGAGCGGTGCGAGAAAATGATTGTTAGAACCTGGCACGGAAGAACTGGCCATGCCCGAGGCGACGAATATGAGGCGTTCATGAAAGAAAGGGCCGCGCCGGATTACGGCTCGGTGCCCGGGCTGCAAAACCTGTTCTTTACACGCCGCGACGAGGGCGACGTGTCGCACTTTCTACTGATCACTATTTGGGATTCCATCGAGTCCGTAAAGAAATTTTCCGGCGAGAATCCTGACATTGCAAAGTACTACCGGGAAGACGATGATTACCTTCTGGAAAAAGAAGAATACTCCCAGAACTACCGGGTTTTTCATTCTCAAGAAGAAGCGTGACCCACTGGCAGCCTCCCGACCAATGACTGTGTAGGCGATGACACTTATGCGAACCAGATACTCTTGCCGACGATCGGTGATGAAAGTGCTTGCGATCGTATCTCTGGTGTCACTCGCAAGCCCTGCGGCATCCGTAGACATTGGTAGCATCCCCCCAGACTATCTGGGCAAATCCGATAGCGGCAAAGAAATTCATCTCTCGGAAAGTGCTGGGCGTATCAGCACGTTGGCTATGACGAGACCGCGCTCGAGGGAATTGTCGCGGAGATAAACGCGTTATTAATAGCGAATGAGATGACCCAAGGGGATTTGCGGATGATTCCTGCTGGCCGTTACTATTCGATAGTGGATATAGGCATCGAAAACATCTATGAAAGCAATGCTCCTCAAGCGAATAGCAACACTGCAGGACAATCCTGAGCCACTGACGCTTGCGGATATTCCGGTTCCGA
>JAJFKQ010000197.1 GCA_021773155.1 Woeseiaceae bacterium | reverse complement strand
TCCCAGGCGGATTACATCATATCGGTTGGCAACGCCCGCAACGCAAGCGCAGTACACACACAAGCTTTCTACATCGTCGGCCCTGGTGCACCGACGCTATAAGCAGAACATAGAACGGAGTATTCCAATGAGAACGAAGATAATTATCGCTGCTGTCGCATTACTCGCGGCAATGCCGGCAATGGCAGATTTCAAATTCATTACTCAGGGCTATGAAGTCGCATTGAGTGATGTGCGACTACCAAGAAATATCGGCGGCACAATCGCCTTCAAGCCGTGCGCGGAGTGCAGCTTTGAGACGCGCCGCGTAACTGCGGATGTGCGCTGGGAAATTAATGGGCAAGCGCTGTCGTTGGCGGAATTTCGCAAACGAACTGCGCAGCTAGGCGATCGCGAAACACGCCCCGTCACGGTCACTCGGCATATCGAGTCAGATCGAATAACGAAAGTTTCGGCCATCGTTAGAGATGGCGAGTAAGGACTAAGCAGAGGCTAATAGCATGAATATAGTAATCCACAAAACACAATGGACGTGTTTGGGTCTTCTCTTGGCCTTGACCAGCGGGGCCCCTGCGGTCGCGGACGATACGGAAATCCTTCTGATCAATCCCAATCAGGCAAGTCCTCCACAACCGAATGTCTTGTTTATCATTGACTCATCCGGATCTATGGGGAGCGAGGTTGAGACCAGGGAGCAATACGATCCGAATGAAGTCTATCCAACTAATGCCGGTTGCGATTCAAACAGGTTGTATTGGACATTGGTTGGTTCCGTTCCCAGTTGTGGCGGCGGGAATCTTCAGTATATAGAGAAGACAGAATTTGCCTGCGTCGCGGCTGCGCCGCGGATGGCTGGTATTGGAAGCTACGCTGGATCCATGGTGCAGTACCGCAGCGACGGACTCGGTAGTGATGCCTGGCAAACGCTGCAAGCGGGTACTTCGCTTGGCTTTGTAGAATGCGCGGCAGACAGTGGCGTGCACGGCGCTGGCGCGAGCGCCGCGACCGACTCATTTGCGCGCAAGGGTAACTCCGCGGTCGCCTATACCTCCGACCCAGCCCAGGAAATAGATTGGAGTAGCAGTGCGGTCAGCGACGCTGTGACCATCTATGACGGAAATTACCTGAATTACAGAGAGACGCCAGTGCTGGTCATGGCGCGAAAAATCGACATTGTTCAGGACGTAGCCGCGACGGTCATGAACTCGGTTAACGACATTAATGTTGGCGTTATGCGATTCAACAGCATGGCCGGCGGCCCGGTGATTCAGGACATTGTAGATCTCGATGCCAACCGAACGGCAATTATCGACGCGATCAACGGCATTACTCACGGTGGCTGGACGCCACTATCTGAAACCCTCTACGAATCTGCCCGATATTGGCGCGGCCTTCCCGCACACTATGGCCAGAACGTCAACGAACATGCGACAGATCCCGCAGCGCTTGCGCAGCTTAGCCCGGAGATATACGAGCAGCCGACCATGTCGTCCTGCACCAAGAATTTCAATGTGCTCCTCACCGATGGTGCGCCAACGCGAGATCTCGATACACCGGGACTGGTTGATAGTCTCCCGAATTGGGCAACGGCCGTCGGACACGCCGGTTGCATCGGCAACAACCAGGGCGACTGCCTCGATGATGTCGCCGAATACCTGTTCAAGGACGACATCAATTCGACCGAGCCCGGAGAGCAGCTTGTCACCACTCACACTATCGGCTTCGATATTAACTTGCCGATCATGGCGCAAACTGCAACCGCATCCGGTGGCGAGTACTTCCTCGCCGATGACGTCGAAAGTCTGACGCTGGCGTTGCTCAAGATTGTTGCAATAGTTCAGGATCGATCATTGTCGTTTACGGCACCGGCCGTTGCGGTCAACAGCTTTAATCGCACGCAGAACCTGAACGATTTGTATCTGACCACATTTGGTGCCCGAGGCAAGGAGCATTGGCCCGGTAATCTAAAGAAATATGAGATCAACGGTGGTCAGATCGTCGACGCGACAGGCGCTGCAGCCATTGACCCAATTACTGGTTTCTTCAATACGAGCGCCCGGAGTTTTTGGTCGGCCGGTCCCGACGGAATTACCGTCGAGGACGGCGGTGCAGCGAATCAATTGCCCGCGCCGGACGCCCGTAATGTGTACACGTATAACGGTAGCAATCTTAATCTGACAGCAAGAGTAAACGCAGTTACAGCCGCCAATTCGCGTTCATTCACGCTCGCTGATTTTGGCCTCACCGGGGCCGCGACGGAACCCACCGTTGACGATATGATTCTTTGGGCTCGCGGTGAAGATCGGGCGGACGAAGATGACGATAACAACTTGGCGGAAGCCAGAAACCAAATGGGCGATCCATTGCACTCACAGCCCGCCGCGATTGTCTATGGCGGCAGTCTCGCGAACCCGGAGACTGTTGTATTTACGGCAACCAACGACGGCTATGTACATGCCATAGACGGTGCCAGCGGCGTAGAACTTTGGTCCTTCATTCCGAAAGAACACATGGCGGGATTTTCACAGTTGTTTTTCAATCTTGATTCGAAGGTCAAGAATTACGGTGTAGACGGCAACATCACCCCAGTCGTCAAAGACGTTGACGGGGACGGAATTATAGAAAGGGTCGACGGTGATTTCGTTATTATTATTTTCGGCATGCGCCGCGGAGGGGACAATTACTATGCCCTGGATGTTACTAATAAGAATTCGCCCAGACTTCTTTGGAACTTTACCGACCCCAGTATCGGGCAGTCGTGGTCGACACCATCCGTCGCCCGCGTCAAAATGGCCGCGGGCTTCGGACAGAGCTCCGACGATGCGGTAGTAATTTTGGGTGGTGGATACGACACCGCTCACGACACCATTGCTCATCCTGCGAGCGATGACGCAAACGGTGCTGGTATCTACTTTCTCGACCTACAGTCTGGCAACGTCCTGTGGCGTGCCAGTGTGGACCCGACCGCTGAGCTGACCTTGCCAACTATGACGCGCGCAATACCGTCGTCTATACGGGTCATCGACCTGAACGGCGATAGATTCGCAGATCGAATGTACGCGTCCGACATGGGGGGACAACTGTGGCGATTCGACATCACCAATGGCAAAGCACCGAACGGAATCGGGTCGGATGCGCTGGTAACTGGCGGCGTTATCGCGCAGCTCGGTGCCGAGGGCAATACGCCGACGACGGATGCCGAGACGCGGCGCTTTTACAATGCACCGGACGTCTCCCTCTTCAATGACAATATACAAAACCGTCGCTTCATTGCGTTGAGTATCGGTAGCGGCTACCGTTCCCATCCGCTGGATAACACGACCAACGAGCGTTTCTATTCGATTCGCGACAAGCTCATTTTTCAGAAAATGAACCAGGCGCAGTACGACACATTGACCCCGCTTACGGAGTCTGATTTGGTAGAAGTTTCCGGCTCGATCGGTTCAGTCATCGGTGTAAACGACTCCGGTTGGATGCTTACGTTACCGTCCAACCAGAAAGTACTAACCGAGTCCGCGACGTTCGATAATGAAATATTTTTTGTTGCATTCTCGCCGGACCCCGACAATGTTCAAGGGGAAACTTGCGCCGCCGGAGTCGGAAGGAACTTCCTGTATCGGGTCACGGTCACTAACGGAGATCCTATCGCGGACCTCGATAATGTTGTTGCCGGCACCGAAGATTCGTTGCGAGCGCACGACCTGGCCCAAGGCGGTATCGCACCGTCGCCGAGATTCCTGTTTCCGAGTGCCGATTTGACGTGCGCACCAGGTGTCGATTGCAATCCACCTCCGATAGGCTGTATCGGTGTTGAGTGTTTTAGTCCTGGGTTTAAGAATAACCCTGTGCGTACACTCTGGACACAGGACGGGATTGAATGATGGTCTCCCGGAAACACATGCGCGGTATCACGCTGATCGAGTTGATGATCGTCGTGATTATCATCAGCATTCTCGTGACAATTAGTTATCCCAACTACCGCGAGTTTGCTGCCAGGGCGAAACGCACCGAGGCAAAAACTGCGCTGTTAAAGGCGGCGACCAATCAGGAACGTTTTTACCTGCAGAATAATCAATTCTCAATCGATCTCACGCAGCTTGGTTTCGGCGCGAGCCCGTTTACAACTGACACGGGGTCGTATGTGATAACTGTCGCGGCGCCAATACCCACCGCCGACTTTGTGGTTATCGCAACCTATCAATTGGGCGGCACTGAAGCAGCGAAGTGTAACGTGTTTTCGATTACCGGAAGTGGTGTGAAAACATCAGGTCCGGACCTGGACTGCTGGACACGAACTCGCTAGTAGCTACTACGGGTTCTTATCTCCTCGTCCCGAGAAAAACAGTGCATCAATAATCAACAACGCGGCGCCGACAGAAATGCCGGCGTCCGCAACGTTGAATGACGGAAACGCCCAGCTACCAAACCATACCTGGAAAAAATCCGTGACATGACCCAGTAAGATCCGGTCGATAAGATTGCCAATAGCCCCACCGAGCACCAAGGCTAATCCGGCTGACAATACGGTCTGCCCGTCTCTTCGAATACGCCACAACCACACTGCAATTACTACACTCACAATGCTGGACAAGGCAACAAAAAACCAGCGCTGCCAGCCACTGGCATCCGCCAGAAAACTAAAAGCAGCACCCAGGTTCTTTTGATGTGTGAGATTTATGAAGGAATTAAGTGGGACCTTGTCGTACAACGGTATCCACTCGATAATCGCCCACTTAGTGAGCTGGTCCGCTATCACGACGACTGCCGCGATGACTATCCACATTACGAATCGAGTATTAGTAGTATTGATCAAGATTTCGTCCCGTCATACCGCGGTTGCGGCAAGAATAAATTGTGCATTCTCGGTGTCCTTGCTCGTCTGCGCAACTCAATCTGCCTTTAGCCGAAACTGGGACAGCCTCGTTCCCATGAGTAACAGCGCTACGAAATACGTCCCGACACCAACAATGATAGTTACAGCCAACCAGCTCACTCGTCCGGCAAATGACGTTTCAATCCACCATTCCAGTGGACGATACAATTGATACAACATCGCATACATGCCTGCGCAGGCGAGTAATACTCTCGATATCAGAATAGGCCAACCACCGGAGTGCAACAGCACCTGATCCTTTCTAAGGCCCCGGTAGAGCAGCGCAGCGTTCAGCATAGCAGCGACCGACGTCGCCGCGGCAAGGGCCGCGTGTGGGCCTGCAAATCCACTCGACGACATGTACCAGGCCAAACCAACGCTCAGTATGAAATTGACCAGCAGTGCAATCAGCGCGATACGCACGGGTGTCTTCGTATTTTCACGAGCGAAATAAGCCGGAGCGAGAATCTTGACGAACGAGAATCCAATGAGACCGACGGCATAGGCCTGCAACGCCATCGCGGTCATGCGCACGGCGTGCTCATCGAAGACACCGCCGAAGAAGAGTGTCGTCACCAAGGGTTCTGCCAGTACAAACAGGCCGATCGCTGCCGGCAATGCGATCAGCAAAGCAAGCTTGAGCGACCAATCCAGTGTTTGGGTAAACGTCTTCTTATCGCCTTTCGCCCAGAGCCTCGAAAGATAGGGCAAAGTTACGGTACTGAGTGCGATACCGAAAATACCGAGTGGAAACTCCATCAGTCGATCTGAAAAATACAGATAGCTGATACTGCCGACCGGC
>JAJFKQ010000196.1 GCA_021773155.1 Woeseiaceae bacterium | reverse complement strand
CAAGTTCGGCCATATCATCATCTCAGTCAAAGATCGTGGGCACGGCACTCTTGAAATAACAGCGCGTACCATCGTCCAGCAGGATCGAATCGTAGTTGTCGACGCCGTCGTCGAACGCGGTGACAAAAGAAAGCGCCTTGGTCTCGCTAAGGCCTGGGCAGGCTGGCGAGAACGAAATCCGGTACCCGGTATTATCATCCTCGGCGAACAGTAATAATGTCTCGTCATCGACGGGACGCCATGAGCTGAAACTGCCTTCAGCAACCTGTCGCGCCTTTCGCGTCGCCGTGTCTTGCAGCGAGAGGCCATCCTCGCTAAGTCGCTTCAAGCGTGCGGCTTCCTGCGCGTCAATTGCTTCGATTTGCAGATCCCAGATCAGGTTTTGGGCGACGATCTCGATCTGAAAGTTGCCTGATTCCTCGAATAGCTTGAGCCCGCGACCGGTGCCCTCAAGCTGAACAATCGTGCCGACAAATTTGCCAGAATCAGCATCATGGAGCCGCATTTCGAAGTTGGTCGGAAGCGCCGTTCTACTGCGAACAGTCCAGTCGAGCAGCCAAGGCCCACCCATTTCGAAGATCGCGGTACGTTCGGATTCGTCGCCCGTGAACCTGACGGCGTCCACGTCCGCCGGCCATGCGGCGCTTGCACAAAGGATGAGGGCGGAAAGAAAGAGACCAGAAATTCGCGCGAGCATGATGAGTGTACTCCCGTAAAATCGAACGTTAGAAAGTAACTTATTAATTATCGTAAAGCAGCGGCCGTGAGCGCAATACGTGGAACTCACACCGCGCTGCGGCGGGCGAAACTGTGGCAGCAGTCTTCGGCCGACTTAGCCCTTAATGCAGATCATTGGTTTGAGTCGGGCGACCTTGCGCGCCAGCCCCACCTTGTCGGCGATATCGACGACCTTGTCGACATTCTTGTAGGCGAGTGGTGCCTCCTCAGCAATACCCCGTTGCGAAGGGCTGCGAATGGCAATGCCACGCTCGGTGAGCTGATCCACTATCTGCCGTCCACTGAACTGCCGGCGTGCCTGTCGACGGCTCATGGCCCGACCGGCTCCGTGACAGGCCGAACTCAGGGACAATGATTCTCCTTCCGTCGTTCCAGCGAGTACGTACGAAGCCGTGCCCATTGAGCCGCCGATCAGCACAGGCTGTCCCGCGGTTCGCAAAGGGCCGTTCAGATCCGGATTGCCTGGACCAAACGCTCTCGTTGCGCCTTTACGATGCACGTATAGTTCACGAAGCTCACCGTCGACAACGTGCGGCTCGACTTTACAGATGTTGTGCGACACGTCGTAGAGCAACTCGAGCCGAGCTCCCGGCAGGAGCTGGCCGAAAATCGCACGGGTCAGGTGCGTAATAATCTGTCGATTGGCAAGCGCACAATTCATGCCGGCTCGCATCGCACCAAGATAACGTTGCCCGAGTTCCGAGCGAATCGGGGCACAGGCAAGTTCACGGTCGGGAAGGTCAATTCCGAACTCAGGTGCCGAGACGAGCATTTCACGGAGATAGTCTGTTCCTATCTGATGCCCCAGGCCCCGCGAGCCGCAGTGGATGCTGATAAGCACGTCATCCTTCGCAAGTTCGAACTGCTTCGCGATCTCCGGCTCATAAATTGCCGCAACGCGCTGTACCTCAAGATAGTGATTGCCGGAGCCGAGCGTGCCCATCTCCTGCCGCTGACGGTGCTTGGCGCGGTCAGAAACTTCTGCCGGGTTCGCATCGGCAATACAGCCGCGTTCCTCGGTCCTCTCAAGGTCGTTATCCGCACCATAACCCTGATTGACAGCCCATCGGGCGCCGCCCTCGAGCATTGCATCCATTTGTTGATCGTCAAGCCGGATTGACCCCTGGCTGCCGACGCCTGCCGGAATGTCGGCGAACAGTGCGTCCGCAAGCCTGCCCTTGACCAAGTTGATATCGGCCGAGGTCAGGCCGGTGTGTAGTGCGCGTACACCGCATGAGATGTCGAATCCGACGCCTCCGGCAGACACCACGCCGCCGGCGTTTGCATCAAATGCAGCCACACCACCGATCGGAAATCCGTAGCCCCAGTGCGCATCGGGCATGGCGTAGGCCGGGCCGACCAGGCCGGGCAGCAACGTGACGTTGTAGAGCTGCGTGTAGACCTTGTCATCCATCTGCAGAATCTGCTCGCGATCGCCGAACAGGATGCCCGGCCCGTGCATAGCGCCCTCGACCGGGATGCGCCAGCGATACTCAGTGTCCCGTATCAGGCGATTCAGATCCATGCTCAATATCACCTTGATGGAGTACTAAACATCCACGACGCATTGACCGCGCCAGAAACCCTCGCTGTCCTGCTCTACCGAGAGTGCCGTGTAAGTTGCACCTTTGACCTCAACGACCGGTTGATGCCGCAACCGGTCGACGACCTCTCCCTTGACCTGTCCCTGGAGCTTTTGTCCACTGAGTTCGACATGCCAGCTGCCGAAGAGCATGCGTCTCGTTGCCATTTCGAAAATCAACGCGTTCAGCCAATCCACGAGAAGCAAGGCATCGTCGGGAGCCTCACAGGAAACCGAAACTGTTTCGACCGGTCGAACCGTGGCCGGCTCGGTAATTATCGCGGTCAATGCCTGGCCCATGACTTCGAACAAACCCTCGCGTGTTGCCGCTATCGCACGTAAGCCGATGTCAGCGTCGTGTTCGAAGTGTTCCCAATTGTCTTGTCTCATCCTCCTCTTCAGACTGGACCACAGACAAAGACTTGTCTATACGAGCTATCGCCTAGGCGAATCTCCGTATCGGCACAAGCCGCTATTCCTGATAGCTTGATATGTCTGAAAATTTCTTCGGAGGATGAAGACAATGACAGTTGCAAGAGTTTCAGAAATAACTGCGGGCTCACCAAACGGCTTTGAAGACGCTATCAAGATAGGCATAGATAGAGCTGTAAAAACCCTGACGAACGTCAAGGGTGCGTGGATCCAGGACCAGGAAATTGTTGTTGATGGAGATAAGGTCAGCGAGTACCGGGTTCATATGAAGGTAACCTTCGTCCTGACGGATTGAGGTCCGCATGACAACCGTTACACATGACGACATTGTTCGATTGTTCCCGGGCATCCAGGATCATACGGCGCTGGAGATTCTTGGTGCGAAGGCTACCGTCGGCGAACTTGAGGCAGCATCGCTGTTGTTGCAGAACGCTGATGAGGGTCTGATCGATATCAAGCAGCAGAAGGGTGATCAGATCAATCGCCTGCTCGACATACTCAGCAGCTCGGAGATTCGGCCAGGAGAGGAAGGCGATCGATAGCCCGGCGGGCTAGTCGGCCTCTCTGTCGGCATGACAGCAATGCGAATCGTCGCGAGCACGCAGCACCTGCCCGCTGCGAGTTCCGTTGCGGAATACTGTGCATCCCTTGAGCCCGGCCGAATACGCGAACGAAAAGACCTCCTCAACGTCGTCTAACGTCGCTTCGGCTGGGAGGTTTACCGTCTTCGAAATGGCGCTGTCCACGAAAGGCTGCAGGCACTCTTGCATTTGCAGTTGTGCCTTCGCAGGCAGTTGTTCCGCCGTCACAAAGACTTCTGGCCGCTCGTGCGGATGATTTTCGTGTCTCAGCCACAAACCATATGCATAGTCACGCACCTCGAGATGCTGGACTCTCAGGTCGTTTCCCCGAACTGCCCGATCGGCTTGCAGTGCGTAAATCGGCTCGATACCACTTGAAATGTTGCCAGCGAGCAGGCTGATCGTACCGGCCGGTGCAATCGCCAGGAGATGGCTGTTCCGAATACCGTTTTCAGAAATGCCGTCCCGTAAATGTTCGGGCAAACGATGGATGAACGGCGCGTCGAGGTACCTGTCCTTGTCGAAGTACGAAAATGTGCCTTTCTCTCTTGCCAGCGAAATGGAGGCCGCATAAGCGGTGTCGCGGATAACTTCCATCGTCCTCGCTGCAATCTCGCGCGCCGCATCACTGTCGTAGTGGTAGCCCAACATGGCCAGCGCGTCGGCCAGTCCGGTTACGCCCAAGCCGATGCGTCGCGTGCTGCGTGCCTGCAGGGCTTGCTGATCCAGCGGGAATCGGGATACATCGATTACGTCATCGAGAAACCGGACAGCGACCTTTACCGTTTCGCGCAGCCTGCGCTGATCGAGCCCGGCGTCTCTTCTGAAAGGCGCCTGAACGAGGGCCGCAAGGTTAATCGAGCCGAGATTGCAGGCGCCGTAAGGTGGCAATGGTACTTCGCCACAGGGGTTCGTGGCGCCGATGTGTTCACAATAGTAAAGGTTGTTACGTCGATTGATTTTGTCGATGAACAACATTCCCGGTTCTGCCGTCTCGTGCGCAGCACGCATGATCCGTTGCCACAGCGCTCTTGCCGGCAGGCGTTCATAAATCTGGCCATCGCCCGGAGGGCCATTGTCTGCAGGATGGACGAGTTGCCATTCAGAATCGTCGGCAACAGCCTGCATGAAATCGTCCGTGATCAGGACCGAAAGATTGAAATTCCGCAGCGCATCGTACTCACGCTTCGAGTCAATGAATGCAGCGATATCCGGATGATCGCAGCGCAGCGTACCCATCATCGCACCGCGGCGTGCGCTGGTGATCAGCAGAGTCTCGCAGAGGGAGTCCCAGATTTGCATGAAGGGCAGCGGTCCGGATGCGACGGAGCCGGTTCTGACTGCCGGGGCTCCGGAGGGCCGGAGCGCGGAGAAGTCTAGACCGATGCCTCCGCCTTGTTGCATGGTCATCGCAGTCTCCTTGAGTGAATCGAAAATGCTCTCGACCGAGTCCAGCAGTGGCCCGGACACGAAGCAATTGAACAGGGTCACCTGTTTGTCGGTACCTGCACCGGCCAACACGCGACCGCCGGGAAGGAAAAGAAAATCGGACAGGATGGAACCGTATTCGACCTGCCATCGATCAGGGCTTGCTTCTGCGCTGGCGACAGCGCGGGCTACCCGCGACCAGGTTTCGCCGATGTCCGTTTCCGCGTTCTTGCTGTCGCGGACAAAGCGGTACTTGGCGTCCCATATCCTTTCTGAGATTGAACAATTCATCTCAAATGCTTGACGAACCAGTCTCGGGTCAACGTTGCTACCTGCCCGAGCGCGCCAGGCTCCTCAAAGAGGTGTGTTGCCCGGTCTACGACCGCGACTTCTGAGTGGCAGCGCATCTGCTCCTGTGCTGTGCGATTAAGGCGCAGCACTTCCGTGTCCGCACCGCCGACGATCAGCAGAGTCGGTGCTTTGACCTCAGGCAGCGACGAACCCGCGAGGTCGGCACGGCCGCCCCGCGATACTACGGCCGCAACCGCGTCTGGCACCGCTGCGGCGGCGATCAATGCGGCCGCGGCGCCCGTGCTGGAACCAAACAGGCCGACTGGCAGTGCAGCGGCCTCGGTTTGCTCTGTCAGCCATTGAACCGCATCTTCCAGGCGCACGCTTAACAGCGGAATGTTGAATCGGTGCTCACGGGTGATCGCATCAACCTGTTCCTCGTCGGCCGTAAGCAGGTCGAACAGAAGCGTGCCGAGTCGTCCTTCACGGAGAAATGCGGCCACCGCGTTATTGCGTTTGCTAAAACGGCTGCTGCCACTACCGTGAGCGAAGACCACGATGCCTCGAGCGTTTTCCGGAATGTCGAGAAACCCTTTTAGCGTGACATCGCCGGCGGCAATGCTGCGTTCATTTTCGATGTTTGGAATACTCATCTTCGCCTCCTTGGTATTCTGGGGCGCAGGGGACCGCGATCATCATGTCGTTGTTGCCCTCAGTGATCGTTGCGAACTCCTTGCCGAATTCATTCAGTTTGTTACGCAGCCATCTCCGATCCGGAGCGCCTGATTTTGTCAATCGAAATCGCCGCAGGCGCATGAGCCCTATCTCGAGCCGCTCGACCTGCCGAGAGTGCGAATTCACTGTCACGAAGTACATCGGCGCAAGTGAAGGGCGGTATCGCTCGTAGCCTCCGATCCCCTCGTAGTCGGTCACGAAATCCCCGCAGCCATAGATGATGACTTTGCCTCGATAACACTCGAGCGCTTTTGGATGGTGTGAGGAGTGTCCGTGCACGATGTCCACAGCACCGGTATCGACGAGACGGTGTGCAAACTGCCGCTGTTCCCCAGGTATATGGTAGCCCCAGTTTCCACCCCAGTGGATTGACAGGATCACGATGTCGCCCGGCCGTCTTTCCGCCGCGATCTGTGCGGTTATCCGGCCAGCAGAGCGACGGCTTAAATCATCCAGCAGATGGACACCGCCTCGATGCTTGCCAGCCAACCAGGCCGTCGGCACCCCGCTGGATACGTGCGCGAGCGCGAACACCAGTACGTCACCTTTGCCCGGTACGGACAGCCGCACAGCCCGGGTTGCTTGCTCGATGCTCCGACCGGCTCCAGCCGTCTCCAGCCCGGCGCTGTGGAGCGTCGTCAGGGTTTCGTCGAGCCCGGCGTATCCCCAGTCCATGACATGGTTGTTGGCGAGCACGCAGCAGTCGATCTCGGCCTTGGTCAGGCAGGGTACATTGCGCGGATGCATGCGGTAGTTAATTCCCTTCGAGGGCCAGTGGTCATCGCATGCCGTGACGCTGGTTTCGAGATTTACAATTCGCAAATCTGGT
This sequence comes from Woeseiaceae bacterium, assembly GCA_021773155.1. Taxonomy (GTDB): domain Bacteria; phylum Pseudomonadota; class Gammaproteobacteria; order Steroidobacterales; family Woeseiaceae; genus UBA1847. Next base: position 4,973 of record JAJFKQ010000196.1, on the reverse strand, counting down.
TTGTGAGCCTGCCAGACGTCCAGCGCGTCGCCCCAGATGTAGCGGTAGTCGACGGGCATCGGTATCCGTCCGTTCTGTTGCTCTGCCAGGCGCACGTACCTCCGCGCATCCTTGACGAATGCCTCATGCAGGTCCGGTTTGCCGGGGTGGGGCAGTATCTGGTCAATGCCCCGGCCGGTCATCACGTCGCCCGCGAGAAACAACTTCAGATGTTGTTGTCTTTCCACCATCTTCCACCACCGGTGCACGTAACTATGCTCGCTGCTGTCTGTTGCGAAAAGACGTAAATTTACGTACTTGCCGGAAAGGGGATCGGGTTGACGCGCGGTCCGTAATACTCCTTACAGAAGCACCGTTTGCGGTGGAATAGAATCAGAGAATGAGGCTCTTTGCCCTTAATGCCAGCATAGGTCTGGGGCAACGCATCGCAGAACAACTTGGTTGCCCACTGGATCCCCATGAAGAACGCGAGTTCTCTTACGGGGAGCACAAAGTGCGGCCGTTGGTCAGCGTGTGGGCACATGATGTGTATGTGATTTCATCGTTACACGGAGACCGTGATCTTTCGGTCAATGACAAGATTTGTCGGCTACTATTTTTTGTCGGTGCGATGAAAGACGCGGGCGCCCGCAGTGTTACGGCGGTACTGCCTGTTCTCGCTTATTCGAGGAAGGACCAGAAAACGAAGCCCAGCGACCCGGTAACGACGCGCTACCTTGCTACGATACTGCAAAGTGTTGGTGTCGACCGTGTCATCACGATGGACGTTCACAATCCTGCAGCGCTGGACAACAGTTTCCGCTGCCCCGCAGTGAATCTGGAGACGACTGAACTATTCGCTGATCACTATTATCAAACCGTCGGCAATAGTGTCGACAGCATCGTCGCGCCCGATCTGGGTGGCATCAAGGCGACGCGCCTGTTCGTAGACACTTACGAACAATTGTCAGGCAACACTCTGTCGATGGCCGTGATGGATAAGCGCCGCAGCGAAGGCTTGGTGAGCGGTAGTGGAATGATCGGCACGGTCGGGGATCACGTGTTGATTGTGGATGACATGATCGGCAGCGGCACGACTCTTTGCCGGGCGGTGCAGGCCTGTCTTGATGCGGGTGCAAGCCGAATATCTGTCGCTGCGACTCACGGCCTGTTTCAGGAGGGTGCGCCGCAACTGTTCGCGCAGTCGGGAATCGACACCATTACCGTGACCGATACGGTTGCGGTCGCCGATCTTCCGCTCCTGGATGAACACCGCGCAAGGGTCACGATCATTGAGACAGCACCTTTGTTCGCAGATGCGCTACGAGAGATGCAAGTCGAGCATTAAGACCGCTAACTGATTGACCCACCATCCATGTATTTCCCAGCCAGGGTCAGGTACATTCGCCCCTGGCTAAGCCACCGTTCGACGCTAACGGATTCCAGTGTGTGCCATGCGGACAGCTTGGTGCGCACAGTGGCGCGTCGTGCAGCATAGAATCGCCAAAGGTGATCCTGAGCACTATCACCGCTGTGCGACTGGTACCACTCGATACACGCATCTTCGATCCAGGCCTGATCAATCACTCGGCATTCCAGGCCGAAATACGCGAGTTCCTCGACACAGTCCAGGCAGCGTAAATCCGGGTCGAACTCCAGGCAGTCAATAATCTCGGGATCGGCACCAGGTACCAGACTGACGTGCTCCGGCCTCAGATCACCATGGACCTCACGCACAAAGCCTTCCCGCTGGCGGCGGTCGAGCAGACTCGCATTTGTGTCAATGTACGCCTTCAGATGATCAACCACGTCGTTGACGAGAGCTGTCGAAAAACCGTAACCGGGGTCCAGTAATTCCTCGCTGATATTCGAAACTTCCTGCCAGAGCCGCGACGCGTAACTATCCGAGCCAACGTGACAGGCAGGCGCAGATTGGTAAAAGCGCAGCAGTTTTTGCATCAGTCGATCAATGTCCTCGACGGTTACAAGTCCGCCGGGGCCAGCCTTGTCCATCATGAATTCACTCGGCAGCCGGCGCATTTTCACTAGCCATTCCACGGTGTGCCCACAGCCATCAATGTGCAGCTTTCCATCCTTGCCGGTGAGCAGTGGAACGACACCAAGATAGGTGTTCGGGGCGAGTCGCTGATTGAGCCTGTACTCCTCGTTGCAGAGGTATTGACGGGATTCAAGCGACGAACAGTCAACCCGGCCGTGGCGAAACGGCTTTTTCATCTTGTAGGCGTGCTGGTCGGTCAGGAACACCCAGGCGTGGTGTGTCTCGATGACAGAAATCTTGTTTGTGAGTTCCGGATAGCTCTCCGGCACACTCAGAAAATCGATCTTGTCACGCCCACTCGGAACCGAGTGTCTTTCGGATGACATTGCGAAAACTCTCGAAAGGTGCACGCCTGTTGCGTCCGTTTGCTGCCCTAAGAGTCTAGACACTGACGAGGTGCAGCACCCATAGGTGCATTTACGTACTCTCTGAATACCCAATAGAGACGATACTCAAACCGTAGCTGTATATCGTCGTTCATGATGTATAAAGTCTTTGAAGATAGACATGATGCCGGCAGAGCCCTCGTGCCGGAAATCCAGCGCTGCGACCTGAAGAATCCGATAATCCTTGGTCTGCCACGGGGCGGGGTGCCGTTAGCCTATGAGGTTGCCATCGCACTCAACGCGCCGCTCGATACGATCGTTGTCCGCAAACTCGGTGCGCCATTTCAACCGGAACTCGCGATCGGCGCGATTGCGTCGGGCGACGTACATGTTCTCAATGAAGCGGTCGTTCGTTCTCTTGCGATTGATGAGGCTAGTATCGCGGAGATCGTGGCGCGCGAATCAGCAGAGTTAAAACGGTGCGAACAGCAATACCGTGGTGACCGGCCGTACCCGGATCTTTCTCAATATGATGTCGTTCTGGTCGACGACGGCCTTGCGACAGGCGCGACAATGCGGGCTGCTGTCCAGGCCGTGCAATCCATGAGTCCATCGACCACGACAGTCGCGGTGCCGACGGGCTCGGAATCGGCCGTGCGGAAGGTCACCGCTTTGGTCGATCGTGTCATTTGCCTCGAGTCGCCGGCAGAGTTCTCCGCCGTTGGCCAGTTCTATCACGACTTTTCGCAGACGACGGACGAGGAAGTCCGTGAGCTACTTGAGCGAGCGCAAAAGATCCACGTTGATAAGTGACTCCCAGGCTCCTGCGAGACTACATTTGCATGGCGTTTGGCTCAGCGGTGCGCCGCTCCGGGTCCTCGATCTGAGTCATCGTCGCTTCCGTCAGCAGCAAGATACCTGCAACCGAGACGGCATTCTCAAGTGCGATGCGTATGACTTTGGTCGGGTCGACAATGCCGCTATCGATCAAGTCAACGTACTCGTTTCGTGCCGCGTCAAATCCGACCCTGCCGTCACTTTCGAGCATCCGCGCAACGACGACGCCGCCATCGACGGCGGAATTTTCGGCAATTTGGCGGGTTGGTGTACTTAAAGCACGCCGCAGAATCTGCAGTCCGGTCTTTTCGTCGCCCTCGGCGCGGCTCTCTTCATCGAGTAGCGCCTTTGTGCAGCGCAGCAATGCCATTCCGCCGCCGGGAACCGTGCCTTCCTCAACAGCGGCCTTGGCCGCGCTGATCGCGTCATCGAGAGCCTCCTTCTTGCTTTTCATCTCGGCCTCCGACGGAGCGCCGACACGTATGACGGCCACGCCGCTACTCAGCTTTGCCAGTCTTTCTTCGAGTTTCTCCCTGTCGTAGTCACTTTTCGTCTTCTCGATTTCCACCCGAATCTGGCGAATGCGTGCGGTGATTTTGTCTTTTTCGCCAACACCGCCAATGATCGTCGTGTGCTCCTTGTCACAGATGACCCGTTTCGCCCGGCCGAGATCGTCGAGTCCAATGCCCTCGAGAGTTGTCCCCAATTCTTCGGAGACACGTTCCGCCCCTGTCAGAATCGCGATGTCTTGCAGCATCGCTTTGCGACGGTCCCCGAACCCTGGCGCCTTGACGGCCAGGCTGCGGAAGACGCCACGAATCTGATTGACGACCAGGGTCGCCAAGGCCTCACCTTCGACGTCTTCGGCAATAAAGACAATCGGCCTGCCGGTCTTCATGAGTTCATCGAGCAGCGGAATGAGCTTGTTCATGCTGTGAATCTTCTGATCGCAGAGCAAAATATGCGGATCGTCGAGAACGGCTTCCATTTTCTCCACGTCAGTCACGAAATACGGCGAAATGTAACCACGGTCGAACTGCATACCTTCGACGACATCCAGTACCGTCTCCGTGGTTTGCGACTCCTCCACGGTGATGACACCTTCATCACCGATCTGATCCATGGCATCGGCGACGAGTTCGCCGATGGCGGAATCATTGTGTGCGGATAAGGTTGCGACCTGGGCCTTGTCCTGATGCGTCTTGACGGGAACAGCCATACTCTTGAGTTCTTCGATAGCAATTTGCAGTCCGCGATTCAGTCCTCGTTTGATGTCAATTCCGCTGGCGCCTGCAACAATGTTCCGTACTCCGTCGGAAAAAATACTATGCGCCAACAGTGTTGCCGTGCTCGTGCCATCTCCCACCGCATCGCCGGTTTTCTCAGCGGCCTGGCGGAGCATTTGTGCGCCAAGGTTTTCTTCCGGGTCCTTTAATTCGATTTCTTTAGCGATTGTTACGCCGTCATCGCAGACGATCGGTGTCCCCCATTTTTTCTGGATGAGAACCGACTTCGACTTGGGACCAAGGGTCACCCGGATAGCATCAGCCAGAGCGGTTGCACCATCAAGTACCTTCCCACGCGCCGTTGCATGAAAGAGCAGTTGCGTATATGACATATCGGGATTTCCGTGAAGGGCAGATCAATCTTCGTCACCCGGTATTGGGCGCCCTAAGCTGCTCCGACGATCAGTTCTGCCGGAGTATGGTCCGTTAGACCGGTCACTCCCGCAGCCGATGCGCAGTGCGCCGAGCAAAAAATGTCAGCGTCGT
>JAJFKQ010000195.1 GCA_021773155.1 Woeseiaceae bacterium | reverse complement strand
TTTACCTACACGGTGTGTTCCTATGTTGTGAGCCTGTTTCGTCCGCATATCGTGCGCGACCTGGAACTGGCCCGTCACGGCCTCGAGATAATTCCACTCGAATCATCATTCTCGCCGCTGCCGGATGGAGATTCATTGTGTCGTTGGGGCGACCCGCACAAGACGCGACGGGAGATCGCACGCTTTTCTGCAAAGGATGCTGAGGTCTATCCGGAATTCTCTTTGGCGATGTCGCAGTTGGCGCGATTCACCAAATCAATTATCGACAACCCGGCGCCGGACCCTGCATCGCTCAATCCCGGCGAAATCGTTCAGGCATTGCGCAGCACACAGGGTCTCAGAGAAGCGAACGCAGACCAACGCTTTACGTATTTGAAACTTCTTACAATGAGTGCTGCGGACTTTCTCGACCAGTGGTTTGAGAGCGACGTGCTCAAAGCGCCTATGAGTGTCAGCGGCATTATCGGTACCTTCCTCGGCGTTCGCTCGCCGGGAACGGCTTACGTATTGCTGCATCATTATATGGGTGAGATCGACGGTGCGATGCGTGCGTGGGGTTCCGCCAAAGGTGGCACCGGGAGTATTAGCGAAGCGATCGCTCGTTCCGCGCTGTCCTACGGTGCAGAGATCGTTACCGAGGCTGAAGTCAGCAACGTCATAATCAAGAACGGCAAGGCAACTGGAGTCGCACTCGAAAATGGTGACGAGATTATCGCCGACGCGGTCATATCAGGACTCGACCCGCATCGGACCTACTTTGGCTTGATCGGGAAAGAGAACCTGGATAGCGAACTCACCACGCAATTGGGCCACTACAAATTCCGCGGCAGCTCCGGCAAAGTGAACATCGCTGTTGACAGACTGCCCGAGTTTGCCAGCCGCCCCGGCGATGGACCGCATCTCTATGGCGACGTCGCCATTGCGCCAAGCATTCAATATCTTGAGAAGGCTCACGATCAGGCCAAGTACGGCAACTTTTCAGAACGGCCTTACATCAACATGGTCGTCCCGACACTCCTTGATCCGACGATGGCACCTCCCGGCAAGCACGTAATGAGCTGTTTCGTTCAATATGCGCCGTATGACCTCAAGGAGGGTGCATCGCACTGGCCGGAGCGACGCGAAGCATTTGGCGATGCTGTGATCGACACACTAGAGGAATACATACCGAACATTAAAGACACGATCCTGCACCGTCAGGTACTGACCCCCTGGGACCTCGAGCAGGAATTTGGCCTGACCGAAGGCAATATCTTCCACGGCGAGCTGTCGCTTGAGCAGTTACTTTATCTGCGGCCGACTGCGGGCTGGGCGAAATACAAAACGCCTGTGCGTAATTTCTGGATGTGCGCATCAGGAACCCATCCCGGCGGCGGCATCATGGGTGCCTCGGGTGAAATGGCAGCAAAAGCCATTCTAGGGAAGCATGCAGCATGAACGATCGATTCGATGTAGTTGTTATTGGTGCCGGTCACAATGGCCTGACGAACGCGTGCCTGATGGCGATGAAAGGTAAGCGCGTCACGCTGGTTGAGATGCGCGATTCACTCGGTGGACTCGCGGCGCCAGTCGAGTTTCAGCCTGGGTTCAAGAGCGCTGGAGTCTGGCATGGAACAGGTAGTGTTTCAGAATCGGTGATGGCTTCGTTGGGTCTAAAGGACCTCATACAAAAAAACAAATCAACGGTGTATGCACTCGGCGAGTCAGGGCGTATTGCCCCGATAACAGGTCCTACGGATACGACGACATTCGGCATCGCGCAGCAAGCTCGATCTGACGGACGAAATTACGTGCGTTACCGCGATTTTATGACTCGAATTCAACCCGTGCTTTCGCGTTTTCTCATGCGGCGTCCGCTCAACTTGCTGGAGGTAGAAAGTGAGGCGCCCGTTGAACTTTTGACGCGTGCGCTTGGACTGAGACTTCTGGGTTCGCACGACATGATCGAACTGCTCCGCGTCGCACCAATGCCTGTGGCTGACTTCCTGAACGAGTATTTTGAAACAGACTTCGTTAAGGGAGCTCTGTCGATGGATGCCGTATTAGGCACCTTCACTGCGCCGCGCTCTCCTGGCACAACCACGAATCTGCTTATGCACGAGTCGATCTCGGGGCAGTCGATCAAGGGTGGCAGTCTGGCACTGACCGCAGCGCTGATTCGTCGTGCGCGTGAACTGGGCGTGGACGTTAAGTGCGGTAACGCAGTAACCAGGATCCTCATCGAGAACAAGTCCGTCAAAGGTGTCGAACTCGAAAATGGCGTCATGATCGAAGCGCCAATCGTTAGCGCCAGCACGAATCCCAAGTCGGTGTTGCTCGACTTGCTCCCGGTTGAGGCGCTTACGCACACCACTGAACATCGAATTTCGAATTTCAGAGCCAACGGTACTGCCGCACACTTGCTTCTCGCAGTCGATGGAGCAGTGACGTTCGATGGTGCAAGTGCGGAACAAAAGCTTAGCCACGTACGAATCGCGCCGACACTTGATCATGTTGAGAAGGCGTTTGATGCGATCAAGTACGAAAAATTCTCAGACGAACCTGTTCTGGATATAACGATTCCGACGATCGAAAATCCGACCCTCGCACCCGACGGCAAGAGCGTTGTAAGTGTCCTGATCGGCTACGCACCGTACCATCTCGGTGGTGGTTGGACAGATGATGCGAAAAGGGAGTTGACAATGAATGTCGTCGATACGATATCGCGCTTGTCGCCGGAGTTTGAGCAAAAGATTATCGCCGCCAAGCTCTCGACGCCGGTCGATCTTGAAAACGATTATGGCCTCACTGGCGGTCACTTGCACCATGGTGAACCCGGACTTGACCAGATTCTGGTTCGACCGATCCCGGAATGCTTCGATCATGAGACTCCGGTCCAGGGGCTGATTCTCTGTGGAAGTGGCACGCATCCAGGCGGTACGGTCTCATGTGTGGCAGGTGCCCTGGCAACTCGTGCGATCGCACACTCAGAAAAAGTTCGAGCCGACGCCGCCTGAGCAGCGACGCGCATGTAAAGTCCGAACCAAAAAGAATACCCGGTTGCCCGTGATGCGGTTACGACCGGAAGAGGCGAGTAAAAAATGCAGGCTTTGACGCAGAGTTACATGACCGGTGAAGGTACCGGCCAGCTATTGTATGAAACGATTGGAGACTGCTTCGACAGGGTCGCGAGGCTATACCCGGACAATCCTGCGCTGATTGTACGTCATCAGAATATTCGCTGGACGTACAGTGAATTCAAGACTCACGTAGACAATTTCGCGACGGGCTTGCTTGCGCTAGGCATTGAGCCTGGTGACCGGGTTGGCATCTGGGGCCCGAACAGCTACGAATGGGTGATCACTCAGTTCGCTACGGCAAAAATTGGCGCCATTATGGTATGCGTCAATCCCGCGTATCGGCTATTCGAGTTGGAGTATGTTCTTAACAAAGTGGAGTGCAAAGCCATAATCGCTGCCGAGAAGTTCAAGAGCAGCGAGTACCTGGCAATGCTGAACGCGCTGGCTCCGGAATTGGCCGACTGTGAGCCCGGGCGTCTGCAAGCCGAGAAGCTACCGCATCTGACAACAGTAATTCGTATGGGCGAACAACAGTCGCCTGGCATGTTCAACTTCGACTTCGTCAGCGATATGGGCGGTGATAGTGAGCGACAGAGGCTTGTTGAGCTGCAAAACGAGCTGCGGCCCGACGATGCGATTAACATTCAGTTTACAAGTGGCACGACCGGAAATCCGAAGGGTGCAACGCTCACGCACGTCAATATTCTCAATAACGCCATGACTACAGCGCAGGGAATGCGATTCACGGCTGACGACTCCCTTTGCATTCCGGTACCCCTGTACCACTGTTTCGGCATGGTTTTGGGTGCACTCGCGTGCGTTTCGAGTGGCGCAACGATGGTCTTTCCCAACGATGCTTACGACCCGATATCGACATTGACGGCAGTTCAGGAAGAACGCTGTACGGCTTTACACGGCGTACCGACGATGTTCGTCAACGAACTCGATCACCCGCAATTTAATGATTTTGATGTATCCAGTTTGCGCACAGGCCTTATCGCCGGTGCTCCCTGTCCGGAAGAACTGATGACCAGAATTATCGGTGACATGCACATGGAAAATGTACTGATCGGCTACGGGCAAACAGAACTCAGTCCGGTCAATCACATGACATTGCCGGATGACTCATTCGAGAATCGTACGCAGACGGTAGGTCGCCCGATACCACACATCGAAGTCAAGATAGTCGATAAAAACGATCGTGTTGTCCCGATCTGCGAACAAGGCGAGATATGCACGCGCGGCTATTCGGTAATGAAAGGTTACTGGAATGACCCGGAGAAGACCGCCGAGACCATTGTTGATGGCTGGCTGCACTCGGGTGATCTGGGGACCATGAACGAACATGGCTACGTTCGCATTACGGGCCGCATCAAGGACATGGTTATTCGCGGCGGTGAAAATATCTACCCCCGTGAGATCGAGGAATTCCTGTATACCCATCCGAAAATAAGCGAAGTACAGGTGTTTGGCGTTAAGGATGAACGAATGGGTGAAGAAGTGTGCGCCTGGATTCAACTCAAGGACGGCGAGACCATGACCGAAGACGAGGTACGGACATTTTGTCGCGGTCAAATCTCGCATTTCAAGATTCCACGTTACGTGCGTTTCGTTACCGAGTACCCCATGACCGTGACAGGCAAAATCCGCAAGGTGGAAATGCGCGAGATGATGGCGAAGGAGCTCTACGCCTGATGCGTTCTAAGATCGCCGGGCAGTGGCGATCAGGTAGCCGGCCCCGCCGCTGGCAATGAAGTCTTCAAGATCTGCGAGCACCGGAGCAGGGTCGCCGAAATCGACGGGGAGATCTGCGCTGGTAACGGTATTAGTTACTGCTAACAGTTTGAGTCTGTGGCGGATGCGTTGGATCATGTCAGCCAGCGTCCAGTTCACTCTCCGTACTCGAATGAAATCAAAACCCGCCCGGGACAGTGCCTCGCGATACCCATTGGCCGATGGTGCGCCCGCAACGCACAGCACTCTTCCCAGTAAGCCGTTGAGGCTGTCGGGCGCCGGCGTATTCAGGAAGAAGTCGGATATACCGATTCGGCCACCAGGTTTCAATACCGACTTTAGTTGTTGCAGTGCCGTATCCATATTTTCGAACAGGCACAAGCTACACTCGCAGAGAGAAACATCAAAGGATTCTGCTGCGAATGGCAGTTGCTCAGCACTGGCTCTTACGAATTGTGTTTTTCCAGTCAGGCCTGCCGCTTGTGAGGCTGTGCTTGCTCGTGCGAGATTCAGCGCCGAATAATCACAACCGGTAACCGTTGCGCCAAAATCGGCCGCGATAACTCTGGCCGAATTGCCTTTTCCACAGGCAACGTCGAGCACATCGGATCGCGGTGAGATAAGGCTTGCGCTCGCTAATTGTCGAGTCAGCCTGGCGCCACCGGGATGAAAGCTCTGGCCCAATAGCTGCCCAACGATTGGCAGTTCATAGAGGTTGGCACAGCAGCTCGCCAGATTCTGGCCCATAGCGCTCACGTCGAGTTACTCTCGGACTTCTCGTAACGGGCCAGCGAAATCGGGCCCGTAAGGGGAGCAAATTCTCGTTTCCGGAGTGGTTCAAGAACCTGCTTTTCCAGGCCGTCGCGATACAGCAGGTTATAGGTGTCGAACGGGATAACTCGTTTCCCGTCGGGGTGCACTATGTGCACACAGGTTTTGCGTACTGAACGAAGATCGAATCCTTGTGCATCAATAAATTCGACAATCAGAACCCGAAAAATATTCTGGTAGCCCAGTTGCTGCGGTGGCGATTGCTCAAGTGTATCGAGAAAATCACTCATCGCATCTGTCTGCGAATCTACGGAATGATGCGTTGAGAACAGGTTGAGAAAGTGCTCACGAATAGCAGGTTCTTCTTCATAGGTAATGGTTGCTCTGCCGCTGTCGATAAGAAACTCAGGATCTACGAGGCCGGTGAGCGGAACAAGGCCCGAATCCAGCTTAAGCGCGTAGGCCATGGCGAGGTGATCAGGGTGGCATGGAACTGGAATGAGGTCTTCCGGCGCAAAGACCGGGCACTGCTCGAGTATCTTGCGGCGGATCTCGGTCAACGTTAAGCGGCCGCGCTCGAATTCGTAACCCGGCTCGTAGCCTTCAAGACGGCCCGCTGCCTGCACAGGTTGGAAGGTTACGCCACGTACACAAGGCTGCCTGGTTGCATAGTCGATAATCTCGCCCATTTCGTCGTCGTTAAGTCCGCGCCGAATCGTCGCGACAAGTGTTGTGTGAATGCCGGTATCGTTTAGTCGATCAATGGCACGTGTGTGCGTACTCCTGAGATCCGAAGCTCGCAGTGCTTTCAGAACTTCCGGGCGAAAAGAGTCGAACTGCAGGTAGACTTCCAGTCCAGGAGCAAACTCCGCAAGGCGTTCGGCGAACCCCGGTTCATTCGCTATCCGTATCCCATTGGTGTTTACCAACAGGTGACCAACGGGTCGTTGGCGTACGAGTTCGAGAATTTCGAAAAACTGCGGGTGTACAGTTGGTTCACCCCCCGAAATCTGGATAATGGAGGGCTCACCTTCGTTTGCAATCGCTCGGTCCAACATGCGCTCGATCTGTTCCAGACTACGATGCGTCTGTCGCTCCGGTCCACTACCCGCGTAACAGGTGGGGCAACGCAAGTTACAGTTATCCGTAACCTCAATCAGGAGCGTACAGCCATGTTGTTCGTGGTCAGGACAGATTCCACAGTCATACGGGCATCCATATCGAGCCGGCGTATTGGGTGCTATCACCTGCTCAGGCGTCTTTATGAATGTTTCTCTGGCCAGTTTGTAATACGCGATATCGTCTGCCATCAATACGCGCTCTGCACCGTGTTGCGGGCATCGTTTCAGCATCCACACACAGCCGTCCTGGAAAACGATCTTCGCATCAACGCGTCGCAGGCATGTACCGCATATTGAGATTGTCGAATCGTAGTATTGGTAGGGTCGCTGTTTTGCTGTCATGGGTACCTAGACCGGAGAGGGCCAACATACATTACCAACCAACTCAGCAAACAGCACGATCTGAATGAACGACCTTCAATCGAAATACAGCAGGGCGCAACCATGGGCCGGTCCAGCGTGTTGAAAGTGGAGGTGCCGCAAACGGGCGGAATTATTGTTACCGGCGCTGTAGTCGAAATTTTGACAGAGTATTCGCAGTCCAGCGAACTATGGGAGCAACGAAAACCGGTACCACGCTCATAGCCGTGATTAGCAGCCACCCATCAAGTCCGGGATCACCTATTTTCAGTACATCGCTTAGCAATGGCAGGTAAACAGCCGCC
>JAJFKQ010000194.1 GCA_021773155.1 Woeseiaceae bacterium | reverse complement strand
TCTGATTTTCGTCGACATCATGATGCCGCGCCTCGACGGTTACGAAACCTGCTCGTTGATCAAACACAACAAAGTATTCAGGCAGACACCCGTCATCATGCTTTCGAGTAAAGATGGCCTGTTCGATCGGGCGCGTGGGCGCATCGTCGGCTCCGAGCAATACCTGACCAAGCCGTTCACGAAAGACGAGCTGCTTGGCGCAATTTCCAACCAGATCAATTAAGGAATCCTAAATGGCAGTCGTACTCATTATTGATGATTCGCCAACGGAGCTGCACCTGTTTCAGAGCATGCTTGAGAAGGCCGGCTTCGATACGCTGGTCGCCGATAGCGGTGAAGAAGGTCTGAAAGCCGCGAGAACGGCACGCCCCGATTGTATTTTGATGGACGTCGTCATGCCAGGTATGAACGGCTTTCAGGCCACCCGGCAACTCACAAAGGATCCGATGACGGCCTCAATACCGGTCATCATGATCACGACCAAAGATCAGGCGACCGACAAGATCTGGGGCATGCGCCAGGGCGCTGTTGAGTATTTGGTCAAGCCAGTCGCAAACAAAGAACTTGTCGCGATGATCAACGCGGTGATGGCAGCCTGAATGGGTGATTCCGCAGACCTCGCGGCGTTGGTTGAGCAGCCATTCGAGTTGTTGCAGGAAATGGAGCACCGCAGTCGTTCGGCTCATGCTGGCCACGGTGCTGGTGCCATGCCATCCGAGTGGGTTGGCGTTGGATTTCGTATTGGCGAAGAGCAGTTCGTCGCCAATCGTGAGCAGGTCCGTGAAGTGCTGATGTTGCCCGATTCCATTACCCGGGTACCCGGTGCGACGCGCTGGATGCTGGGTATTGCCAATCTGCGCGGCCATCTGCTGCCATTGGTCGATATCAAGCTCATGCTCGGGAGCGGCAGGACGACGTTGCGGCGCACGACGCGCGTCATATCAGTTAACCACCGTGAGGTGCCGGCCGGACTCGTCGTTGACGAGGTTCTTGGGTTTCGGCGCTTCACGGATCATGAATTCGCAAATGAAGCTCAGGAAACAATCGTACGCTGCGATCGTTTTCTGGCCGGGGTTTTCCGACGCGGTGAAGATTCCTGGCCGGTTTTCAATTTGTTCGATCTAGTCGAAAGCAACGTGTTCTTGCAGGCAGCTGCGGAATGAAGGTGAGTCATGGCCAGTAAAACCGACAATTCTTCCACTTTTAGGGCAGTCGCGGGTTTTGCCGCATTCCTGCTGGTCGCTGCTGCGGCACTGATTTACTTTCAATCGGGAGGTGGCAGTCCTTCTGAACCCAGGCTCGCGGCATTGTCGCAGGCGGTCCCGGCGCAAGCGGGGCGAGCGCTCAATGGCGAGGCCGGCGCATTCGATGAACTGGATAGCCACGTGAAAAGTGTCGCTTCGTTGCGGCGCAGTGGTGCACCGGGACGACCGTCCGATTGGCAACAACTCGAATCGAGAGCTGCTGCAATCCTGGCGAAACGCGCGGAAGTTGAGGCTGTATTGGCAGCCGCGAGTCGTATGGGTACGGATGCATCATCACTGATCGAACTCGCCAACGAACTGTTGGGCCGTTCCAGCTCAACGGCGGCCATCCAGGAATTTCAGCAGCGTGCGAACCGTATTCGTGAAACGTCGGCGAACATACTTGCAGGTGGAGAAAGCGCCGCTAGCGCCATCGCAGAAGACATCGGCTATCTCAGGAATGTTGCGAACGCGTTGGGCGGCGACCCGAGCGACCTCGATATTCGTCCACTCAATCGTGAAGGTCGTGATGTTGTGTTGGTGCCGGCCATTAGCAGCCTGACAAGCCTTGCGGCACAGTCAGCGACACTCGACAGCAACATAGGCGAGGTCAGCGGATTGGTCGACACCCAGGCTGAGCTAGCAGCCAGCGCGAACGCGTTGCTGGGCTCTGCCTTTGGCCCTGGCGGTGGAGCATCCATATTGCCCGGCTTCCTGAATAACTCATGGTTTCCGACCGGACTGGTTGTGGTCGCGATCCTGTTGATACTTGAACTCTTGCTGTTGCACTCTAAAAGCGCGGTCTTCGAAAGAGCGGCCAGAGAGCAAGCGGAGCAAAACGAACGCAATCAGCAGGCCATTTTGCGCTTGCTTGATGAAATGGGCAGCCTTGCTGACGGCGACCTGACTGTGCAGGCAACAGTTACCGAGGACATCACGGGTACCATTGCTGATTCGTTCAACTTCGCGATCGAGGAATTGAGAAAGCTCGTCGCAACCGTGAACGACACGGCACTCATGGTCGATACAGCCGCCAAACAAACAGAGAATACGGCGGCGCATCTTGCGAAAGCTGCCGACAATCAAGCCAATGAGATTAACGCAGCCACAGAGTCCATAGTCTCGATGGCCGCGTCGATTGAGGAAGTCTCCGGCAACGCCGAACGCTCCTCAGACGTTGCACGTCACTCAGTGGAAGTTGCGCACAAGGGTGGTGAGGCCGTACGTCGAACGATCGATGGCATGAACGCGATTCGGGAGACGATTCAGGAAACGTCGAAACGCATTAAACGACTCGGTGAGAGTTCGCAGGAGATCGGCAATATCGTCGAGCTCATCAATGACATTGCCGAGCAGACCAATATTCTGGCCTTGAACGCGTCGATTCAGGCGTCGATGGCCGGCGAGGCCGGACGCGGGTTCGCAGTTGTTGCCGATGAAGTACAGCGACTTGCCGAGCGCTCAACCAATGCGACCAAGCAAATCGAAGTGCTGGTGAGGACGATTCAGGCTGATACCAACGAAGCTGTGGTCTCAATGGAACGCAGTACGACGGACGTAGTGGGTGGCGCATTGCTGGCCGAGAACGCCGGTGCTGCACTTGACGAAATCGAACAGGTATCGAATCAGATCGCGAGCCTCGTACAAAATATTTCCGGCTCGGCACGACAACAGGCTGGGGCCGCCGCCGATGTAACCCGACGCACGACCAAACTACGCGAGATTGGAAGCCAGACCGGCAAAGCGGCGTCAGCGACAGCGGCATCTATCTCGAAACTGTCAGAACTTGCCACACAGCTCAGGAAAACAGTCGAGGGATTCGCGCTACCGGCCGACATGATGCAGACAGGAGCATTGTCGAGATCGTCGTCAAATGTTCAGCGTCCGGCTCCGGCCCCTCTGCAACCGCCGGGCGGCAACCAGGTGAAAGCCGGGTAACGGCCCGCGAAAGATACGGACGACCAGATGACGGGCGATACAGGAATTCATGAGCAAATGATCGGCGACGATAAAGTCGACGGCGCTATCAGCGCTTTGTCGATCATCAGTGCCGAGATCATGGAAACCATTCGCAACGCGCACCTCGCGTTGGAAGATTGCGTCGACGGTCGTGGTGGCACGGCAGCCTTGAAGCGAGCTGGTGAGTTGTTACACCAGGCGCGCGGTGCTTTAAGAGTCGCCGAGACCTATGGTGCCGCATTGCTCGTCGAAGAGATGGAGCTCGCGTGCGACTATCTGGCCGCATTGCGTTCGGGCAAGGGAAGAGAAGATGGCCTCGAGGCGCTGACGCGCGCAATGGTGCAGCTACCCGTTTACATTGAACGTCTGCTGGGTGGTGGGCGCGACATTGCACTCGTGCTGCTGCCCATTCTTAACGACCTGCGGGCAGCCCGTGGCGAGCCTTTGTTATCCGAAGGCACTTTGTTGTTACTTAACTTGTCGCCGAGTCGTTCCAAAAGAAAAGACGCACCGCGAGAAGGTAGCGGTGAAGACCCAATCCTCGTTGCAAAACGCCTGCGGCCGAAATTTCAGTTGGCACTGCTGGGGTGGATCAAAGGTGGCGACAACAAGCGCCATCTCGATATCTTGACGAAGGTCTCCGCAGCGCTGGAAAATGCATCGACGCGGGACGATATGTTCCAGCTTTGGTGGATGGTTTCCGGTGTGCTGGAAGCGTTGCAAAACGGCGGTCTCGAAACGTCGATTGCAATCAAGCGACTGCTGGGCCAGACGGATCGACAACTTAAATTCGTCATTGATGAGGGCTTGACTGCCTACGAACGCCACCCGATTGACGATCTACTGAATAACCTTCTTTATTACGTTGCAAGATCGAGTAGCGCCGGTACGCGAATCAGCGAGATCCGTGCGGCTTTCAATCTGTCTGAATTGTTGCCAAGTGATGAGCAGGTCGAGGAGGCGCGCGATGCCTTGTCCGCTCCGAGCGCCAAGCTCATGGAGACGGTCGGGGCCGCTATCAAGGATGATCTGAGCCGGGTCAAAGATGTTCTCGATATTTTTGTTCGTACCGGCCTGAACAAGTCGTCGGAACTCGTGCCGCAACTTGAGCTCCTGAAGAAAATCAGCGACACACTGGGCGTTCTGGGGCTCGGTGAACTACGTGGCAATGTTGAAGGCGAGATCGACAGACTCAAAGATGTGGTCGAGCGTGGTGGTGTCGCAAATGATCAGGTCATTCTCGACATCGCCTCGACATTGTTGCGTGTAGAAGATCGGCTGAATCAACAGCTGGTACGCCTCACAGCACCGAGAGAGCCCGAGGCTGTTGATACACCTGACGATGACGACGGGGAATTCCATAACGTGACCGCGTCGGTGATGCGTGAGTGCATCATCAATCTCGCCCGCATTAAAGAAACCGTCAGCCAAAGTTTCGCCTCGGAGTCCTCATCTCACGGAGTTGATAGCGTGCCGTCGCTGATAAGTGGCATCAAAGCCGGTTTGCTAATGCTCGACAAGACGCGTGCGATGGAAGTGGTTGAACGCGTTGGCCATCTGATCACCACCATGCTTAACGCCGGCGGTGCTCGGATACTGAACCAGAAAGAAACCGACCGCCTCGCAGATGTCATCGTCAGCATCGAATACTACATGGAGACGGTGAAGGCCGGCCGTAGCGAGCCCTGGTATATGCTCGACAATGCAGAGACCTGCCTCACTGTCCTGCGCGACGTTGGAGAGCGTCTGGTTGAACTCAAAGAGCAGGATGAGGCTAAAATTGAGCCGACGCAGAAGCTTTCGATCGAGGGAATCGAAGAGCGTGCTGCAGAGGCGTCGCGAGAGACGGAGGCGCCGCAAGTAACACAAGTAATTCCGTTGCCGGTTGTCTCTACAGACACCGCGCAAATGGATCCGGAGATTATCGAGCTTTTCATTGAGGAAGCGAAGGAAGAAATCGCGTCGATAAAACGTCATCTGCCGGCATGGGCTGCTGCGCCCGATGATATGGAAATGCTGATCACCGTAAGGCGCTCTTTTCACACGTTGAAAGGTAGTGGACGAATGGTCGGCGCAGAGCGCATCGGTGAATACTGTTGGGCGGTGGAAAACCTGCTCAATAGATTAATCAATCGCACGCTGACTCGTACACCTCCGATGGTCGATTTCATTCAGCTTGCGGCTGCTGTGGTGCCGGAGCTGGTTGAGCAACTGGAGATTGGCACTGCGCCAACGTCCGATATCAGCTTGTTTATTACGCGCGCGAACGCCTTCGCTGACGGCGATCCGAATGCGGCGGTACTAGCAATAGCAACACCGGCCGGCGAGGAACCGGTTGAGGAAGAACCCGAACTGGAAATGGATCCGGTGCTTCACGATATTTTCTCGAAGGAAACTGCCGGACATCTGAAGGCTATTACCGACTATCTCGCGGCCTGTGAAGGACATCGACCGCCCTTTGATGTGACGGATAAGCTGCACCGCGCATGCCACACGCTCCATGGCAGTGCGAACATGGCGAACGTCGAACGCGGTGTTGCAGTTGCGGCAGTTCTGAATCGATTCGTGCGTCGCGTCTATGACCACAAAGTTGGCTTCCAGAAATCAGGTCTCGACGCACTGCGTGCTGCCGCCAGGGCGATCGAGACGATTGTCGGCGATATCAATAACCCGGTCAGGGATCGAGCTGATTACACGGCGTTGATTGAGCACATCACAAAAGTATCGGACGCAGCGCTGCCTGTGGAAAGCCCCGCACCGGAACCGCGCCCAGAGCCCGCGGCCGTACAGGCTATTCCCACATCCGTCACCGCTCCGGAACCTGTCGAGGAGGAGATTGAGGAGGCGGAATACGATGCAGAGATTGCGGCGATTTTCACCGAAGAATCTGCGGAGTTGCTGGAAGAAGCGGACCAGGCCCTCATCATCTGGTCCAAGGACCGTTCTCAGCAGCCCATGGAAGAGCTTAAGCGCCACTTGCATACCCTGAAGGGCGGTGCGCGCATGGCTGGTATCACAGCAATGGGTAATCTGAGTCACGAACTTGAGACCCTGTTGATCTCGGTCGATGACGGGCGCGTCAAAGCTACACCGGCGGTAGAAGATCTGTTGCAGCGCAGCATCGACGAACTACATCGAATGCGCGACACAGTGATAGCCGGTAAGCCGGTAAAACCGTCGACGCAGCTGGTACAACGCATTCAGCACGCCAACGCAGGATTTGAGGTTGCTGACGACGCCGAAGTTGAGATCGCACCTGAGGATACGAGCGTCGAGGTCGCACCATCAGCAGAATTTACGATCGAACCGGAAGATATGGTGAGCATGGTCATCGTCGATTCACCGCTGGGGGACGAGCTCAAGGAGATCGGCGAAGAGAAAGAAGCGGTGCCCGAAGAACCGATCGAATCGGAACCAGAGTCACCAGCAGAACCAGAACCAGAGGCAGAGCTGGAACAGGAAGTTGAGCTGGAACCAGAGCCGGAACCCGAGCCAGAACCCAAAGCAGCGCCGAAGGCTCCTGCAGAAGTCCGGTCCATTCGTTCATCGGAACCGCGCCAGGAATTCGCACGCATTGATGCAGAGCTACTTGAAGACCTGCTCAACGCCGCCGGCGAAATCAGTATTTATCATTCGCGCCTGAGCCAGCAGGTCAATTACTTCGAGTTCCACGTCGACGAACTCGAACAGACCATTGCGCGCTTGCGCGCACAGTTGCGAAAACTGGAAAACGAGACCGAAGCGCAGATTATGCACAGCCATCAGGACACGATGCTGACACGTGACTTCGATCCCCTCGAACTTGATCGCTATTCTACGATTCAACAGCTGTCACGAGCACTGGCGGAGTCGGCCAGTGATCTGAGCAGCCTGAAAGACCTGCTGCAGTCGGTTACGTCAGAGGCGGAAAGTTTGCTGGTGCAGCAGTCGCGAGTTACGGCGGAGCTACAAGATGGATTGATGCGAACTCGAATGGTGCCGTTCGAGCGCCATGTTAGCCGACTGACCCGGCTGGTAAGGCAAGTGGCAGGCGAGTCGGGCAAGCGTGCGGAACTTGTTGTTGAAGGCGCGTCAGGTGAACTGGATCGCCAGGTGCTCGATAAGATGCTGCCGCCGTTCGAGCACATGTTGCGTAACTCGATTGTGCACGGCATCGAAGGTGCATCCGAACGTCAGGCAGCGGGAAAATCAGCGGTCGGCCGCATCGCCATACGCTTGCATCGTGAAGGCGCGGAAATGGTGATCGATGTTGCCGACGACGGTGCCGGTCTTGATGTTGAAGCTATTCGTCGCAAAGCCTACGAACTCGATCTCCTGAAACCCGACAGCAAAGTCACAGACGAAGAGATCATGCAGTTGATCTTGACTCCCGGTTTTTCAACGGCGAGCAAAGTGACCCAATCAGCAGGCCGCGGTGTCGGCATGGACGTTGTCGCCAACGAAGTGAAGAAGCTCGGCGGCACGTTACGCATCAGTTCGGTAACCGGGCAGGGTACGAATTTTACAGTTCGATTGCCGTTTACGCTCGCCATCACCCAGGCCCTGATTGTTCGTACGGGCGAAGAGGTTTACGCGTTGCCGCTGCCGACCGTTGAGGGCGTGGCGCGAATTCCACGTGCGGAACTGGAAACTCTCCTCAGCCAGTCCGAACCCAGCTATCAATATGGCGAACAGGCCTACAAGTTTCGGCATCTCGGCATGTATCTCGGCGGTCAGGCAGCCAAGTTGCCGCAAGAGGAGGCATACGTTTCGGTGATACTCGTACATGCCGGTGAATATTCGGCAGCGTTGCTCGTTGACGAAATGCTGGCGAGCCGAGAGATCGTTGTTAAGGCCGTTGGTCCGCAGTTAGCCAGCATTCGCGGTATTTCGGGTGCGACGATTCTCGGTGACGGCAGTATTGTCCTGATTCTCGATATCCATGCGCTGGTCCGAACCGGTGCGCCGGTTGTCGAGATAAAGAAAGTAGTGCCTACGCCGACCGATGAACCACCGCTTGCGCTGGTCGTGGATGATTCAATTACGGTGCGGCGAGTTACAGAACGCTTCCTCGCACGCAACGGATTGCGTTGTGCGACCGCGAAAGACGGACTCGATGCAATCAGCGTCATGCAGGAGGCGAAACCCGACATCATTCTGCTCGATATCGAAATGCCACGTATGGACGGCTACGAATTTGCCTCGCACGTACGCAATGACGATCGTGTTTCAGACGTCCCCATCATAATGATCACGTCGCGCGTCGGTGACAAACACCGGGCGCGAGCTATTGAACTTGGTGTGAACGACTATCTGGGCAAGCCGTATCAGGATACGGAATTGCTGGAGGCTATTCGTCGCCAGCTGGAAGAAAAGGGAATCAAATTACAATGAGCGCTGCAGCTGAAGAACTGTACAGCCTGCTAGTACCATTGGCGGATGATCGACTCATCGTACCGCGCGCTTGCGTCGCTGAGGTCGTACGCTTTGCCAAAGCGGAACAGCAGGAAGGCGCTCACGACTGGATGCTCGGCACGATCAACTGGAATGGTCGGCAACTACCAGTGGTCTCTTTTGAAGGTGCTATTGGCAAGGAAGTCCCGGTCGCTACGGGTCGTACGCGAGTAGTCGTATTTTATGCCAGAACCGGGCTACTCAAGACTGGTTACTTCGGTGTGCTAACTCAGGGATTCCCGCAGCTTGTTCGCGTGAACCGGGATGTGCTGAAGCTGGAGGCAAAAGACGGCTGGCCGGAAGATGCACCCATCCTCTGCCGCGTGCGCATGATTAATGAGTTCCCGATGATACCGGACCTCGAAAAACTTGAGGCCATGTTGGCAACAGAGTCGTTGCAGGCGTGACGAACGGCGACGAGAAAATCGCGGCGATCGTTAGCTAACGCAAATCACCCCATAAGGACTGCAGTACCGCCAACGTCGCGATCGCGGCCGACTCGGTACGCAAAACACGCGGCCCCAGTGACACGGCTTTAAAACCAGACACGTCCGCGTCTGCATACTCGACATCGCTGAAGCCACCTTCCGGGCCGACTATCACGCAGACTTTGGTTTCCGGTGCAGGAACAGTGGCCAGCGGTGTCGCGGCGCCTGGCACCAGTATCAGTTCCGCATCGACCTTTTCGGGCTTGGTTCCAAACCAGCTTTTCAATGGCACCGGCGTGTCGATCAGTGGTAGCCGCGTGCGCCCAGACTGCTCACACGCGCTGGCCGCAACTTTCTGCCAGTGCTCGCGGCGTTTCTCAGCACGATCGGAGTTCAATTTTACGACGCCGTATTCGGTGAGGACGGGCGTGATGCGTTTGACGCCGAGTTCGGTGGCCTTTTGAACAACGAAGTCCATACGCTCGCCGCGCGAAATGCCCTGCACGAGATGAATCTTCAGCGGTGATTCGGTGCCGGATTCAACGCTCTCACCAAGTTCGAGACCCACAGAGCTCTTGCCGATGCGCAGTATGGTTGCCGGCCACTCCGGGCCCTCGCCATTAAAGACCGTTACCCGGTCTCCAACGCGCGCGCGCAGTACCTTTCCGAGGTATTGTGCCCGATCCCCGTAAAGTTCGATCTCGGCACCGTTGATCAATGCGCCGGAAACAAATAGCCTCGTACTCATGTCTTCGAAATCATGCCTGAAGTGAACGTGACGAGCGACTATACCGTTAATCCCGAGACCGGGCTGATCACTCCTGCGAGGCAGTGTCTCAGCCCCAATCGAGACGCGCGGCCCGCGGACGCATCCCTCGATATGATTGTTATTCACGGCATCAGTTTGCCGCCTGGCCGATTCGGCGGTGGCGAGATAGAGGCCTTGTTCCTGAATGAGCTCAACTGGGATGCGCACCCGTATTTCGGCGAAATTCGTGGCATGGAAGTGTCCGCGCATATACTGGTCCGGCGCGACGGTGAGCTCGTGCAGTTCGTACCTTTTACCCAGCGCGCCTGGCATGCAGGGGAGTCGAGCTTCCGCGGTCGCGCATGTTGCAATGATTTTTCGGTTGGAATTGAGCTCGAGGGCGAAGACGAAACGCCTTACGACGAACGGCAATATGCGGTTCTGCCGGGGGTCCTGAAGGCTTTGACGGCGGCCTATCCGCAGATCACAGCGCGTGAGATCGTGGGTCATTGTGACGTCTCTCCCGGCCGCAAGAGCGATCCAGGTCCTGCTTTCGACTGGCCGCGCTTGTATGATGCGCTAGGGGAACACATCGAGATTGACAAGCTATGCACCTGATCGCCTTACTCATTGGACTGGTAATCGAACGGTTCGCGACACGGTATTTTCACTGGCGGCGAATGCGCTGGCTGGATCGTATTATCGATGCAGGGTTTCGTCGGGCTGAGCGCTTTGATAACTGCCCGGCAATAATACCGGTCATTGTTCTCGCGGTGCTGCTGGTGCTTCCCGTTGGCGCAATTATGTACAGCCTCGGGGATACCCTGCAGGGCTTTACGTACTTGATACTCGCGATCATCGTTTTGATGTTCTCAATTGGTCCGAAGGATATCGGCGAGGAAGTGGATGAGTACTGCAAGGCGCTGGAAGCCGAAGATGAAGAACAGATTCAGATCGCGGCCAAGGCAATTATCGAAGGCGATGTTCCGACCGATGCGCGCGAACGAGTCGCGAGGGTCGAGGAGGCGGTCTGCGTACAAGCGAATAATCGACTGTTTGCAGTCGTGTTTTGGTTTGTCGTCCTGGGTGCAGTTTCAGGCACCATCGGTCCGTTGGCGGCCTGGACCTATCGTGTAACAGACTTGATTCGGCGGCGAGCTGTGTTCAGTGC
>JAJFKQ010000193.1 GCA_021773155.1 Woeseiaceae bacterium | reverse complement strand
TTTTCAACGCTCGTGGCTATTTGCGAGGCGCTGGAATGCGAACCGGGCGATATCCTGGAACTTGGACAGGAGCTCGAACAGGAGAGCTAGCGGAATTTGCGTATCGGCAGGGTCGATTGCCCCGACCTATACTAAGGTAGTGCGAGTACCCATATTTCCATTGAATACAGTGCTGTTTCCGGGTGGGCCGTTGCCGCTCAGGATCTTCGAGTCCCGCTACATCGACATGGTCAGCACCTGTATGAAGTCCGACACGCCGTTCGGTGTTTTGCTGATTAAGAACGGCATTGAGGCTGGGCTTGCGACGACCTATGAGGTTGGAACGCTCGCGAAAATCACCGACTTTTACCAGGGCAGCGATGGCTTGCTTGGTGTTACTGCACTTGGCCGGCAACGATTTCGCTTACTGTCCAATGATCGCCAGATCGACGGCCTGAATACTGGCGAGGTTGAGTTGATTGAGCCAGAACCATTCTTAGCGGTACCGGACAAATTTCGACACTTGTCGGACATGCTTGCCAACGTACTGGATGATCTCGGACGACTGTACGAGGTGCCGGATCGCAGCTATGAAGATGCTGTCTGGGTTACCTATCGATTCATCGAAATCTTACCCATCGACCTTGAACAAAAACAGCGGAGTCTTGAGAGCAGCGACACATTGGCTCGACTAAAACTCGTCTGCGAGCTGCTGGACTCCGTGAGTGATCAGTTCGTTGGTGTTATCGGCGAAAGTTAGCCAGGCAATCGTGGTCGGTCGAATTTTCGTTACAGGTCCGAAAGTGGCGAAACGGTGCGGCTGGGCAGACTACAAGGTCGCAAATACTTTCTTCGCGGCGTCGATAGTCGTGTTGATCTCTCCATCCCCATGCGCTGCAGAAACAAACCCTGCCTCAAAAGCTGACGGAGCCAGATACACGCCAGCGTCGAGCATGCCGTGGAAGAACCTCTTGAATCGCTCGACGTCAGCAGCAGCGACCTGGTCGAAACTGCGCACAGATTCGGCGTCCGTAAAAACCAGACCGAACATGCCGCCTTCGCACTCGGTTGCCATCGCAACGCCTGCATCGGCCGCAGCCGTCGCTAAACCGTCGATCAGCTGTTTGGTTTTGGCGGTAAGAGATTCGTAAAATCCCGGTGCGTCAATGAGTTCCAGTGTCGCGAGGCCAGCGGCCATTGCGACCGGATTGCCTGATAAGGTGCCGGCTTGGTATACCGGACCGTCCGGGGCGAGACTCGCCATGATGTCAGAGCGACCGCCAAAGGCCGCCGCCGGCATGCCGCCACCGACAATCTTTCCGAGCGTCGTAAGATCCGGCGTGATGCCGAAGATCGATTGTGCGCCACCTTTCGCAACACGAAACCCGGTCATGACTTCGTCAAATATCAGGATCGTTCCCGACGCCGTGCAAAGCTCGCGTAGTTTTTCGTGGAAGCCCGGCACGGGCGGCACCATGTTCATGTTGCCAGCGATCGGCTCGACAATCACACACGCAACCTGTTCACCAATTTCCGCAAACACGGTGTCCAGTGCGCCAAGATCGTTGTAGGGCAGGGCGATGGTGTGTTGCGCGAGGCCGGCCGGTACGCCCGGTGAGCTGGGTACGCCCAGCGTCAGGGCACCGGAGCCCGCTTTGATCAGCAGCGAGTCCGAATGGCCGTGATAACAACCCTCGAACTTGATGATCTTGTCGCGTCCGGTGTGGCCGCGCGCGAGGCGCAGAGCACTCATAGTTGCTTCGGTTCCCGAACTCACCATGCGA
Organism: Woeseiaceae bacterium; assembly: GCA_021773155.1. GTDB lineage: Bacteria > Pseudomonadota > Gammaproteobacteria > Steroidobacterales > Woeseiaceae > UBA1847. Next base: position 9,425 of record JAJFKQ010000193.1, on the reverse strand, counting down.
AGTTTCTCGATGGATGGTACGAGTCCACAGATTTTTTCTGCGATCCTGGTTTCCAGCACGCACGGCGCGCCAAAACTGAGCCCGTTTTTTGCCGTTTCGATTACGGAATCGATCACTGCAGGATGGCTGTGGCCCAGAATCATGGGTCCCCAGGAGCCGACATAGTCGATGAAACGACGGCCATCCTCGCTCTCGAGGTAGGCGCCTTCAGCGCTCTTGAAAAAGACAGGTTCGCCGCCTACGCCAGCAAATGCACGTACCGGTGAATTGACACCGCCAGCGATGACGGCTTGCGCGTTTGAAAAAAGACTCATGAATTTCCTCCCAGGGAGGGCGCATCCTACCGGAGTGGTGGTGGCTCGCTCAACTGCTGAACTTCGTATCCAATTCCTTTGAGTTGATTTGGAACGCCACTCGGGCCGATAAGGTGCAATGCACCGACGATGATCAGGTAATCGTCATCATCGTTGAGCAGGTCTTTTATTCGCCCGAGCCAGCGCAAATTTCGATCGGTGACGAGTGCTTTATTGAGTTCTTCGTGCTTGGCCAGTTCGTCCAGCATACCAGCCTCCAGTTGCGCAATATCACCGTGATGCCACGCATCGATGAGGTCATCCATCATCTCGCCTAACCTGGCGCTCTCGGCGAGTGTCGAAAGCAACATGTCTCGCTGCGCCTGCAACGACATGCCATCCAGAAACTGAATTTGTTCTTCAACGGTCTCGAAGCCCTCGATAGTTTTTCCATCACGGGTGGCTTTCGACATCATGTGCATTTCGACGCCCAACGAGGGGTTGAAGCCAATTCTGCTGAGCATCATGATTTCAATGGTCATTGCCGCGTACCAGGGCTCGGTCTTGCTCAGCATGCCGAGTGGAATACCGATGGTTTCAGCCGCTGCAATAGCCTCGACGTACAGGCCATCGCCCATCAGGTCACGCAGCGTCGTATCGTCGTGCAAAACGCCATATTTGGTGAACGCTGCTTGCGCCGCGAATGGGTCCATATCATCCATGTCGACTTCCATGATCAGCACTTCAGCATCGTCGTAAGCTGCTTCGAGTGCTGTTGGCAGTGGATAGTCTTGCGATCGCAGAAGATGAATCGAGCCCAGCAGGTAAACAGAGTTACTGGCACCCGCCACTTTCCACATTGTCACCGGATGTCCGAATTCGTTCGCGGCCACCGGCGGTGCCAGCAGTGTTAGCAAGACAAAAAGTGCCGCGACTCTCAATTGCCCACCCAGATTAATTCATTTTCGTTGCTGCCGTCCGCATGCAGGGTGATGCGGCGATAGGCTGGTGGACGGCCATCGATGTCGAAGTCGTCGCTGCCGGGCTTGAACTGGCGGCAGGTGGAAGGTGTACCGATGACCTGAATGCCATTGTGCTCATCTTCGTATGGCTGGTGAACATGGCCAAAAACGAGTAACCGAACCCTGCCTGTTGCTTGCAGTTTTTCGAGCAGCTCTGCGCCATTTTTCAAAGTTACGGTATCGAGCCACGCACTGCCCATCGGAACAGGCGGGTGGTGCAAGCAAACCATTATGTGTTTTGCCGGGCTTGCACTGACTATCGCGTCGAGTCGTTCGAACTCATCGGCTGCGATCTCACCGCCGGCGTCGCCGGTGATGCAGCTGTCAAGACCGACCAGTAACCAATTCCGAATCTCCTCCGTGGCGCAGTAAGAGAATGGCGGTCGCCTGCAAACCGGTTTCATCAGATCGCGGACGTCGTGATTGCCCGGGATACAGTGCATGCGCATATTGAGAGGCAGCAGCAGTTCGCGAAACCGGTCATAGGCCTCAGCGCTGTCGTCCTGAATAAGATCGCCGGTGATCAGTACGCGCTCTGCGCGCCAGTCACCGGCGTTATAGTGGTCAAGAACCTGCTGCAAAGAATCCGCAGTGACGGTACCTCTGAGTTCGCCGTCAGGGTCGGCGAACAAGTGTGGATCGGTCAGGTGCAGTACCCGAATCGACTCCTTGTCAGTTGCGTCAGCGGTCGCTTGAATAAGGCGTTTCTCTTTGGTGGAGTACTAGTAGCGGTAGTGCTCCGATTTGTACGGTCCGGATTTTTCAACACCGATGTATTCGGCTTGTGCATTGGACAATTCAGTGACCTTCGCACCGATGCGGTCCAGGTGCAACCGCGCAACCTTCTCATCAAGGTGCTTCGGCAGGACGTAAACCTCTTTGCCGTAGTCGTCGCCATTTTCCCAAAGCTCAATTTGCGCCAGAACCTGGTTAGTGAATGAATTCGACATGACGAAGCTTGGGTGTCCCGTCGCACAGCCGAGATTTACGAGGCGTCCTTCGGCAAGCAGGATAATGCGCTTGCCATCCGGGAAAATAATGTGATCAACCTGCGGTTTGATATTTTCCCACTCGTACTGCTTCAGGTAGGCAACGTCAATCTCGTTATCGAAGTGGCCGATGTTGCAGACGATCGCCTGATTGCGCATACGGTCCATTTGCGGCCCGGAGACGACGTGGTAGTTGCCCGTCGCGGTAACGACAATGTCCACCTGATCGCAGATGTCATCTAATTTTACGACCCGGTAACCCTCCATCGCCGCTTGCAGCGCACAAATCGGGTCGATTTCGGTTACCCAGACCGTTGCTCCCAGGCCCTTGAGTGACTGCGCGCAACCTTTGCCCACGTCTCCGTAGCCACAAACGACCGCAACCTTGCCAGCAATCATAACGTCGGTGGCACGCTTGATGCCGTCAACGAGCGATTCACGACAGCCATACAGGTTGTCGAATTTGGACTTGGTCACCGAATCATTAACATTGAAAGCCGGGCACGCGAGGGAACCGTCCTTCATCATGTCATACAAGCGCTTGACACCGGTCGTCGTCTCTTCCGACAGACCCTTAACGCCCTCCATGATCTCAGGGTAATTGTCATGCAGTCGCATCGTGAGGTCGCCGCCGTCATCGAGGATCATATTAGGCTGCCAGCCATCAGGTCCGTTGATGGTTTGCTCGACACACCACCAGTACTCGTCCTCGGTCTCGCCCTTCCAGGCGAAGACAGGGATACCGGAATCTGCGATAGCGGCGGCAGCGTGATCCTGCGTCGAGAAGATATTGCACGAGGACCAGCGAATATCGGCGCCGAGTTCTTTCAATGTCTCGATAAGAACCGCGGTCTGGATAGTCATATGCAAGCAACCCGTAAGACGAACGCCGTCCAGCGGATTCTTGCCTTTGTATTCTTCGCGCAATGCCATAAGGCCCGGCATTTCGGTCTCGGCGATGGCTATTTCCTTACGGCCCCATTCAGCCAAAGAAATATCAGCTACTTTGTAGTCATTCTCGTGAATAGCGTGAGCTTCGCTGCTCATGGTGAATCTCCTAAAATAATTGGTTTACGCAGCGGCGGCTTTCAGCGCTTCTGCTTTGTCAGTGTGTTCCCAGCTGAGATCGATGTCTTCCCGGCCGAAGTGTCCGTAGGCGGCTGTCTGGCGATAGATCGGTTTGATCAGATCCAGCATCGTCAAAATACCGTATGGGGTGAGATCGAAGTGTTCGCGGATCAGGGCCGTCATCCGGGCGTCCGAAATTGTTCCGGTACCAAATGTTTGCACGCTGATTGAGGTTGGTTCTGCGACGCCAATCGCATAAGACACCTGAATTTCGCAGCGCTCGGCCAGGCCGGCGGCGACAATGTTCTTCGCGACGTAACGACTGGCGTAAGCCGCGGAGCGATCCACCTTGGATGGGTCTTTGCCCGAGAATGCGCCACCGCCATGGCGCGCGGAGCCGCCATAGGTATCAACGATGATCTTGCGCCCGGTCAGACCGCAATCACCCATAGGACCGCCGATTTCGAATCGTCCGGTCGGGTTGATGTGGTACTGCGTCTCGGCGCCAAGGAACTCGGCAGGCAATATGGGTTTGATGATTTCCTCCATCACACCTTCGCGCAAGTCTGCCATTGAAATGTCCGGGCTGTGTTGCGAGGACAAAACGACGGCGTTGATAGAAACCGGCTTGTTATTTTCGTAGTTGAAGGTCACCTGGCTTTTCGCGTCCGGGCGCAGCCACGGCAAGGTGCCGTTCTTGCGCACTTCTGCCTGCCGTTGGACCAGACGATGCGCATACGTGATGGGCGCGGGCATGAGAACTTCGGTCTCATTGGTAGCATAGCCAAACATCAGGCCCTGATCGCCGGCGCCTTGTGCTTGCTCGGATTCGCGGTCAACGCCTTGCGCAATATCAGGCGACTGTTTGCCGATCGCGTTGAGCACGGAGCAGGTTGCGCCGTCGAAGCCTTTGCTCGACTCGTCGTAGCCGATATCGAGCACGACTTCGCGCACGATCTCTTCCATGTCGACCCAGGCAGAGGTTGTAATCTCGCCGGCCACAATGACCATGCCAGTCTTGACCATGGTTTCACAGGCGACGCGCGCCTTGGGATCCTCGGCGATAATCGCGTCGAGAATGGCGTCGGAGATCTGGTCAGATATTTTGTCCGGATGGCCTTCGGAGACCGATTCGGACGTAAAAAGGAAAGCGTCAGACATATCTAGAGTGAATCCAAAATTAGGGGTGGCGCATTGTACCCTTGATGCGGCCGTCTATAACAGGGAAAATACAAGGTCCACCAAGTTCGAATATCACCCCTCACAAATAGAGGCCGCCACGGTCCCCACTACAAGACAGGTCACATGACTCATAAAGTATCCAGCGCCGGCCAGCCAGCCAGGCGCGATCTCGCGAATGCGATTCGAGCCCTGAGTATGGATGCGGTCCAGGCCGCGAATTCAGGTCATCCCGGTGCCCCGATGGGCATGGCGGACATGGCCGAAGTACTCTGGAATGACTACCTGCAACACAATCCGGCTAACCCTCGATGGGCTAATCGCGATCGTTTCGTACTGTCGAACGGCCACGCATCCATGTTGTTGTACAGCCTGCTGTATCTGACCGGCTACGAAGAATTTTCGATCGATCAGCTCAAAAACTTCCGTCAGTTCGGTTACAAGACGGCAGGACATCCCGAGTATGAGGCGGGTGGGCCAATCGAAACCACGACGGGTCCGCTAGGTCAGGGTCTAACCAACGCCGTAGGTATGGCCATGGCAGAAAAAATGCTGGCGGCCGAGTTCAATCGTCCTGGCCACGAGATCGTGGACCACAAAACCTGGGTTTTCCTGGGCGATGGCTGCCTTATGGAAGGCATTTCACACGAGGCCTGTTCGCTTGCCGGTACCTTGAAGCTTGGCAAGCTCATCTGCCTGTATGACGACAACAATATTTCGATCGATGGTGAGGTTGACGGCTGGTTTACGGATGACACCGCCAGGCGTTTTGAGGCATATGGTTGGCAGGTTATCGCTGACGTTGACGGCCACGACGCGGTATCAATCGCCGCCGCCATCGAGCAGGCTACCTCGGACTCCGATCGACCGACTTTGATCTGTTGCAAGACCGTCATCGGCTTTGGTTCACCCAACAAGCAGGGCACCGCAGCAACACACGGCGCGCCTCTGGGCGATGACGAAGTCGCGGCGGCCCGCAAAGAACTCGGCTGGGAGTCGGCACCTTTTGAGATTCCTGCTGATATTGCTGCCGGTTGGGATAGCAAAGAGCGTGGTGCGGCCAGTCAAAGTGCCTGGGATGCTGTGTTCGCGGCTTACGAAGCCGAGCACCCTGAACTCGCCAGCGAGTTTGTGAGACGCATGGCCGGCAGCCTGCCAACCGACTGGAACGACTTCGCGGACAAGGCTATTGCCAGCATCGACGAAGCAGGCGAGTCGGTCGCAACGCGTAAAGCTTCACTCATTGCATTGAATGCATTCGCGCCGGCGTTACCGGAAATGGCCGGTGGTTCAGCTGATCTGACGGGCTCCAATCTGACCAGGCACAATGGATCAGTCCCGATATCGGGAGATGACGCAGCCGGTAACTACATCTGGTTCGGTGTCCGCGAGTTTGGCATGACGGCGATCTGTAACGGCATGGGTCTTCACGGTGGCTGGCTGCCGTATTCGGGCACATTCCTGACATTCTCGGATTACTCAAGAAACGCGCTGCGCATGGCGGCCCTGATGAAAATTCAGAACGTCCTCGTGTACACGCATGACTCGATTGGCCTGGGTGAAGACGGGCCGACGCACCAGCCGGTCGAACACACGGCGTCGTTACGCCTTATGCCAAACATGAGTGTCTGGCGTCCGTGCGATGCCGTTGAGACGGCAGTTTCCTGGCGGCACGCGATCGAACGGCAGGATGGACCGACCAGTCTCATCCTGACCCGCCAGGGTTTGCCGCATCAGGTACGCAGCACTGCACAGCTTTCTGATATCGCACGTGGTGGCTACGTATTGAAAGATACCGACGGTGTAGCGGATATTATCTTCATCGCAACGGGCTCAGAAGTTGCTTTGGCGACGTCGGCGTCGGAAGCACTAGCTGCCGAGGGCGTGAAGGCGCGTGTTGTTTCCATGCCGTGTACTGACGTATTTGATGCGCAAGATGCAGATTACCGCGAGTCGGTTCTGCCAACATCTGTTACAGCGCGAGTGGTCATTGAGGCCGGCGTGACAGCATCATGGTGGCGTTATGCGGGCCCGGCCGGACAGGTGATTGGTCTTGACCGTTTTGGTGAATCTGCACCGGCGGATGAATTGTTTGAGCATTTCGGCTTTTCGACGAACAACGTAGTTGCAGTAGCGAAAGACGTACTGAAATAAGCTGTTAAATTTTGATTTTGGAGTAGATAAGAAATGGCAATAAAGATTGGCATCAACGGTTACGGCCGCATCGGGCGCAACATCTTGCGTGCAATTCACGAATCTGGCCGAGCTGGCGAATTTGATGTGGTTGCCATTAATGATCTGGGTGACTCAACCGCAAATGCACACCTGACGCGCCGCGATACGGCGCATGGACCGTTCCCTGGCACAGTTGAGGTCGACGGCGATGACATTATCGTCAACGGCGATCGCATCAAGGTCTTCGCAGAACGCGATCCGGCCAAACTGCCGTGGGGCGAACTGGGCGTTGAGGTTGTTTTCGAGTGCACGGGTTTCTTCCGCACGCGTGAAACGGCGGGCAAGCACATCGAAGCCGGTGCCAAAAAGGTTGTGATTTCGGCACCCGGCGGCGCCGATATCGACGGCACCTTTGTCTACGGCGTCAACCATGACACGCTGACAGCGGAGCACAACATCATTTCGAATGCGTCGTGCACGACCAACTGCCTCGCGCCGCTGGTGAAGCCGTTGCATGAAGCGATTGGCGTGAAGCACGGCTTAATGACGACCATCCACGCATACACCAATGATCAGGTTCTTACAGACGTGTATCACAAGGACCTGCGTCGTGCGCGTTCTGCCACGATGTCACAGATTCCGACGAGCACAGGTGCCGCCAAGGCCGTTGGTCTGGTATTGCCTGAGCTCAATGGCAAGCTTGATGGCTTCTCCATGCGCGTTCCGACCATCAATGTTTCGACAGTCGACCTGACATTTGTTGCTGAACGAGAGACCAGTGTTGATGAGATCAACGATATTCTGAAGGCTGCGAGTGAAGGGCCGCTCAAGGGTGTGTTGGCGTACAACGACGAGCCACTGGTATCGGTCGATTTCAATCATGACCCGGCGTCATCTACATACGACTCGACGCTGACCAAGGTCATGGACGGTACGCTCGTGAAGGTTTGCTCGTGGTACGACAACGAGTGGGGCTTCTCGAATCGTATGCTCGACATAACTGTGGCACTCGTCAACGCCAGGTAATACAGCCACTCAGCCGGGAGATACTATGTCCGTCATCAAAATGACCGACGTCGATTTGTCAGGTAAGCGTGTATTGATTCGCGAAGACCTGAACGTTCCGGTTGCTGACGGCGAAGTGACCTCAGATGCTCGCATACGCGCAGCCCTGCCAACGATCAGGGCTGTGCTCGATGCAGGCGCCGCGGTCATGCTGATGTCACACCTCGGCAGACCAACAGAAGGGCAGCCCGAAGACGCTTTCTCTTTACAACCCGTCGCTGACCGTCTGGCAGTCTTGCTCGAACGTGATGTGCCGTTGTTAAAAGACTGGATCGATGGCGTTGAGGTTGCTGCAGGCGATGTCGCACTCCTCGAAAACGTCCGTTTTCTGGAAGGCGAAAAATCCTGCGACGAAGTCTTGGCGAAAAAAATGGCTTCCTTGTGTGACATTTTCGTTATGGACGCATTCGGAACAGCGCACCGGGCACAAGCCAGCACTTACGGTGTTGCAGAGCACGCGGCCATAGCATGTGCCGGGCCGCTACTCTCGGCGGAACTCGAGGCGCTCGCCAAAGCACTCGATAATCCGGCACGACCATTTGTCGCGATAGTTGGTGGTTCCAAAGTATCGACAAAACTAACGGTGCTTGATGCCCTGGCCGATGTTGTCGATTGTCTGATCGTCGGTGGCGGCATCGCCAACACCTTCATAGCGGCAGCCGGTCACGATGTTGGAAAATCACTTTACGAGCCGGATATGCTGGATACCGCCCAGGATCTTGTCGCCAACAAGAATGATCGCGCCGATATTCCAGTGCCCACCGACGTCGTTGTTGCGGATGAATTCTCAGCAGATGCTCAAGCGACAACGAAGCTTGTTGAGGCCGTTTCAGCCAATGAACTAATTCTCGATATTGGCCCGGATACATCGGCACATTTTGCGGACATCATCGCCGCTGCCGGCACCATCATCTGGAACGGCCCGGTCGGCGTATTCGAGTTTGATCAGTTCGGCGAAGGCACTCGAATTTTGGCCGAAGCCATAGCTGCGAGCGATGCCTTTTCGGTCGCTGGCGGCGGCGACACACTCGCCGCTATAGATAAATATGGTGTTGCCGACGATATTTCCTACATCTCCACAGGCGGCGGAGCCTTCCTCGAATTCGTAGAAGGCAAAACATTACCCGCCGTCGCTATTCTTGAGAAGCGTGGAGGTTAGAACGCGGACTTGGGTAGCCCGGTTACTTCTCCACGACCCACAGTCGAATTAACCGGGCTACCCAAGTCCGCGTTCTGCCTACCAAATTTACTCCGGCCAGGGGCCGGTAATAGCAACCGTCATCCCCGGATACTGAATATTCACGAACATCGTCTTGCCATCCGGCGAGAAGCAAACACCCGCGAGTTCAGAGTCAGAGTAGGCATTGTTGGCCAACAGATACTGACTACCATCGGGTCTGACTCCAACCAGCGCGCAGTGGTCTGAATTGTCTTCCGTGTCTTCGCAGACGATCAGGTCACCCCACGGTGCCATCGTCAAGTTGTCGCAATTATTGAAGAGTGATTCTTTGTCGGCTTCCGCGATGAGCGTCAACTGGCCGGGCGACTTCTGTTCCTGGGCAGTACCCTCGAAAGGACTCGGCTTGTACGCGAAAATCTGCCCCAGTCGTGCAGTCCCTCCCAAGGTGCAGGTG
>JAJFKQ010000192.1 GCA_021773155.1 Woeseiaceae bacterium | reverse complement strand
AATTCGATGGTTCAAAATGCGTGTATAGGCTTATTCTATCGTTTATGCAGTCCATTGTAATATTATGATACGCTAATGTTCTTTTGCGGGCCGAACCCCCTAACTCAAGAGGTGTAATCCGATGTCCAGTGAAGCTCAAGTTGTATCTGACGCTGCGCAAAGCGCTCCGGCCGCCGATCCGGCGACCAAAAGCATGTCAATTATCGTGACCAAGGGAAGCCTCGACTGGGCGTATCCACCATTCATTCTCGCCTCAACGGCAGCCGCGATGGGTTTGCCAGTTACCATGTTTTTTACTTTCTATGGTCTACCACTGTTGCTGAAGAAGCTCGACCTGCAACTGACTGCCTCTGGAAATCCGGCAATGAAAATGCCGATGATGGGTGCACATATGGGGCTACCCAATCTCCTGACGGCAATTCCCGGTGTTGATGCCGCCTGCACCAAGATGATGAAGAACCTGATGAACAAGAAAGGTGTCGCATCGATCGAGGATTTGCGAGAGGCCTGCCTCGACGTCGATGTCCGGATGATCGCGTGTCAAATGACGCTTGATCTATTCGAGTATTCGACTGACGACATGATCGAAGGACCGGAAATTGGCGGTGCCGCAACCTATATCGAGGTCGCGGCGAAATCTGATATTAATCTTTTCATCTAATCTGCATTGCCGCAGACAATTTAAACGGAGCTGCACTTTAATGGCCGACCATACACTTGACGCAAAAGGACTTAACTGTCCCTTACCCATTCTCAAAGCCAGAAAAGCACTGAAAGACGTTGCTGCTGGAGAGACGCTGGAAATACTGTCTACAGACCCGGGTTCCGTTTCCGATTTCGAGGCTTTCTGCCGGCAGACGGGTAACGAATTGCTTGAGTCGTCAAAAGATGATTCTGTGTTTCGATTCGTTATCAAACGTCCAGCCGCATAAGGTAGAAAAAAATTGCGGGACGCGAGCGCCTCTGCTCGCGTCCTTTATTCCAGAAATAACACCACAGGCTTCCATTTACGATGTCGATATTTCTTATCGTCTCATGGAATAGAAGATGGCAGAAGTCCGTCTCGTTGTTGTGTTAATGGATAAGAAACAACATTTGAAGGGGATAATCTGATGTTCACTAGCAATCCGTTTGCAGAATTAACGGTTTTTCTGCCGACTTCAGCCATGCAGATTTACATTGTCTTGATGATACTTGCGGTTTTTGTCGGAACAGTTGCCGACATGATTCACAAGAACAGCGGCAAGTATTTCGCACAGCGGCAAAAGAAGTCACAGGCAGCAGCGACGAAGAAGCTTAGCGGTGGCGAGAAAGCTTCACTGGCTATCAAGACCCTCGCGGTCGAGGTTGCAACCGCCGGCGAATTCTGCAACGTGCAAAGACGGATTTCCCATCTTTTTATGTTCTACGGCTTCATCTTCTACCTGGTCACGACGATCATCATGATCTTTGGCTATCCAACACACGCCACACCTACGCCAGCGCTCATACCGTTGCTCTGGAACATCGGTGTAATCATGCTTCTCATTGGCGGCTACTGGTTCTTCTTTCTCCTCAGAGTCAATGTAGCGAAAGACGGTCAACCGGTGTTCCGCCTCGTGATGGCGGATCTGTTCATCGTTACCTTGCTCGGCAGTGTCACCTTCGCTTTCATTTGGGAAATCGTGCAGACCACGGGCAACCTGACTGCGACCAGGATCGTCTTTGGTTTCTACATTCTATTCACCACGATGTTGTTTGGATCTGTTCGCTGGTCGAAGTTAGCTCACATGTTCTTCAAGCCCGTGGTGGCCTTTCAACGAAGGGTTGAGGAGGCAAGCGGTGCTTCCACTCTTCCTGCAACTCATAACGAAGGGAGCTAATCGATATGCCTACTTTTGTTTATATGACGAATTGTGATGGTTGCGGTGAGTGCGTGGATATTTGTCCTTCCGACATCATGCACATTGACCCAACGCATAGACGGGCTTTCAACATCGAGCCTAATTTCTGTTGGGAGTGCTACTCCTGTGTGAAGGCCTGTCCGCAGAACGCGATTGACGTGCGCGGCTATGCCGACTTCGCACCGCTTGGGCACAGCGTTCGACCAATTCGAGACGAAGAGAAAGCCACTATCGCCTGGAAGATCAAATTCCGGGATGGTCGCGAGAAGAACTTTGAGTCCCCAATTCGCACCACACCATGGGGATCTATCAAGTCAGCGTCCGATTACGAAGCGCCCAGCCAGGAGGCTATTAACTCCCAGGAGCTCGCGCACGAACCGGCTGGACTCAACATCAATGAGCTGCCCGCGTTAACTCCGGACCAGCTCAAGCAAGGAGTAGTGTAATGGGACTGTTCTCAGGGAGAAAAACAGTATTCGTGGATTCCGATGTCCTGGTTATCGGCGGCGGCATGGCGGGCTGCGGAGCCACCTACGAATCCAGATTTTGGGGGCGCGACAAGAAGGTAGTCGTCGTCGAGAAGGCAAACATCGAACGCAGTGGTGCTGTCGCGCAAGGCCTGTACGCGATCAACTGCTACATGGGCATGCAATGGGACGAGAACAAGCCCGAAGACCACGTCCGCTACGCGCGCAACGACCTCATGGGCATCGTGCGTGAGGATCTTGGCTACGATATCGCCCGGCATGTCGACGCCACCGTGCACATGTTCGAGGAATGGGGCCTTCCGATCATGAAGGACCCTGAAACCGGCAGGTATATGCGGGAAGGCAAGTGGCAGATCATGATTCATGGTGAAAGCTACAAGCCGATCGTCGCCGAAGCCGCTCGCAAGGCTGCTACCAAGGTCTATAACCGGATCATGGTGACCCATCTGTTGATGGACAAGAAGAAGGAAAACCGTGTCGCCGGAGCCGTTGGTTTTAATGTTCGTACCGGGGAGTTCTACGTTTTCCGCGCCAAGGCAGTCATCGTCGCAGCCGGTGGTGCGTCGCACATCTTCAAACCGCGTTCGGTAGGCGAAGG
>JAJFKQ010000191.1 GCA_021773155.1 Woeseiaceae bacterium | reverse complement strand
CACGATACCCAGCAGGCCCATGAAGAACGCGGTAATCGAACCGATGACAATGACAAAACCGAGAGCGGTCGTCGAAAGCTCAAACAATGGCGACATACGTGCCACCATGAAGATACCCGCCGTTACCATCGTAGCCGCGTGAATCAAGGCAGAAATCGGCGTTGGGCCCTCCATCGAGTCTGGCAGCCAGACGTGCAGCGGAGCCTGTGCCGACTTACCCATCGCACCAATGAACAGCAGGATGCAGATCACCGTCATCGCGTTCCAGGGAGTACCGGAGAAAACCTCGATGTTTTGTGTCGCAACCTGATCCGCAGTTGCGAACACTTCGGCGTAATCCAGCGAGCCGGTGAACATCGCAACACCGGCGATGCCTAAAATGAAACCAAAGTCACCGACACGGTTGACGAGGAACGCTTTGAGGTTCGCGAAGATTGCTGATTCTTTCTTAAACCAGAAACCAATCAGGAGGTATGAAACCAGGCCAACTGCTTCCCAGCCAAAGAACAGTTGCAGGAAGTTATTGGACATGACCAGCATCAGCATCGAGAACGTAAACAGCGAGATGTAGCTGAAGAAACGCTGGTAGCCCGGGTCCTCATGCATATAACCGATGGTATAGATGTGAACCATCAAAGAAACGAAGGTCACAACACACATCATCAACGCTGTCAGGCGATCCACAAGAAAGCCAACGCCCATGTGCAAGCCGTCGGTAGCCGCCCAAGTATAGACGGGAATATTTTCAGCGACCGCGCCGCCCCAGAACATGTTCTTGAGAACGAGCAACGACAACAGGCACGACGTACCGACGCCGGCAATGGTGACCCAATGAGCACCTGCACGACCGATTTTCTTGCCCGCCAGGCCAGCGATGATTGCTGCCGCGAGCGGTGCCAAAACGATCGTCAGGTAGTAGCTGTACATATCAACCCTTCAACGTATTCAGCTCTTGCACCGCGATCGATTGTTTGTTGCGGAACAGCACAACAAGAATCGCGAGGCCGATTGCCGCTTCTGCTGCAGCAACCGTCAATATGAAGAAAACGAAGACCTGCCCCGTCTCGTCACCCAGGTAGCGAGAGAATGCTATGAAATTGAAATTCACAGCCAGCAACATGAGCTCTATGCACATGAGCAACAGAATGAGGTTGCGACGATTAACGATGATGCCGGCAATACTCAGTACGAAGAGCATGGCGGCCAGCGTCAGGTAATGTTCAAGACCGATCATTGCTTCTTCTCCGCGTCCATCTTGACCACACGAACACGATCTTTCGCACGTACCGCTACCTGAGCGGCAATATCCTGCACTTTGATTCCGGGGCGCTTGCGCATCGTCAGTGTGATGGCCGCTACGATCGCGAGCAATAAAATAACGGCCGCAATTTCAAAAGCGTATACATGCTCCGTATACAGCACTGCACCGAGCGCCTTGGTATTGCTGTAGCCCTCAGGTGTCGCTGCGAATCCTCCAGTACTGGAAAAACCCTGACCGCGTAACCAAATCAACTGAATGAGTTCAATAACCATGATTAACGCGATGCCGATACCTAAAGGTGCGTATCGTGAAAGTCCGCGCTTGGCTGCCTCGATATTTACCTCGAGCATCATGACGACGAACAGGAACAACACCATCACGGCGCCGACATAAACAAGAACCAGGACAATCGCAAGGAACTCAGCTTCCGCCATCAGCCACAGAACAGCGCTCTGGAAGAATGTCAGCACGAGGAACATGACTGAGTGCACGGGGTTGCGTGAGAAAACCACGCCACCGGCCGCTCCGAGCATGATCAGCGCAAACAAATAAAATAAAACTGACTGGAACATTATCTTTTGCCCTACCGATACTTTGCGTCAGCTGCTTTGTCAGCAGAGATCATGGCGTCGAACTTATCGCCAACCGCCAGCAACTTGTCTTTAGTCATGATGTTCTCGCCCGCGTTCTCCATATGGTACTCATGGATACGCGTCTCGACGATCGCATCAACCGGACAGGCCTCCTCGCAGAAACCGCAATAAATACACTTGAATAAATCGATGTCATAGCGAGTTGTACGTCGTGAACCATCTTCGCGGGCGTCCGATTCGATAGTGATCGCCAATGCCGGACAAACCGCCTCGCACAACTTGCACGCGATACAACGCTCCTCACCGTTCGGATAACGGCGCAGCGCATGTAATCCGCGAAACCGGTGCGACTGCGGTGTCTTCTCATCGGGGTACTCAAGCGTCAAACTCTTCTTAAAGAACTGGCGCTGCGTGACCGCAAGCCCTTTGAGCAGTTCCCATAGGGTGAAGGTCTTAATGTAGCTGACTAATCGGCTCATCATTCTAAGCACCCAACCCTGACCACGGACCCACCTGGAACCAGGCCATCGCCCCTTCCACGGCGATCCATATGATCGTTACTGGTATGAATATCTTCCAGCCCAGTCGCATAATCTGGTCATAGCGGTAACGCGGAAAGGTCGCGCGGAACCAGAAGAACGTGTACATGAACATACACATCTTGATAAATAACCAGTGCAGCCCTCCCGCGGTGAGCCATGCAAGCCACGGGATGTTGTTGAGGAACGTCCAGCCTTCAAAAGGTGAAGCCCAACCGCCGAAGAAGAAGATGGCGGTCAAGGTCGAGATGAGAACCATGTTCGCGTATTCCGCAAGGAAGAACACAGCGAACGCGACACCCGAATACTCAACGTGAAACCCGGCTACAATTTCTGACTCGCCTTCCGCAACGTCAAACGGCGCCCTGTTCGTCTCGGCCACACCGGAAATCCAGTAGACAACGAATAACGGAAACAATGGCAGCAAAAACCAATGGCTGACACCGCCGGCCTGCTTCGCCACAATATCGCCGAGATTCAGGCTGCCACCAGCCATCAGCACACCAACCAAAGCGAAGCCCATCGCGATTTCGTAAGCAACGATCTGCGCGGCCGAACGCATGGCGCCAAGCAGTGCGTATTTCGAATTGGTTGCCCAACCGGCGAGTATGACGCCGTAGACGCCGACCGATGTCAGTGCCAATACATAAAGGAGACCCGCATTAATATCTGCGATCACGTACCAGTCGTTCAGCGGAATAACCGCCCAGGTCGCGAGCGCAGGAATCAGTGAGAGTAGTGGCGCAATGACGAACAGGAATTTGTTCGATTGCGACGGCACAACCACTTCTTTAATGAGTAGCTTGATAACGTCGGCAAACGGCTGCAGCAGTCCAAGCGGACCCACCCGGTTCGGGCCGACGCGGGCCTGCATACTACCGATGACTTTGCGTTCAAAATACGTCGAAAACGCAACAATCAAAATCACAGCGATCAAAACGAACAGGATCTTCCAGGTCGTAATCGTCAGGTATTGAATCCAGTCCGGCAGGGAATGGAAAACACCCATCCCCCAGTCAATCCAGTTCAGCAAGAATTGTGGCACGAGGTTCCCCATCACCCGTCACCTGCCGCGCGTTTCGCAACCAGCGTCTGCTGCAACGCAGTAGCGCGACGCACAAGGCCATCGCCTGAATACAACGGTGTATCGATCTCGTCTGCCGGTGCATCCTCACCATTCGGTCTGGCAAGTCTGCTACCTGGCTTGTAGCTGCCTGCCTCAACATCACCCAGGACCGACTTGAACTCCGCGAGTATGTCCTCGCTGGTGACGTAGTCGAACCCTTCGGCATCGGTCAAATTGCCAAGGACTCGCAGGACCTTCCAACACGGACGAGACTCGCCAACCGGATTTGCCACACCATTAAAGCTTTGCCAGGTCCCGGCTACATTCACATACGTACCGGATGTCTCTGCAAACGTACCGATCGGCAATAACAAATCGGCGACCTCAAGCAGCGCGTCTGAAACAAACGGCGTCAACGCAACAACGAACTTCTTGTTCGCAAGCTTTTGCGTTGCATCGGGTATCGCATGAATATCCGCGTCCGGTTCAACATTCACCAGAACGACAGCATCGAGATCACTGTCCAGCATGGCTGCGATGCCCTGCCCGACTTTATCTCCGCTCTTGCCGCCGATGTCGCGATGCGGCAATACACCGGCGAGTTGCGCACCTGCGGTGTTCGGACCATTCGTGATAAACCCGAGCTTCGCGCCTGTAGCATCGGCAATGGCAGACGCAAGAGCACGCACGGCGGAATACGCCGCATGGCTTCCAGCGATAGCGCCGAGCAGAATCAAAGCATCGCCAGAATCTTTTAATGATGCAGCAATTCTTTGTTGCGCATCATCGGGAGTAATGCCAGAGCAAATATCCGAAACGGCATCGGACTTTGTGCCGGCAGCTACGGCAATACCAGCCAGCAACTCAACCAAACCTGCGCCAGACACGTAATCCGCTACATCAAAGAAATACTCGTATTCTTTGGAATTCGCGAAACTGACTTTCGCACCATTGATGGCCGCCTTGCGCAGTCGATGCGCAATTATCGGCGCCTCGTTTCGAACATTGGATCCAACGACCAGTACAGCGTCCTGTTGTTCGATCTCGTCTACATCACAACCAAGCGCTTCAAATACAGGGTCAATGTCCTGATCCGAGATATCACGGCGATTGAGCCGGTGATCGATATTGGCTGTTCCGAGGTGTTTTGCCAGTTGCGATAGCAGGTAGCTGTCCTCGACTGTCGCCGCTGGCGATGCGATAAACCCGAGTTTATCCCCGTCTGTTGCGGTGAAAACTTCAGCAGCATGTGCGAGCGCGTCAGACCATTCGATATCCCGCCACTCTCCGCCGTCCTTGAGTCGCGGCGTCGTCAGGCGATCTGCACTGTAAATGGCTTCGTAGCTGAAACGATCCCGATCGGAAATCCACGCTTCGTTGATCGTTTCGTTATCCCGCGGAACGATACGCTTAACAGTGCCGCGCAAAACATGAGCGTAAAGATTTGAGCCAACACAATCGTGCGGCGAAATGGTTGCGCGTTGCTCCATTTCCCAGGCGCGCGCGCTGAAACGATACGGCTTGTTATTCAAAGCGCCGACTGGACACAAGTCAATAATATTTGCCGACAGTTCATGATCAACATTCTGTTCAACGAAGGTCGAAATCTTTACGTTCTCACCACGCCCCATCGTGCCAAGTTGTGGGTAACCCTGAATTTCCTCGCCGAAACGAACGCAGCGAGTGCAATGAATGCAGCGTGTCATGTCAGTGGATACCAACGGCCCGATATCCTCGTCTTTTACAACTCGTTTGCGATCGTTGTAGCGCGAAACATCACGGCCGTAACCCATCGCCAGATCCTGCAACTCGCATTCGCCACCCTGATCACAAATCGGGCAATCGAGCGGATGATTAATCAGCAGAAATTCCATCGTTGCTTTTTGCGCGGCAATGGCTCGCGGCGATTTGGTGAAGACTTTCATGCCTTCGTTAACGGGCTGCGCACAAGCCGGAATAGGCTTCGGCGCTCCCTCTATATCAACGAGACACATTCGGCAGTTCGCTGCGACGCTGAGTTTTTCGTGGTAACAGAAGCGCGGCACATAGGCGCCAATACCGTCGGTCACTTCAATGACCATCTGGCCTTTGCGTGCTTCGACAGGTTTGCCGTTAACCTCAATGTTTACGATATCGTCACTCATAGCGATTACGCGGCAGCCTCCGTCGGGTCGTCAACGATGCTGCGACCGTTGTTGCGAACCATGTATTCGAATTCGTGCAAATAGTGTTTCAGGAAGCTTTGCACTGGCCATGCTGCAGCGTCACCCAGGGCACAAATCGTATGGCCCTCGATCTTGTTTGCGACATCGACCAGTTTTTGGAGATCTGCTTCTTCGCCCCTGCCTTCAACAATGCGGGTCAGCATGCGGTACAGCCAACCGGTGCCTTCGCGACACGGCGTGCACTGGCCGCAAGACTCCGCCATGTAGAAGCGCGAAATACGCCGCAACACTTTGACCATGCAGGTCGTCTCATCCATGACTATTACAGCGCCGGTTCCGAAAGAAGACCCCGCCTGCTGCAATGAGTTGTAATCCATTGTGCAGTTCATAATGATTTCAGCTGGCAAGACCTTGCACGATGATCCACCCGGAATGACCGCTTTGAGTTTTCGACCACCCAACATGCCGCCACAGATCTCATCAAGCAGATCCTTGAACGGAATGCCCATCGGCAATTCATAGTTGCCAGGTTTCTCAACATGTCCCGACACTGAAAATAGTGCAGTACCGCCCGAGCCTTCAGGGCCAAGACCGGCAAACCACGCCGCGCCATTTCGCAGGATTGCGGGCACGCTGGCGAGACTTTGAGTGTTGTTAATCGTCGTCGGCTTGCCGTACAACCCGAAGTTCGCTGGAAATGGCGGCTTGAATCGTGGCCGGCCCTGCTTACCTTCGAGAGACTCAAGCAACGCCGTTTCTTCACCGCAGATGTAAGCACCCGCGCCGACATAGGTGTTCAAGTCGAAATCAATGCCAGAACCCTGAATATTCTTGCCTAGCAGACCGGCGTCGTACGCCTCTTTCACCGCTGTCTCAAAGCGTGGCACCGGCTCATCGAGGAACTCGCCGCGAATGTAATTATAGGCCACTGTCGCGCCCATTGCGTAGGCGGCGATTGCCATGCCTTCAACCAGCGCATGCGGGTTGTTGCGCAAAACTTCGCGATCATGGCAGGTGCCCGGCTCGCTCTCGTCGGAGTTACAAACAAGGTATTTCTGCACATCAGCATCACGCGGCATGAAGCTCCACTTCAAACCGGTTGGGAAACCTGCGCCGCCTCTGCCACGCAGACCGGATGATTTCACTTCATCGATAACTTCTGCGGGGGACATCTTGCCGGCAAGAATTTTCCGCCACGCCTGGTAACCCTGGTTTTTCTCATAAGTCTCAAGCGACCATGACCGCTCTTGCCCGAAGGTGTTAAAGCACACAAGATTTTCCTGATAAGCCATCAGTCCAGCCCATCCAGAATTTCATCAATCTGCACTTTTGTCAGATTCTCGTGATACTTGTGATTCACCATCATCGCCGGAGCACCGCAGCAGGCAGCTACGCACTCTTCCTCTTTCTTCAAGAAGATGCGACCATCCTCAGTGCTCTCACCAAGCTTCACGCCAAGTTTGTTTTCGACGTGGTCGACGAGCTCATCGGCACCGCGCAGCATGCAGGAAATATTTGTGCATATCGCGACTTCGTTCCGCCCAACTTCTTTGGTCTGGAACATCGAATAAAAAGTCGCGACCTCATAAACCTGAATCGTCGGAAGTTCGAGGTACTCTGCGACCGCATTCATCTGTTCAGCAGTAACGAAACCGTGGTTCTCGTGCTGCACAGCGTGCAGCGCACTGATAACAGCGGAGCGTTGCCGGTCTTCCGGAAAACGCGCCTTCCAGTGTTCGATTTCTTCTTTCACGTGCGCAGATAGTACGTAACTCATCGGTCAACCTCGCCGAACACGATATCCTGCGTACCAATGACAGCGACGACATCGGCAAGCATATGGCCTTCTACCATCTCTGACATAGCAGAGAGATGCGCGAAACCTGGCGCACGAATCTTCACGCGATACGGTTTATTGGCGCCGTCGGAAATAATGTAGACGCCAAACTCGCCTTTGGGATGCTCAACCGCAGCATAGGATTCGCCCTCGGGGACGCAGTAACCTTCGGTGAACAACTTAAAGTGATGAATGAGCGACTCCATGTCGTCTTTCATCTCCACACGGGTTGGTGGCGTGATCTTGTGATCTTCCGCCATCACCGGGCCAGGATTGTCCCGCAGCCAATCCACGCACTGTTTAATGATTCGATTCGACTGCCGCATTTCTTCGACACGCACCAGGTAACGGTCATAACAATCACCATTGACGCCGACCGGGATATCAAAATCCACACGATCATAAACGTCGTAGGGTTGTTTCTTGCGCAGATCCCACTCGACGCCCGAACCGCGCAGCATTGGCCCTGTAAAGCCCAGCTGCATAGCGCGTTCTGGCGAAACGACAGCAATATTGACGGTTCGCTGCTTCCAGATTCTGTTGTCGGTGAGCAGCGTTTCGTACTCGTCGACGCAAGCCGGGAAGCGACTCGTGAAGTCCTCAATAAAATCGAGCAACGATCCTTCACGCACGGAATTCATTCGATCAAGAACTTTCTTACTGCGATATTTTGACTCTGCATACTTCGGCATTGAATCCGGCAGATCACGATAGACACCACCAGGACGGTAATACGTCGCATGCATGCGTGTTCCCGAGACCGCCTCATAACAATCCATCAGGTCTTCACGCTCACGGAAACAGTAAAGGAACACTGTCATCGCACCGATATCGAGACCGTGCGCTCCGAGCCACATCAAATGATTCAAAATGCGAGTGATCTCATCGAACATGACACGAATATATTGAGCGCGCGTCGGTACTTCGATGCCAAGCAACTTTTCGATCGCCATAACGTAGCCGTGCTCATTACACATCATCGAAACGTAGTCGAGACGGTCCATGTAACCAATACTCTGGTTATACGGTTTAGTTTCGATCAGCTTTTCGGTGGCGCGATGCAGCAAACCGACATGCGGGTCCGCCTTCTGAATCGTTTCGCCTTCGATCTCAAGCACAAGACGCAGCACGCCGTGCGCCGCAGGATGTTGCGGACCGAAATTCATCGTGTAACTTTGAATCTCAGCCATCCGAGGGCTCCTTGAGGTCGGCTGCATAACGGTTGTCATCGCGGATGACGCGCGGCACTAATGTGCGCGGCTCAATGCTAACGGGCTTGTAGACAACCCTGCCCTCGTCGGCGTCATAACTCACCTCGACATTACCCATCACCGGGAAGTCCTTACGGAACGGATGTCCGATAAATCCGTAGTCGGTCAGAATGCGGCGCAAGTCCGGGTGGCCATCAAAAAATATGCCGTAGAGGTCGAACGCCTCACGCTCAAACCAGTTAGCGCTGTTCCAGATATCAACGACCGATTTTACGACAGGTGGATTTGCCGTCCCGGTGAAAATACGCAGCCGGAGCCGAACATTGTTTTGTATCGACAGCAGGTGATAGACAACGGCGAATCGTTCAGGATCAAATTCATCGGCTTCGTCCAGGATGACTGGCTCGCGTTCTACGCCACGACTGAATCCGGTACCGGACGCGCTGTTGGTCGTCCATTCATCACTACCGTAACTAAGGTAGTCGACACCACAGACGTCGATGAGCATTTCAAAACCGAAATCCGCTTCGTTGCGGAGAGCTGTGGCAACCTTTATCAGATCGTCTTTGTCGAGTTCGTAAGTCAACTCCCGGCACGTCGACGCAACACGATTCACCTGCTCGCCGAAGCGAGCATCGATCTTACTCGCCAATGTGTCGTAACGATCAGTCATTTTACCGGGCTATCGTGCTCGTACGGCGTATCTTGTTCTGCAGTTGAATCAGGCCATAGATCAAGGCCTCCGCGGTCGGAGGACATCCGGGCACATAGACATCAACCGGCACGATACGATCGCAACCCCGGACAACAGCATAGGAATAATGGTAGTAACCACCACCGTTTGCGCATGAGCCCATCGAAACCACCCAACGCGGCTCTGGCATCTGGTCGTATACCTTGCGCAATGCGGGTGCCATTTTATTGGTCAGCGTGCCTGCAACAATCATGCAGTCTGACTGGCGCG
Organism: Woeseiaceae bacterium; assembly: GCA_021773155.1. Taxonomy (GTDB): domain Bacteria; phylum Pseudomonadota; class Gammaproteobacteria; order Steroidobacterales; family Woeseiaceae; genus UBA1847. The sequence continues at coordinate 1,364 of JAJFKQ010000191.1, read as the reverse complement.
GGCTCGGGCGAAATATAATCCCGAATCGATCGAGGTCATAACGGGCAGCGCCGGCCTGCATCATTTCGACGGCACAGCAAGCCAGACCAAAGGTCATCGGCCACAACGAACCGGTACGTGCCCAGTTCATCACCGAGTCAACGCTGGTTACAACAAAGCCTTTCTTTTGCAGGCTGCCACCTGCTGCTTCCGCGTCGCCCTCTGGCTCTGCGGCTTCAGCCGTATTCGTCAATCCCACTCGAGCGCCCCTTTTTTCCATTCGTAGATAAATCCGACAACCAGAATGGCAAGAAACAACGCCATGGCGAGCAATCCGAATTTACCAACGGTGTCCAGCGATACTGCCCACGGAAACAGGAAAGCGATCTCCAGGTCGAAAATAATGAACAAAATGGCAACCAGGTAGTAGCGGACGTCGAACTTCATCCGTGAATCGTCGAAGGCTTCAAAACCGCACTCATAGGGAGACAGTTTCTCGTCATCTTTCTGGCCACTACCGATCAAAAATCCGAGGCCCAGCAATAACATGCCGATACCGGCTGCGATGCCGAGAAAGATCAGGATGGGAAGGTATTCTTGCAACATTGTTCTTAAGTTTTGCCCTGCGGGCTTTGTGGCTTAATTCGCTTTCAAATTAGCGCGGCATTGTATCAGCCTATACGCCGCCGAATACAACATTTTTGGCATAGGTAACTGCTCAGACGGACAAAAAAAATCGACCTGTAGCACATCCTGTACTACGAGGTCGATTTCCTTGTTTGGTGCTCTGGGCGAGACTCGAACTCGCACGGCTCGCGCCACTGCCCCCTCAAGACAGCGTGTCTACCAATTCCACCACCAGAGCATTAATCGATTTACTTTGTTTACTGTTCGTCCATCACAGACTCATCTTCAGCACCAGTCTCTTCCAGCGCGGGCATATCAGTCGCATCATCAACCAGTTCGCCTTCTTGCTCGATAGACGGCATGTCCGAAACCGGTGCTTCAACCGCTTCCTCGGCCACCGGCACATCATCAATCAGGCTGCTGGGTGCTGCTGAATTCTGGCTGCTCAAATAGGCCAGCGTCAGGCTCGTGACGAAAAAGGCCGTGGCGCAAACCGCCGTTGCACGGGAAAAGAAACTACCCGAGCCACGAGCACCAAAAACCGTGCCTGATGCGCCCGCACCGAATGCGGCACCTGCATCGGCGCCTTTTCCGCGCTGCAGCAAAACCAGCACGATGATCAGCAAAGCGATCAACGTATGGGTGATAAGTACGCCTTTTTGTAGTGTGTCCATCAAATTCTCAACTTTCGTTTAATTCCGGGTCTGTCCCGTTTAAATCTGCGCTGCCGCTTCGGCAATCGCCAGAAATTCACTCGC